>NZ_JBEZZJ010000020.1:0-96376 GCF_040639095.1 Micromonospora sp. NPDC023966 | reverse complement strand
GGGGGGGCCGGGGGGGGGGGGGGGCGGGGCCCCCCCCCCCCCCCCCGCCGCGGCCGGGTCAGGCGGATCCGGGCGCGGGGAGCAGACGACCGGACACGGCTCAGTGCTCGATCGGCCGGCGGGTACGCGCCCGCTTCAGCTCGAAGAACCCGTCGGTGCCGGAGACCAGCAGCACCCCGTCCCAGAGCCGGCCGGCCTCCTCGCCGCGCGGGATCGGGGCCAGCACCGGCCCGAAGAACGCGTGCACCCGCCCGTCGGCGTGGGTGACGTGGATGGTCGGCGTGCCGAGGTCCTCGCCGACCGGCGCCAGCCCGGCGTGGTGGCTGGCCCGCAGCGCCTCGTCGTGGTCGGTGGTGTCGGCGGCGTCGGCCAGTTCGGCGGGCAGGCCGACCTCGGTCAGCGCCGCCACGTACAACTTCCGGCCGATCGGGGCGCGCTCGTGGTGGATCCGCTCGCCGAGCGCCGTGTAGAGGTCGCGCAGCACTTCGGGGCCGTACTTCTGTTCGGCGGCCACACAGACCCGGACCGGGCCCAGGCCGGGCTTCAGCCACTCCCGGTACCACTCCTCCAGCCCCTCGCGCCCCTCATTGAGCAGGGACAGGCTCATCACGTGGAAGCGGATCGGCACGCTGCGCACCCGCTCCACCTCCAGCAGCCAGCGGGAGGCGTTCCAGGCCCACGGGCAGCGCGGGTCGAACCACATGTCGGCGGTGGGCATCGTCGTCTCGGTCCCTTCGGAGGTGTCGGTTGCCTTGTCGACGGTAGGCCGCCAAGTGGCCCATCAGCAGAGCCAATCCACGCGCCGATGACTGAGCCAATCGACGGATCGTCCGCGCCGGGTTTGACCACCCGGCGCGGTGGGAAGACACGCGCGCCGCGCGGGCCGGCCGGCCCGACGTCGCCGGACGCGCCCCACCACCCGTCCAGGCCGCGGCGGACCGCGAGGAGGAACGATGGCCCAGGCGGCCACCAGACCGAGCAGCGCCAGGAAAGCCACCGGGGCGCGCAAGGCCCCGATGCCGAACAAGGCCGCGGCGAAGAAGGTCGCCACCGCCACCAAGCGGGCGACCGGGACGACCGCGGCCAAGGCCCCCGGGCAGAAGCCGACGGCGACCACCGCGCGGGTGGCGCGGAAGAAGGACACCTCGGCCACCACCGCGACGCCCACCCGGCGGCCCACCGCGAAGGCGGTCGCCGCGAAGAAGACCACCACCGCGGCGAAGAAGGCCCCCGCCACGAAGGCCACGGCCAAGAAGGCTCCCGCCACGAAGGCCACGACGAAGAAGGCCACCGCCGCGAAGGCCCCCGCCAAGAGGGCGCCCGGCACCAGGTCGACGGTGAAGAAGGCCCCGGCCACGCGGACCACGGCCAAGCGGACCCCGGCCCCCAAGGGCACGGCCCACGCCGCCACCGTCAAGAAGGCCGCCGACCGCGCCGCCAAGGCCCGCCGGGTCGCCGAGACGCGTACGCCGGCGAAGAAGGCAACCACCATGGAGTCGTTCGGCACCCGGCGGACGGCCCGGACGGGCGCCCGGTGAGCCGTCGGCGAGAATGACCGGGTGGCGAAACGTGGTGCCCGCCGGAGCGCGGCCGACCCGACTGGCGGGCCCTGCCCGTGCGGCTCCGGCCTGCCGTACCCGGACTGCTGCGGCCCGATCCACCGGGGCGTCTCGGCGGCGGCCACCGCCGAGGCGCTGATGCGCTCCCGGTACAGCGCCTTCGCCGTGGGCGACACCGACCACCTGCTGCGCAGCTGGCACTCCCGCACCCGGCCGGCCCGCCTGCGGCCGGACCCGGCCACCCGGTGGACCCGGCTGGAGGTGCTCGACACCGACCGGGGCGGCCTGTTCGACGCCGAGGGCACCGTCCGGTTCCGCGCGCACTACCGGGAAGCCGGCCGGCCCGGCACGCTGGAGGAGCGGAGCCGGTTCGTCCGGGAGGACGGCCGCTGGGTCTACCTGGACGCCCTCCCGGACTGACCGCCCGTCAGCGGCCGGCGACCGCGGCGCGCAACGGCAGGCCCAGTCGCCCGACGGCCGCCCGGACCAGCTCGTCCGGCGGCGCCGCCACCTCCAGTACCACGCCGGACTCGTCCGGTCCCAGCGGCTCCAGGATCGCTCGCTGCGAGTCGAACAGGCTCGCCGGCATGTAGTGCCCGACCCGCCGATCCAACCGGTCCCGGATCAGCTCGGCCGCCCCGTCCAGGTGCAGGAACTCCACGACCGCCGGCCCCTGCCGCAGCACGTCCCGGTACGCCCGCTTCAGCGCCGAGCAGGTCAGCACGGTGGACACCCCCTCGGCGTGCCGGTCCGCCATCCACCCGGCCAGGGCGCGCAACCAGGGCCAGCGGTCCTCGTCGTCCAGCGGGACGCCGGCGCGCATCCGGGCCACGTTGGCCGCCGAGTGGAACTCGTCGGCCTCGGCGAAGCGCAGGCCGGTCAGCTCGCTGATCCCCCGGGCCACCGTCGTCTTGCCCGCCCCGGACACGCCCATCACCACGACGTGTCGGGTGGACGGCCGCTCACCAGTCATGGACGGTGCCGTCCTTGAGCCGGTTGAACGGCAGGTACGCCGGCTGGTACGGGTACCGGGCCGCCGCCTCCTCGTCCAGCTCCACGCCGAGGCCGGGCTGCTCGCCCGGGTGCAGGTAGCCGTCGGTGAAGGTGAACGACTGGCGGAACACCTCGTTGGTGAGCGGGCCGTGCTGCATGTACTCCTGGATGCCGAAGTTGTGGATGGCCAGGTCCAGGTGGAGCGCGGCGGCCATGCCGACCGGCGAGATGTCGGTCGGGCCGTGGATGCCGGACTTGATCTGGTACTGGGCGGCGTAGTCGAGCAGCTTGCGCATCGCGGTGATGCCCCCGGTGTGGGTGACGGCGGACCGGACGTAGTCGATCAGCTGTTCCCGGATCAACGTCTGGTAGTCCCACACGGTGTTGAAGACCTCGCCGATGGCCAGCGGGGTGGTGGTGTGCTGCCGGACCAGCCGCAACGCCTCCTGGTTCTCCGCCGGGGTGCAGTCCTCCAGCCAGAACAGGTCGTACGGTTCGAGCGCCTTGCCGAGCTTCGCGGCCTGGATCGGGGTCATCCGGTGGTGGCCGTCGTGCAGCAGCGGCAGCTCGGGGCCGAACTCGTTGCGGACCGCCTCGAACACGGCCGGCAGGTGGCGCAGGTACGCGCGGGTGTCCCAGTCCTCCTCGGCGGGCAGCGGGATGCGCTGGGCGGGCTCGTAGTCGTACCGCTTGCCGTCGATGCTGGGCTGGGCGGCGACGCCGTAGACGGCGTTGATGCCGGGCACCGCGGTCTGCACCCGGATCGACCGGTACCCCAGCTCGAGGTGGGCGCGGATGGAGTCGAACAGCTCGGGCAGGTCCCGTCCGGAGGCGTGCCCGTACGCCATGATCCCCGTCCGGGACGCGCCGCCGAGGAGCTGGTAGAGCGGCATCCCGGCGGCCTTGGCCTTGATGTCCCAGAGCGCGACGTCGACGGCGGCGATGGCCGCCATCGTGACCGGTCCGCGCCGCCAGTAGGCCGACCGGTACAGGAACTGCCAGGTGTCCTCGATGCCGTGCGGGTCCCGCCCGATCAGCAGGGGGACGACGTGGTCGGCCAGGTAGGACGCGACGGCCAGCTCCCGGCCGTTGAGGGTGGCGTCGCCCAGCCCGGTGAGCCCCTCATCAGTGGTGATCTTGAGGGTGACGAAGTTGCGGTCCGGGCTGGTGACGACGACGTCCGCTGCGACGATCTTCACGCGGGTGCCTTTCTTCGGGGTGGGTCAGCGAAGGGTGCTGCCGGGTTGCCGGTCGTCCAGGAGGGACAGCTCATCCCGGCGCGGCAGGGTCTCCCAGTCGCCGGATCCGGCGACGGCGAAGGCGCCGAGGGTGACCGCGCGGCGCAGCCGCCCGGCCAGGTCGAGGCCGTCCAGGTGGCCGGAGAGGTAGCCGGCCGTGAAGGCGTCCCCCGCGCCGACGGTGTCGACCGCCGTCACGGGCAGCGCCGCCGCGTCCCGGCGGCCCTCCCGGGTGTACGCGCGGGCCCCGTCGCCGCCGAGCTTCACCAGCACGGTCGACACGCCCCGGGCCAGCAGCCCGGCCACCAGCGTCTCCTCGTCGGCGCCGGCCGCGCCAACCAGGTCCAGCTCGTCGGCGGAGGCGACCACCACCGAGGCGTGCCCGGCGAGCGGGGTGAGCACGGCCCGCGCCGCGTCCCGGGACCAGAGCTTCGCCCGGTGGTTGACGTCGAGGCAGACCAGCGTGCCGGCCCGGGCGGCGGTCTCGGCCGCCCACGCGGTGGCCGCCCGGGCGGAGTCGGAGAGCGCCGGGGTGATCCCGGTCAGGTGCAGCACCCGGGCGCCGGCCGCCAGGGCAGGCTGCAGGTCGTCGACGCCCAGCGCCGACCCGGCCGAGCCGGCGCGCTGGTAGAGCACCCGGGTCAGGTCGGCGGTGCGCCGTTCCAGGAACATCAGCCCGGCGGGGCGCTCGGGGTCGCGGACCACGTGCGTCACGTCGACGCCCTCGGCGCGGAGCTGGCGCAGCAGGAAGCCGCCGAGCTCGTCGTCGCTGACCCGGCCGGCGAAGGCCGCCCGGTGGCCGAGCCGGGCCAGCCCGACGGCCACGTTGGACTCCGCCCCGGCCAGGTGCGGAGTGAGCGCGCCACCGGCCGTGAGCGGCCCGGCCGAGCGCAGCGAGACCAGCGCCTCGCCGAAGGTGAGCAGGTCGACGGTCATGCGACGGCGGCGACGTAGGCGCGGGCCCGGGCGCGCAGGGCGTCGAGGTCCCCGCCGGAGGCCGCGTCGCCGACCAGCGGCCCGCCGACGCCCACGGCGATCGCCCCGGCGGCGAGGTAGCCGGGCAGCTCGGCCAGCCCCACCCCACCGACGGCGACGAACGGGATGTCCGGGAACGGGTCGCGCAGCGCCTTCAGGTACGCGGGCCCGCCCAGCGAGGCCGGAAAGAGCTTCACGGCCGCGGCTCCCGCCCGGACCGCCGCGTACGCCTCGGTGGGGGTGAGCGCGCCGGCGGCCACCGGCAGCCCGCGGCGGGCCGCCTCCCCGATGGAGTCGACGACGGCCGGGGTGACGACGAACTGCGCGCCGGCCGCGGCCACGTCGGCGACGGCGGCCGGGGTGAGCACGGTGCCCGCGCCGACCAGGGAGCCGGGCGGGGCGGCGGCCCGGATCGCGGCGATGGCGTCGAGCGCGCCGGGCGTGGTCAGCGCCACCTCGATCACGCGGACGCCCTCGGCGAGCAGTGTGGTGCCGGTGGCGATGGCGGCGGCGGGGTCGGTGCCGCGGATGACCGCAAGCAGGCGGGTGGCGGTGAGTTCGGCGGTGAGGTCGAGGGTCATCTGGTCACCATTCCGCGTAGGAGCCGTCCCGGTGCCGCCACATGGGGCTGCGCCAGGCGTGGCCGCGCTTGTCGGCGGCGCGCACCGCCGCCTCGTCGATCTCGATGCCCAGGCCGGGCCCGGTGAGCCGCTCGACGTATCCGTCCACGAAGGTCAGCGGCGTCTTGTCGAGGCAGTAGTCGAGCACCTCGGCGCCGAGGTTGTAGTGGATGCCGATGCTCTGTTCCTGAATCAGGTAGTTCGGCGTGGCGAAGCCGACCTGGAGGCAGGCCGCGAGGGCGATCGGGCCGAGCGGGCAGTGCGGGGCGAGCTGGACGTCGTACACCTCGGCGAGCGCGGCGATCTTGCGGACCTCGGTGATGCCGCCGGCGTGCGAGAGGTCCGGCTGGGCGACCGCGATGCCGGCCTGGAGGACGGGCAGGAACTCCTGCCGGCTGTAGAGCCGCTCGCCCGTGGACACCGGCGTGGTGGTGGAGCGGACGAACTCGCCGATCAGGTGCGAGTTCTCCGGCACCACCGGCTCCTCAAGGAAGAACGGCCGGTAGGGCTCGAGCAGCGGGGCGACCCGGCGGGCGCTGGCCAGGCTGAACCGGCCGTGGAAGTCGACCGCCACGTCCCGGTGTTCACCGAGCACCTCGCGGGCGGCGGCCACCCGCTGGACCACCCCGTCGAGTTCGGCCACCGAGGCCACCGCGCTCATCCGGCCGGAGGCGTTCATCTTGACGGCGGTGAGGCCGGTCTCGACGGCGGCGCTGATCTGGTCGCGGACCTCGCCGGGCTCGTCGCCACCGACCCAGCCGTACACCCGGATCCGGTCCCGGACCGGGCCGCCGAGCAGCTGGTGCACGGGCGCGCCCCAGTGCTTGCCGGCGATGTCCCAGAGCGCCTGGTCGAGGCCGGCCACGGCGCTGGCCAGGATCGGCCCGCCCCGGTAGAACGACCCCTTGGTCAGCACCTGCCAGTGGTCCTCGATGCGCAACGCGTCCCGGCCGATCAGCATCTCGGCGAGCTGGTCGACCGCGGCGCGGACGGTCTCGGAGCGCCCCTCGCAGGTGGCCTCGCCCCAGCCGACGATGCCGGACTCGGTCTCCACCCGGACGAAGAGCCAGCGGGGCGCGACCAGGAAGGTCTCGATGCGCGCGATGGTGGTCACGGTGCTCAGCCCTTCGTCGCGCCGGCGGTGAGGCCGGAGACCACGTACTTCTGCACGAACAGGGCGATCACCATGATCGGCAGGGTGACCACGGTGGCCGCGGCCATCAGGCCGCCCCAGTCGATGCTGGCGTAGCCGACGAAGTCGAAGATCGCCACCGGCAGGGTCTTGGTGTCCGCGCCGGAGAGGACCAGGGCGAACATGAAGTTGTTCCAGGAGAAGATGAAGGACAGGATGCCGGCGGTGGCGATGCCCGGCACCGACAACGGCAGGGTGACCCGGCGGAACGCGCCGATGTGGGTGAGCCCGTCGACCAGCGCCGCCTCCTCCAGTTCCTCGGGAAGGCCGTCGAAGAAGCCCATCATGATGTAGACGATCAGCGGCAGCGAGACGAACATGTGGCTGAGGATCAGCACGGTGAAGCCGCCGACCAGCTGCAGGTTGGAGAAGACGTAGTACCAGGGCACCAGCAGCGAGACACCGGGGATGACCCGGGCCATCAGCACCACCAGGGCCGACTTCTTCATGTTGAAGCGGCTCATCGAGTAGGCGGCCGGCACGCCGAGGATCAGCGACAGCACGGTGGCGGCGAACGCCACCCACAGGCTGTTGCCGATGAACTGGACGTAGTGCGACTGCTTGAGCACGGTCGCGTAGTTGTCCAGGGTGGGCGAGAAGACCAGCGCCTTGCCGGTGTCGTAGATGTCGACGTTGGTCTTGAAGGACGCGGCGATCATCCACAGCAGCGGCGTGACCAGCGACAGCACCACGACGACGAGGGCCACCACCCGGAACACCCGGTACGCGGGACTGGCCTTCATCGCTTGGCCTCCTTGCGCCGGGCGGTCAGGGCCCACATCGACCCGATGATGATCAGGAAGAAGAGGATGAGGACGGTGGACGAGACGCCGTACTCGTTGTAGTCGAAGCTCAGCCCGTAGGCGTACACGTTGAGGGTCTCCACCTCGTGGAAGGAGCCGCCGCCGCGGCCCTTGGTGGCGTAGAGGATGTCGAAGGTCTTCAGCGCGTCGATGCCACGCAGCAGGATCGCGACGATCACCGTGGGCATCAGCAGCGGCAGGGTGACGTGGCGGAACCGCTGCCAGGTGCTGGCGCCGTCGATCCGCGCCGCCTCCTGGGGCTCCTCGGACAGCGAGCTCAACCCGGCGAGCAGGATCAGCACCACCATCGGCGTCCACTGCCACACGTCGATGAAGATCGTGGTGGGCAGGGCGGAGTGCTGGCCGGCGAGCCACGGCTGCGGGCCGATCCCGAACCAGCCGAGCACCTGGTTGGCCAGGCCGATGTTCGGGTCGAAGATGAGCCGCCACATCATGCCGACGGCCACCGGGGTGGCGACCAGCGGCATGAGGATGGCGACCCGGACCCACTTCTGGCCCTTGAACGGCCGCCACAGCAGCAGCGCGATGGCCATGCCGAGGACCACCTCGAACAGCAGCGCCACGAGGGTGAAGCCGGCGGTACGGCCGACCGCCGGCCAGAACCGGTCGGTGTCCGACAGCACGTCGAGGTAGTTCTGGAAGCCCACGAACTCGCTCTCGGCGCGGACGGACCCCTCGGCGTCGGTGAGGCTGAGCCAGGCGGTCCAGCCCAGCGGGATCACGATCAGGGCGCCGACGAAGGCCATCGCGGGCGCGGCGAAGAGCCACTTGCGGTGGTCGTTGGCCCAGCGCGCCCAGCCGGGCGTGTCGGGCATGACGCCGGCGCCGCCGGGCGCGCGGCTGGGGGTGGTGACGGTTGCCATGGGATCTCCGGGGTGGGCGGACCGACAGGGGTACGCGGGTGGCGGGGCGAACGCCCCACCACCCGCGCGCGTGTTACTTGGCCTCGTCGTCCAGGAACTTCTGGAAGGCGTCGTTGGCGGTGTCGGCCGCGGCCGCCGGGTCCTTGCCGGTGATCGCGTCGACGATCGGCTGGCCGACGAGCTCGCGGGCCTGGCCCACCTTCACCACGACGGGCCGGTCATGGGCGACGCCGCCCTTGGTGCTCGCGTTGATGGCCTCGACCAGGTCCTTCGGGTAGTTCGCGGTGCCCTCCGGGTTGGCCCAGACCGAGGTACGCGCGCTCGGCACGCCCGCCTTCTGCTGAGCGAGGGTCTGCTCCTTGCTCGTGGCCCACTCGACGAACTTCCAGGCGTTGCTCTTGTTCTTCGAGGCGTCGTTGATGCCCAGCGCCCACGACGGGATGTTGTACGGCTTGGAGCCGGCCGGGCCGGCCGGGAACGGCGCGAAGCCGACGGTGTCGGACACCTTGGACTTGGCCGGGTCGGTGGCGTTCTTGTAGAGCGAGTTGGCCTCGGTGTAGAAGGCGGCCTTGCCCTGGGTGAAGATGGCCATCGCCTCGGGCCAGCTCATGTCGGTGCTGACGTTGGCCGGGCCGGAGTCCTTGATCAGGCCGCCGTAGAAGGCGTACGCCTGCTTGGCGGCGTCGCTGTTGACGGTCGCCTTGCCGCTGCCGTCGACGAAGTCGCCGCCGAAGCTGTAGAGGAAGCTGGAGAACTGGGTGACCGCCGGCGACTTGCCGGTCCGGGCGACGAAGCCCGCGGTGCCCGGAACGCTGGCCTTGATCTTCGCGGCCGCGGTCTTCAGCTCGTCGAGGGTCTTCGGCGGGGCGCTCAGGCCGGCCTTGGCGAGCAGGTCCTTGCGGTAGTACAGGACCTCCTGCTCGGTGATGATCGGCACGCCCACCGGCTTGCCCTCGTAGCTGGTGGCCTCGACCGGGCCGGACTGGAAGTCGGAGTAGTCCCAGTCCTTGTTGGACTTCACGTGGTCGGAGAGGTCGGCCAGGTACTTGTTCTTGGCGAAGAGCTTCCCCTCCTGGAGGGGCCGGTACATCATCACGTCGAGGTCGGACGAGCCGGCGTTGAGCTTGACGTTGTACTGGTCGGAGAGCTGGTCCTCGCCGAGCTGGGTGATCTCGACCTTGAGCCCGGTCTGCTTCTCGAACTCGGGCAGGGCCGCCTTGATGTTCTCGGTCCAGACGTGGTTCGCGAGCGTCACCCGCACCGTCTTGGACGCGCCGCTGTCGTCACCGCCGCCGCCGCAGGCGGCCAGGCCCATGGCGACGACCACGGCCAGAGACGTACCGAATATCGATCGACGTCGCACGTCATCTCTCCTTTTCTCGTGGTCGCCGCCCCGGGGGAAGAGCGCCACAACGCTGTAACGTCCGCTTAACGACCGGATGCTAGGCCGAAAAAGCGGATTTATTCAAGGGTTGATTGCCAACTGATATGCTCCGACCCGTGGATCACTCCTCCTCCGGGGGCGAGACCGGGCTGCACGCCCGCGTACTCGACGAACTCGGCACGGCCGTCTGCGGCGGCGAACTGGCCGCCGGCTCGGTGCTCAACATCGACGAGCTCGTCGACCGGCACGCGGTCTCCCGGTCGGTGATCCGCGAGGTCCTCCGGGTGCTCGCGTCGATGGGCCTCATCGAGACGCGGCGCCGGGTCGGCGTCATGATCCGACCCGCCGAGGCGTGGAACGTCTTCGACCCGCAGCTCATCCGCTGGCGGCTCGC
This sequence comes from Micromonospora sp. NPDC023966, assembly GCF_040639095.1. Taxonomy (NCBI): domain Bacteria; kingdom Bacillati; phylum Actinomycetota; class Actinomycetes; order Micromonosporales; family Micromonosporaceae; genus Micromonospora; species Micromonospora sp. NPDC023966. The sequence continues at coordinate 86,334 of NZ_JBEZZJ010000020.1, read as the reverse complement.
CTCCGCCGGGCGGATGGCGCAGCTCCGCTCGATCACCGAGCTGCGGACCGCGGTCGAGCCGCACGCCGCCTGGCTGGCCGCCGGCCGGATCTCCCCCGACGACGCCAGCGACCTGGTCGGGATCGCGGCGAAGATGTGGGCCGCCGGCCAGGCCGGTGACGAGGACCGGTTCCTCCGCCTCGACATCGAGTTCCACCGGCGGGTCCTGGCCGCCTCCGGCAACGAGATGTTCGGCAAGCTCCGGGAACTGGTCGCCGAGGTGCTCACCGGCCGCCACCACTACCACCTCATGCCGCACCACCCGGACCAGCAGGCGCTGCAGCTGCACGCCGACGTGGCCTCGGCGATCCAGCGCCGCGACGGCGAAGCGGCCCGCCGCGCCATGGTGCAGATCATGGAGCAGGCATTCGACGAGATGAAGTCGATGTGGGAGCAGACGACCGAACCGGACCCGGTGGGCTGACCACGCATCACCTCGCGCGGTCGGCGACGCCCGCTCAGCCGAACGCGACCGCCGCCAGCCAGCGGTCCAGCAGCGTCGCGTCGCCGAGGACCTCGACCACTTCGGTGTCGACCGGGCGCCGCCGGTAGATCATCAGCAGCAGCTCGGTCACCGGGCCGCGGACCGCCACGGTGGCCTTCTCGTGCGCCCGCCGCCAGGCGAGGGTGTCCCCGGTGAGGTCCACCAGCCACTCCGCGCCCAGCTCGGCGGGCACGTCGGTGGCGTGGAAGTGCAGGGTGCAGCCCGGGCCGAGCAGGTCGCGCCGGTGCGGATAGATGTCCAGCATCTGCGGCAGGGAGCCCAGCTCCATCCACTCGTCCAGCGCGTCGACCGCCACCGCCGGGTCGACGGCGAAGTCCACGCCCAGCGCGAGGGCGGCGTCGGCACGGTGCAGCAGCGTCTCGTTGGCGAACCGGCGCGCCCAGAACACCCCGGCGGCCGGCACCGGCAGCGGCGTCCAGGTGGCCACGTCGGGGCCGGCCTCGCCGAGCGCGTCGGCCAGGGCGGCGGCGCTCTCCACCAGCCAGGGGCCGACCACCGCCGCCTCCTCCCGGGCGTAGGGCGCCAGGTCGCGGAAGTGGGCGTCCGACGGCGGCCGCTCGGCCCGGCTGCGGACCACCCCGGCCGCCCAGCGCTGGCCGCCGCCGAGGTGCCGGGCCAGTTGGCCGACGTTCCACCCCGGGCAGGAGGCGACCGGCGTGGTCAGGTCGGCCCCGTCGAGGTGGGTGCGGAGCAGGTCGCTCTGGGCGACGATCTCGGCGCGGTGGCGGTCGAAGCTCAGGGCGGTCATCAGCCCAACCTAGCGGCCGACCGGACGCCCCACGGGGAGCCGCCGGCGGGCGTTTCGGCCATCCCGGCGGCCGGTCAGGGCGTGCGGGGCAACGGCTGGGCCAGCTCCCCGATCTCCCGCGGCAACTGCGCCAGCGCGTGCTCGAACTCCATGTGCCCGACCACCCGGTGCAGGGTCTGCAGCACGGCCCGCGCACCGCGCTCGGCCAGGTCCGGCGCCGTCCCGGCGCGGTCGGCCACCCGGCGCAGGAACTCGTCGTAGCCGAACGCCTCCGGCTCCTCCGGGCGGGCCCGGGCCAGCAGCGGGCGCAGTTCGTGCGCCACGTGGTCGGCCAGGTCCGCCGCCTCGCCGCCGCTGATCCGCTCGGCGAGGGTGCGCAGGGTGGCCTCGGTCAGGGATCGCGCGGTCTCCGCCGGCACGCCCGCCCGTGCGGCCACCTTCGCCACGAACTCCAGCTCCGCCATCGTCGGTCCTTCCGTCCCGGTGACCGCGTGGCTACCCACCGGCGACCCCCACAAACGACCGCGCTCCCCACTCGTCCGGGCAAAAGACCGGAAACGGGCGTCCGCCCGGACCGCGACGGCCATGATCGGGACGTGGCCGCCAGGATGCCGACGCTCGTGCCGCCGATGCTCGCCGGCGCCGGCGCGCTGCCCACCGGGCCCGGCTGGGGGTACGAGTTCAAGTGGGACGGGGTCCGCGCGGTGGCGTACGTCGACGGCGGGCTCCGGCTGCTCAGCCGCAACGACCGGGACGTCACCCGGGCGTACCCGGAGCTGGGCGAGCTGGCCGACCTGCTGGCCGGGCGGCGTGCGGTGCTCGACGGCGAGATCGTGGCGCTCGACGCCGGCGGCCGGCCCAGCTTCTCCGCGCTCCAGCGCCGGATGCACGTGCGGGCGCCGGCCGCCACGCTGGTCGCCTCGACTCCGGTCCGCTACTACCTGTTCGACCTGCTGCACCTCGACGGGCGGGACACCACGGTCCTGCCGTACACGGAACGCCGCGCGGCGCTGGAGGAGCTGGGGCTCAGCGGCGAAAGTGTCGAGACGCCGCCCTACTGGACCGGCGAGGCCGGTCGGGACCTGGCCACGGCGGCGGCCGAACTCGGCCTGGAAGGGGTGGTCGCCAAGCAGCTCCGCTCGCCGTACGAGCCGGGCCGCCGGGGCTCGGCGTGGGTCAAGGTGCCGCTGAACGAGACCGTCGAGGTGATCGTGGGCGGCTGGAAGCCGGGCGCCGGGCGCCGGGCCGGCACCATCGGATCCCTGCTGCTCGGCATGTACGACGAGCACGACCGGCTGCAGTACATCGGGCACGTGGGCACCGGCTTCACCCAGACCGTGCTGCGCGACCTGGCGGGCCGCCTGGAGCCGCTGACCCGGCCGGACCCGCCCTTCGCCGACCCGGTGCCGCGCGACCAGGCCCGCCACGCGGTCTGGGTCGACCCGGTGCTGGTCGGCGACGTCACCTTCCGGTCCTGGACCCCGGACCGCCGGCTCCGCCACCCCTCCTGGAAGGGGCTGCGCAGCGACCGGGATCCCGCGGAGATCCGGCTGCGGCGGTGACTCGGGCTCACCCGCCGGCTCGGCGGGTGGCCGTCAGGCCAGGGCGCGGGCCGCGCTGACGATCGCGTGGGCGCCGATGCCCGCCCGGTCCATCTGCTGGGTCGGGGTCCCGGAGCCGGGCAGCCCGCGTACCGCCAGGTGGCTCACCCGCACCGGCTCGGCCAGATCGGCCAGCGACTCCAGCACGGCGGAGCCGAGCCCGCCCTGCGGGTAGTGGTCCTCGACCACCACCAACCGGCCACCGGTGTCGCGCACGGCGTCGAGCAGCCGCTGCCGGTCGACCGGCTTGACCGAGTAGAGGTCGACGACCCGGGCGTCGATCCCCTCACGGGCCAGCTCGTCGGCGGCCGCCAGGCAGTTGTGCACGGTCACCCCGGCGGCGATGAGCGCGACGTCGCTCCCGTCGCGGAGCAGCTTGCTGCCGCCGATCGGGAAGTCGTCCCCGTTGTCGTAGAGCACCGGGTACTTGCCCCGGGTGGTGCGCAGGTAGCTGACGCCCTCGCAGTCGACCATGGCGGCGACCAGGGCCGCGCAGGAGACGGCGTCGCTGGGATAGAGCACGGTCGACCCGTGCACGGCGCGCAGGGCGGCGAGGTCCTCCAGCCCCATCTGCGAGGGGCCGTCCGGGCCGATCTCCACGCCGGCGTGCGAGCCGGCGAGGGCGATGTCGGCCCGGGAGATGCCGGCCATCCGGATGAAGTCGTAGGCGCGGGAGAGAAACGCGGCGAAGGTGGCGGCGAAGGGCCGGTAGCCGCGGACCCGGAGGCCCACCGCGGCGGCGACCAGTTGCTGCTCGGCGATGAACATCTCGAAGAACCGGTCCGGGTACGCCTCGCCGAACTTGTCCGCCCGCGTCGAGTCGCTGACCTCGCCGTCGAGGGCCACCACGTCGGGCCGGACGCCCAGCGCGAGCAGCGCGTCCCCGTACGCGTTGCGGGTGGCCACCTTCGCCCCCTTTTCGTATTGGGGCAGCTCCGGCGCCTTCCCGGCGGGGGTCGGTGCCGGCGGCGCGGCGGCGGGCCGCGGGCCGGCGACCCGGATCTGCCGCACGCCACCGAGGGCCTGGACGGCGCGCTCGGCCTGGTCCGGCTCGAGCGCCTTGCCGTGCCAGTCCGGCCGGTTCTCGATCTCCGGCACGCCCTTCCCCTTGACCGTCCGGGCGAGCACCACGGTCGGACCGCTCGCCTGCCGGGCCTGCCCGAACGCCTCGTCGATCGCCGCCAGGTCGTGCCCGTCGACGACCAGCGGGTGGCAGCCGAACGCCTCGACCCGCCGGCGGTAGGTGTCCAGGTCCCACTCCAGCTCGGTCGGTCCCCGCTGGCCGAACCGGTTCACGTCCACGATCGCGGTGAGGTTGCGCAGCCCGTAGTGCCCGGCCTTGTCCAACGCCTCCCAGATGGAGCCCTCGGCCGTCTCGCTGTCGCCGCAGAGCACCCAGACGTGGAACGGCAGCTTGTCCAGGTACTGCCCGGCCAGGGCGATGCCGACGCCGACCGGCAGCCCCTGGCCGAGCGAGCCGGTGGCGGTGTCGACCCAGGGCAGGGCCGGGGTGGGGTGGCCCTGGAGGCGGGAGTTCGCCTGGCGGTAGGTCTCCAGCAGTTCCTGCTCGCTGATCGCGCCGGTGGCCCGGAAGACCGAGTACAGCAGCGGCGAGGCGTGCCCCTTGGAGAAGATCAGGTGGTCGTTGGCCCGGTTGCCCGGGTACGACCAGTCGTAGCGCAGGTGGCGGGAGATGAGCACCGCGAGCAGGTCCGCGGCGGACAGGCTCGACGTGGGGTGCCCGGAGCCGGCCCGGGTGCTGCATCGGATCGAGTCGACCCGCAGTTGGGCGGCGAGGTCCGCCAGCCCGGTCAGCTCCTCCTCGCGCAGGGTGCGCTCTGCTTCCATCGTCACGCCGCGTCGCCTCCGTCCCGACCAGCACACCGCCGGCCGCCCCGGGCCCGCCCCGGGGGACGACCGGCGCCGGTCGCTTCCGCCCATACCGTAGTCAGAAAAGCGACGAATTGTCGGGCAACTACCTATTCGGCCGACGCGGTCCGGCGGGTGGCCAGCCGACCCGCCAGCAGCAGGTACGGCAGCACGGCCACCGCGAAGGCGACCGCGTTGCCGGCCGCGCCCGCGACGACGCCGTACCCGGCGTAGACCGCGATGATGGTCAGGTCGGTGGACATCCCCGCCAGCGAGGTGACGGTCGCCCGGTCCGGCCCGGTGATCCGGGCCTGGAGCCGGACGTCGGCCAGCACGGTGGCGAGCTGGAACGCGGCGAACGCGACGCCGACCAGGACGAACCCGGCCGGGTGCCGGAGCAGGGCGCCCGCGGCCAGGGCCAGCGCCGCGCCGGCCAGCAGGACGGCGAAGCCGCGATCGGTCAACCGCTCCCCCACCGGGGCCAGCAACCCGCCCACGGTGGAGCCGGCCCAGATCAGCAGGAGCAGCAACGGCACGGTGGCCGCCGGGACCCCGGTGTCCCGGGCCAGCAGCGGGGTGTACTCCTCAAGGCCGCCCCAGATCGCGGCGACCCCCGGCACCAGCAGCAGCGCCGCCCGCACCGCCCGGTCGGCGCGGGCCTCGGCCAGTCCGCCGCGCAGGCTGGCCAGCCAGCCGGGCTCGGCCGCAGCGGGCGGCTGGTCCGCGCCCGGATGGTCCGCGCCGGGTCGGTCCGCGCCAGGCCGGTCCGCGCCGGCCGGGTCGGGGCCCGCGGGCTCCGACCCGCGGTGCTCGGGGAACCGGGTGGCGACCGCCGTGGCGGCCAGGCACGCCGCCACGCTCGCCGCGCCGACGGCGGGATAGCCGCCGAGGGCCAGCACCGGGGCGGCCAGCGCCATCGCGCCGACCACCCCGAGCAGCTCGGCGGTCTTCGCCCGGCCGGCCAGCCAGGCGTACCGGCCGGCGGCGCCGAGCCGGTCGAGTTCCGTGAAGACGAGCGCCTCCAGGGCGCCGGAGCGCAGCGCGCCACCCGCGCCCCAGAGCAGGAAGCCGACCGCGAACGCCGGGTAGGACGGGACGAGCACCCAGAGCGCGAAGCCGGCGGCGGTCAGCAGCGGGGCGAGGCAGAGCAGCAGCCGCCGGGAGACCGCGTCGGCCCAGGCGCCCGAGGGCACCTCCAGCAGGATGCCGGCGGCCGACCAGAGCACGAAGAGCGAGGAGATCTGCCCGACCGACAGCCCGGTGTCGGCAAACAGCAGCGCGTACACCGGATAGAGCAGGACCAGGTCGGTGAGGAACGCGTAGGCGTAGAGCGTGGCGGCGAGCCGGCGCTCGGCGGGCACGCGCGCGGAGACGATGAGCATGAGGCCTTCCCACGGGGACGTGACGGACACCGGACGTGCGGTGTCCGCGGCGGCCCGCGGGCTCGACTCTCAGCAGGGCATCAATGTCGCCAGTGCACGCGCCGATGGTAGCCGGCACCCGGGCGGCGGCGCCGTCCCGCGCAGACGGACCGGGGTGGGACCCCGCAGGGCCCCACCCCGGTCGGCAGGCGGTCGGTCAGCGGCGGGACCGGTCGACGTCCGCCTGCGGAATGACCATCGTGGCCTCGTTGTCCGCGGCCTGCTCGGCCGTGGGCTGCCGCGGGGTGGTCGGCTGGGTGCGGTCCGGGTCGCCGTACGGCGGCACCGGCTGGGTCGGCTCCGCCGCGCCGTACGGGGCGACGGGCTGGGTCCGGTCCGCCTCGGCCTCGCCGGCCACCGGCTGGGGCAGCTCGGCCTCGGCGTAGGGGCTGGCCTGCCCGCCGAACCGCGCCTCGACGTCCCGCCGCCCGGCCTGGTACGCCCGGGCGTGCGTGGCGATGGTCCGCGACTCCTCCTCGGCCCGGGCCAGCCAGTTCTCCCACCGGCTCTGCATCGGACGGACCAGGCCGCCGCCCACCCCGACGATCAGGATGCCGCCGACGGTGGCGAGCACGGCGATCAGCACCGGGGTGGTGACCGTGGTGGCGACGCCGATCTGGTTCAGCGCGGCGATGACGCCGAGGCCGAGGATGAACACCGAGGCGATGTTGGCGAGCACCCGGCCGTAGGAGAGGCCGCCCAGGGCGCTGGAGATGATGTCCTTGACCGCCCGGGCGATGGCCGCGGCGACCACCACGATGACGATGGCGACGAACGCCCGGGGCAGCCAGGCGACGACGCCGGCGATCAGGTCCGAGATCGGGTTCGGGCCCCAGATGCCGAAGGCGAGCTGCAGGGTCACCAGCAGCACCGCGTAGTAGGCCAGCTTGGCGACGATGTCGCTGGCGTCGTACTTCGAGCGGGACAGCGCCGTCTTGATCCCGCCGCGCTCGACGGCCCGGTCGAAGTGGACCCGCTCCAGGACCTTGTCCACGATCTTCAGCACGGCCTTGGCGATCAGCCAGCCCACGATCAGGATGGCGATGAAGGCGACCGCCTTGGGCAGGAACAGCATCACCGAGCGGAACGCGTCGCCCACCGCGTCCCCGAAGTTGTCTCTCATCGAAGGGCCTCCACGCACAGGGTCAGGGTCGGTTCGTCTGGAGCTACCCGAACCCGGCGTCGCGGAAACCCGGTCAGCCCCCGGGGCAGCGGTAACGGACCTGCGTGCCGGCCTGCACCGGCGACGGCTCGACGATGTTGACGGTGGCGGTCCCGGTGGTCGCGCCGACGCCGCTGAACGTCCACTTGAGGGTGAGGGTGGCGGTCCGCTGGCCGCGGCCGACCCGCTCGGTGAGCAGGGCGCCCGGCGGCGCGTCCGAGCGGAACCACTGGTGGCGGATCGCCCCGCCGCGCAGACGCCGGCAAGCCCGCCGGTCAGATGGCGGTGGCCTGGGCGACCTTCCACTCGCCGTGCACGGGGACCAGGGTGAGCACCACCCGGTTCTGGTCCACCTTCTCCCCCGCCGTGGTCACGTTGCGCCGGTACTGGTTGAGGTAGAGCAGCAGCTCCACCCGGTCCGGCTCGGCGCTGACCACGCCGGTGGCGGAGACCTCGGCGAGCACCACGGCCTGCTGTTTCGTGGCGGTCGTCTTGAGCGCCGTGGTGGTCTGCGCGTACTCGTCGGCGAACGCGCCGGTGGCGAAGGTGCGGCCGTTGGCGACGCTGTCGTCGAAGGTGCGGTAGTCGTACGAGAAGAGGGCCTTGGCGGCTGCCGGCGCGGTGGCCAGGGCCTGGCGGACGGCCTGGTCGCGCTGGCCGGCACGGTGGTCGGCGGTCCAGCCGGCCACCGCCACGGCGACGGCCAGCAGCAGCGCGACGACGAGCAGCGGCACGGGCCGGAGCCGGGGTCGACGCAGGACGGTCGGTAGGCGCATCGGTCTCCTCCTGTCGGTCATCCGACGAACTGGAGCTTGGTCACGAGCCAGTCCCCCGAGTCCCGGTCCCGGACCAGGTCGAGCTGGATCCGGTAGTGCGACGGCCGCCCGTCGGGCGCCTTGACGTTTCGGACGGTGGCGTCGACCGCGACCAGCACCACGGCGTGCCGCCGGTCGCCGGAGACGAGCCCGGCGCGCAGCACGGTGCCCTGCGACTGGACCTTGTTCTCCACCACCGCGGCCCGGACCTGCGCCTGGCCGCGGGTGAACTCGTCCTTGAAGTCGCCCGTGGCGCCGGCGGTGATCCGGCTCAGGTCCCGGTCGACGCTGGCCGCGCTGACCGAGACGAAGTTGACGGCGGCCTGGCGGGCGGCGGCCACCGCCTCCCGGCGGGCCTGGTCGGTGGCCCGGTCGACGTACCAGCGGTGGCCCTGCACGCCCGCGCCGGCCAGGGCGGCGGCGAGCAGCACGACGAGCAGCGCGATGAGCGCCCGGGCCCGGCGGGGTGGGGCGGTGTCGTCCGGCTCGGCGGTGGCGTCCGGCTCGGCGGGCTCCGGATCGGGATCGGGATCGGGCAGGTCCTCGACCTCCGCCGGGTCGCCGACGACGGTGAGGTCGCCGCCCTCGATGGGGTCCTCGACCGGCTCCTGGTCGAGCCGTTCCAGCACCCGTTCGATCGGCTCGGCGGGGTCGGGCACCGCCCGGTTGACCAGGCGGCGGCGCGGCGGGGTCGGGCCGCCGGCCTTCGCCCCCTTGATGACCTTCAACGTGGTGTTCCTACGGCTGGGCACCGCCACCTCCTCGGGTTCGCCGGTCACGGGGTCACCCCGGCGAGCAAGAGCTGTTTCCAGGACTGGGCGCCGGCGGTGCGGTACTGGCCGCCGGTGCCGCCGAACTCCAACGGGCGGCCGTCCGCGCTGAGCACCAACCCGGTGGCCGGGTCGTACCCGGGGTCGCCGCCCGGGTCGGCCTGCGGCGGCGGTGCCGGGTCGGCGCCGCCGGGCCGCGGTGCGTTCCCGGCGCCGCGCACGCCGGCCCCGGCGGCCCGCTCGCCGGCGTCGCACCCGGTGCCGCCGCCGGAGTAGACGCAGGACGGCGGGTTTCCGGCGTTGACCACCAGGCCGAGGTGCGCGGTGCCGTCGCCGGGGGTGACGGTGAACCCGCCGGCCACCGCTATCGGGTACACCACCAGCAGTTGCTCGATGCCGGGCAGCCGCCGGGCGGCGATCCCGTTGACGGTGACCAGGTTGCCGAGCAGCAGCCCGACGTCGGGCTCCAGGCCGCGCAGCAGCGCCCGCAGCTCGACGCCGGCCGGCGGTCCCCCGGCCAGCAGGCGGCGCAGGTCGGGGTCGGCGGCGCGGACCGTCGCGGCGAGCTGCGCCAGCCCGGCCGACCAGCGGCGCAGGGCCTCGGTGGACTCGGCCTGGGTGGTCAGCACGGTCCGCGCGTCGCGGATCAGGGCGAGGGTTTCGGGCAGCCGCTGGTCCGCCTCGGCGAGCAGGGCGTCCCCGGCGTCGAGGAGCCGGGCCAGGGCCTGCTCGTTGCCCTCGAACGCGGTGCCCAGCTCGGTGACGAGCACGGTCAGGTCGTCCGGGTCGACCGAGCGGACCAGCGCGTCCAGATTGGTCAGCAGGGTCTCCGGGGCCAGCGGGAGGCCGGTGCGGTCGGCCGGGATCACCGCCCCGTCGCCCAGGTACGGCCCGTCGTCGCGTTCCGGCCGCAGGTCGAGGTACTGCTCGCCGACGGCGGACCGCTGGGCGACCACGGCGCGCAGCGCGTCGGGGACCCGGACGCCCCGGTTGATGCGCAGGTCGGCGCGGACCCCGTCGCCGTGCAGGGTGACCGCGGTGACCCGGCCGACCGGCACGCCGCGGTAGGTGACGGGGGCGTTGGCGAACAGCCCGCCGGCGCGGGCCAGGTCGACGTGGACGACGTAGCCGGCGTGGAGCAGCCGGTCGCCGAGGCCGACGTAGCGGATGCCGACGTAGCCGACGCCGAGGATGCTCACCAGCACGAAGGCGAGCACCTGGAGCTTCACGGTGCGTCCGATCACGGGATCAGCCCTCCCCCGAGCACGTCGGTCAGGTCGCCGATCTGGCCGGTGACGGCGCCGGTCAGCGGGAGCACGCACTCGGCGGTGAGCACGGTGCCGTCGGGCAGTTCGGTGCCGGCGGGAAGCGCGGTGCCGGGCGGCACCAGGCCCTTGGGCAGCAGCAGCCCGCCGAGCGGCACGGTGGAGCCCGGTTTGAGCAGCTTGCAGCCCTCCGGCAGCCCGCACTCCTCGGGCGGGGTGAAGATGGCCGGGAAGTTCTTCAGGTCCGGCAGGCACCGGATCAGCGGCAGGTCGGGAAGGATGCCGCCGCCGGGTTTGGCGCCGGGCTTGGCTCCGGGCCGCGCCGGAGCGCCGGTGGCGGGCCGTCGGGGCGCCGTCGGGACGGCCGGCCGGGACGTCCGCGGCGCCGGGGCGGGCGCGGCGGCCACCAGGTTGGCCAGGATGGTGGCGGCGTCCAGGTCGGCCGTGACCGAGAGGTTGACGAAGTCGCCGACGATCGCGCCGGTGACGTTCGGCGGGAACGGGTACGACAGCATGAAGTCCAGCGACTTCGGCAGGTCGTCGCCGGCCCGGGCGAGCTGTTCCAGGATCGGTTGCAGGGAGGTCACCGCGGCGACCGTGTCCTCCCGGCTGCGCTCCACCACCCGGGTGCCCACGGTGCCGAGCCGGCCGAGCGCGGTGAGCGCCTTGCTGAGCTGGGCGCGTTGCCGCGCCAGGACGGTCAGGCCCGGGGCGAGGGAGTCCAGCGCGTCGCCGACGACCTGGCGTTGCCGGGCCAGCCGGCCGGTGAGCCGGTCGAGGGCGTCGATGGCGCGGACGATGTCGGCCTTCTGCCGGTCGAGTCCGCCGAGGAAGGTGTCGAGCTGGGTGAGGGTGTCCCGCAGCGCCGGTTCACGACCGGCGAGGGCCCGGTTCAGCTCGGCGTTGATGGTGCGCAGCTGGGCCAGACCGCCGCCGTTGAGCAGCAGGCCCAGGGCGGCCAGCACCTCCTCCACCTCGGCGCCGCGGCTGGTGCGGGCCAGCGGGATGAGGTCGCCGTCGGCGAGGTCGCCGCGGGCCGGCTCGGCCGGTGGCGGGGCCACCGCCACGTACTTCTCGCCGAGCAGGCTGCTCTGCCGGACGGCGGCGGTCGCGTTCGCCGGCAGCCGCACCGCCCGGTCGATGCGCAGCCTGACCCGGGCGTGCCAGCCGTCCAGGGAGATCTTCTCGACGCTGCCGACGGTGACGTCGTCGACCTTCACCGCAGCGCGGGGCACCAGGTCCAGCACGTCGGCGAACTCCGCGGTGACCGTGTAGCCGGGGCCGGACGGCCGGCCGCCGGGCAGCGGCAGGTCGGCCACCTCGGGCAGTCCGCAGCCGGCGGGCAGCAGGACCGCGGCGAGCGCGCCAGCGAGCAACCGGGACAGCCGCAACGGCCGGGCGGTCATGCCGGGCCCCGCAGGATGCCGCCGAGCGTGGGGTCGCTCGGAATGGAGGAGCCGCCCGGCGCCTCGTCGACGGTAGGCGCACCGGGGGAGCTGATGGATCCCGGTGAGGACCCGCTTCCCGCCGGGGCGCCGGGCGGCAGCTTGAGCAGCTTGCGCAGCTGGTCGGTGAGGGGCAGCCCGCGCTGCCGCAGGGTCTGCGCGAGCTTGGTGCAGATCGCCGGCACCTCCGCGACGGGAAGCTGGGCGGCCATGAGGGAACAGGCGAAGCTGGCCGGGTCGTACGGGCCGAGCGGGTTGTCCCGGGTGTCCAGGGTGCCCGAACGGGGGTTGTAGGCCAGGTTGAGGTTGCCGATCGCGAGCGGGGCCACGTCGAGGATCTGGATGACCGCCCGCTGCTGGTTGACCAGGACCTTGGTGATGTCGGCCAGCGCGGTGACGTTCGAGGTCAGCGCGGTCCGGTTCTGTCGGACGAAGGTGGTCACGTCGGCGAGCGCGGCGGCCAGGTTGCGCAGCGCCCGGGCCAGCTCCTCCTTCTCCCCGGCGAGCTGCTCGGCGACGTCGGCGAGCTGCTGCTGGAAGCGGCGTACCTCCTGGTCGCTGCGGGCCAGGGTGGTGGTGAAGCGTTGCAGGTTGACCACCGTGCCGAAGAGGTCGCCGCGCCCGTCCGACAGCGTGGTCAGCGCGCGGGAGAGCCCGTCGAGGGTGGCGTGCAGGTCGGCGCCGTTGCCCTCCAGGTTGGCCCGGCCGGTGGCGACCAGGTCGGACAGGGCCCCGTCGGCGTTGGCGCCCTGCGGGCCGAGCGTCCGGTTGAACTCGTCGAGCGCGGCGTAGATGTCGTCGATCTCCATGGGCGCGGCCGTCCGGTCGACCGGGATCTGCGCCCCGTCGTCGAGCGCCGCGCCGCCGGTGTACGCCGGGGTGAGCTGCACGTACCGGTCGCTGACCACGCTGGGCGGGACGATGAGCGCCTGCGCGCCGGCCGGCACCCGCAGCTCCGGGTCGTAGCGCATCTCGACGCGGACCACCCGCCCCTGCGGGACCACCTTCTCGACCTCGCCGACCCGGACGCCGAGGATCCGCACGTCGGAGCCGGCGTAGACGCCGACCGCGCGGGTGAAGTACGCGACCACCCGCCGCTCGGGCGGTTGGTGGCGCCACACCGCCGCCCCGACGGCGACGGCGGTGAGCAGCACGGTGGCCGCGGCGAGCGGGCGCCGCCAGCGCTGGATCCGACCGGGCATCAGCGACCTCCGGTGGCAGCGGGCAGGTACGGCTGGAGCAGGCCGTCCACGTACGAGTCGAACCAGCGGCCGTTGCCGACCACGTTGGCGAACGCGGTGACGAACGGCCCCATCCGGCGGATGGTCTGCTCCAGGTCGTCGCGGTTGCGTTGCAGGACGGCCACCACGTCGCGCAGCTTGCGCAGCGCCGGTTGCAGCCGGGTGCGGTTGTCGGCGACCAGCCCGGAGAGCTGGGTGGCGAGCTGGTCGGTGCCGACCAGGAGCTGGTGGATGGCGTCCCGCCGCCGGCTGACCTCGGTGAGCAGCTTCTCCCCGTCGGTGACCAGCTTGCGGAACTCCTCGTCCCGCTCGGCGAGCACGCCGGTGACGCCGCGGGCCCGGGACAGCAGGGTGCGCAGCTCCGCGTCGCGGGAGGAGACGGTGCGGGACAGCCGGGACAGTCCGGTCAGCGAGGTGCTCACGCTGGGCGGGGTGTCGGCGAAGGTCTCCGACAGGGTGGTGAACGCCCGGGCGAGCTGCTCGGTGTCGACCTTGTCGAGGGTGTCGGCGAGGCCGGTCACGGCCTCCACCACGTCGAACGGGGCGGCCGTGCGGTCCAGCGGGATCTGTCCGCGCTCGGGCAGCTTCCCCGGGCCGGCCGGGGCGAGGGCCAGGTACTTCTGCCCGAGCACCGTCTTGATCCGGATGGTCGCGCCGGTGTCCCGGCCGAGGCGTACGCCGTCGTCGTCGACGCGGAACCGCACCCGCACGTACGGCTGCGGCCCCCGGGCGAGTTCCACGTCGGTGACCGCGCCGACCCGTACCCCGGCCACCCGGACCTCGTTGCCGGTGGCCAGGCCGCTGGCGTCGTGGAACGCGGCGGCGTAGGTCCGGCCGGTGAGCGCGGCGATCCGGTCGAGCTGGAACGCGCCGAGCAGGGCGGCGATGAGCACGGTCAGCCCGACCGCGCCGACGATCACCGGGTTGCGTTCGCGGAACGGTTTCACCGGGCACCTCCGGTGGCGCAACGGGCGGCGGTGGCGTCGACGCCGGGCACGGTGAGCGGCGCCCGGCCGTCGACCGCGAGCCGGCCGTCGAAGTCGCAGAGGTAGAAGTTGAACCAGGAGCCGTACGAGGCGACCCGGGTCAGCGACTCGTACCGCTGCGGCAGCCGGCCCAGGGTGGCGTCGATGACGGCGGAGTTGCGGTTCAGCGTGCCGGCCAGGTCGTCGAGGGCGCGAACGTCGGCGGCGAGCGGCGGCCGGGTCTGGCGCAGCAGCCCGGCGGTGGTGTCGGTCAGCTCGCCGAGGCTGACGAGCGCCTCGCCGATGGCGGTGCGGTCGGCGGAGAGCCCGGAGACGAACTGCTGGAGCTGGGTGATGCTCTGGTCCAGTTCCCGGTCGTGCGCGGCCAGGGTGCCCAGCACCTGGTTGAGGTTGGTCACCACCCGGCCGATCACCGCGTCCCGGTCGGCCAGGGTGCTGGTCAGCGAGGCGGTGCGCCGCAGCAGGCTGGCCACCGTGCCGCCCTCACCCTGGAGCACCTGGACGATCTCGTACGCCAGCTTGTTGACCTCGGTGGGGTCGAGGGCGGTGAACAGCGGCCGGAAGCCGTTGAACAGCACGGTCAGGTCGAGCGCCGGCTTGGTCTGGGTGAGCGGGATGAGACCGTCGGGGCGCAGCGGGCGGGGGTCGCCGGGGCCCTCGGTCAGCGCCAGGTAGCGCTGACCGACCAGGTTGCGGTAGCGGACGGCGGCGCGCACGCCCACGGCCAGCGGCACGTCCCGGTCGACGGTGAAGGCCACCTCGGCCAGCGTGTCGTCGACCACCCGGATGCCGGCCACCTTGCCCACCCGCACCCCGGCGATCCGCACGTCGTCGCCGGCGAGCAGACCGGTCACGTCGGTGAACCGGGCCCGGTAGGTGGTGCCGGCGGGCGGGAAGGCGCCGAGGGTCTGCGCGAGCAGCGCGGTGGCCAGCAGGGTGACCACAGCGAACAGCACCAGCTTCACCAGCGCGGGGGTCGTCTTCCCGGTCATCGGGCGCTCACCACCGCACCGCGCAGCAGCGGGCCCCACAGCAGCACCGCGAAGTCGGGCACCTCGGCGGGCGGTGTCCCGGTGAGCCCGCCGACGAGCGGTTTCACCAGGTCGCGCTCCTCGGCGGTGCCGGCCCGGCCCATCGCCGGGGAGGCCGGCGCCGCGGGCGCGCCGCCGGCCGGCACCCCGACCGGCAGGGGCGCCGGGGTACGGGTGCCGCCGTAGTCGTAGCCGTCGGCGACGGCGACCTGCGGGGCGGGCACCCGCGGGTGCGGCAGCCCCCGGCAGTCCGGGCCGTCGTGGGCGCCGTAGACCGGCTCGTCCCGGCCCCGCTCGTAGGGGCCGCCGTCGCGGGTCACCTCCAGGGTGATGTGCATCCGGCCGCCGGCGAAGACCTCCTCGACCCGGGGTTGCAGGGTGACCAGCCCGTGCACCAGGCACGGGTACTCGGGCGCGTAGGCGGCGAGCAGTTCCAGCACCGGGCGGCTGACCTCGCCGAGCCGGATCAGCTGGTCGCCGTGCCGGTCCAGGAAACCGCGCGCGGTGTCGGCCGTGTCGGTGGTGTCGGCGAGGAACGCGGCCAGCTGGTCGCGCTGGTCGTCGATGGTGCCGGCGGTGACGGTGACGTCGCGCAGCAGCGCGAGCAGGTCGGGCAGCGCCGCGTCGTAGCTGTCCAGCACGGCGGCGAGCTGGCGGAGGTCCTCGGTGATCGTCGGCAGCTCGGGGTTGACCTGCCGCAGGTACGCGCCGAGCTGGGCGAGATTGGCGCCGAGCCGGTCACCGCGCCCCTCGAGGGCGGTGGCGATCGCGCCGAGGGTGGTGGCGAGCTGGTCGGGGTGGATGGACTGGAGCAGCGGCAGCGCCTCGTCGAGCACCCGTTCCAGCTCGACGGCGGTGCGGCTGCGGTCCTGGGTGATCACCGCGCCGTCGCGGATCGGCCCGGCGGTGCTGCCCGGCGGCGGGACGAGTTCGACGTACCGCTCGCCGAAGAGGGTCTTGGGCAGCAGCCGGGCGGTCACGTCGGCGGGGATCCGGCCGGTGGTGGCGGGGTCGAGGGCCAGCCCGACCTCCGCCCCGTGGCCGTCGCTGCGCACCGAGCGGACGGCGCCGACCACCACCCCGCGTACCTTCACGTCGGCCCCCTCCAGCAGGTGCAGGCCGGCGCGGTCGGCGCGCAGGGTGACCCGGTCGACCGGGGTGAACGCCCCGCGGTACTGGAGCACGGCGGCGGTCAGCGCCGCGGTGAGCAGGGCGACGAAGACGAGGCCGAGGAGACGGTGTCGCATGGTCACCCCGCGATCCGGACGGTGGTGGTGGCGCCCCAGATGGCCAGGGACAGGAAGAAGTCGACGACGTTGACCGCGACGATCGCGGTCCGCACGGCCCGTCCGACGGCGACGCCGACTCCGGCCGGGCCGCCCTGGGCGTTGTAGCCGTACCAGCAGTGCACCAGCACCACGATCACGCTGAACACCAGCACCTTGCCGAAGGACCAGAGCACGTCCTCGGGCGGCAGGAACAGGTGGAAGTAGTAGTCGTAGGTGCCGGCGGACTGTCCGAAGTAGCCCACCACGATGGTGCGGGTGGCCAGGTAGCTGGCGAGCAGGCCGACCACGTACAGCGGGATGACGGCGATGAAGCCGGCGATCATGCGGGTGGTGACCAGGAACGGCAGCGAGGGCACGCCCATCACCTCCAGCGCGTCGACCTCCTCGGAGATCCGCATCGCGCCGAGCTGGGCGGTGAAGCCGCAGCCGACGGTCGCCGACAGCGCCAGCGCGGCGACCAGCGGCGAGATCTCCCGGGTGTTGAAGTACGCCGAGACGAAGCCGGTGAACGCGCTGCTGCCGATCTGGTCGAGCGCCTGGTAGCCCTGGAGCCCGACCTCGGTGCCGGTGAAGAAGGTGAGGAAGCAGATCACCCCGACGGTGCCGCCGAGCACGGCGAGCGCCCCGGTTCCGAAGCTCACCTCGGCCAGCAGCCGGATCACCTCGCGCCGGTAGCGGCGCAGGGTGCGCGGCGCCCAGGCCAGGGCGCGCAGGTGGAAGGCGAGCTGCCCGCCGAGGTCGTCGAGATAGCGCAGGACCGCCACGTCAGCTCCCCTTCTGCGGGACGACCTGGAAGTACACGGCCGTGACCACGAAGTTCAGCGCGAACAGCAGCATGAAGGTGATCACCACGCTGCGGTTGACCGCGTCACCGACGCCCTTCGGCCCGCCCTTCGCGGTCATCCCCTGGTGACTGGCGACCAGCGCGGCGGCGGCCCCGAACAGCAGCGCCTTCACCTCGCCGACCAGCAGGTCGGGCAGCTGCCCGAGGGCCTGGAAGCTGGCCAGGTACGCCCCGGGCGTGCCGCCCTGGAGCACCACGTTGAAGGCGTAGCCGCCGGTCACGCCGACCACGCTGACAAGGCCGTTGAGCAGCACCGCGACCAGCATCGAGGCGAGCACCCGGGGCACCACGAGGCGATGGATCGGGTCGATGCCGAGCACCTGCATGGCGTCCAGCTCCTCGCGGATCTTCCGGGAGCCGAGGTCGGCGCAGATGGCCGAGCCGCCGGCGCCGGCGATGATCAGCGCGGTGACGATCGGGCCGGCCTCGCGGACCACGGCGAGCACGGAGGCGGCGCCGGTGAACGACTGCGCGCCGAGCTGCCGGACCAGCGAGCCGAGCTGGAGCGCGATGACCGCGCCGAACGGGATGGACACCAGCGCGGCGGGCAGGATGGACACCGAGCTGATGAACCAGGCCTGCTGGACGAACTCGCGGACCTGCACCGGCCGGCGGCCCAGCCCGCGCAGGGTGTCCAGGCAGAACGCGAAGAACTCGCCGGTGTGGCGGACGGCGGCGACCGGAGCGCTCATACCGTCACCTCGTTCCGCTCGGCGTCCCAGCGGCCCTCGAACGAGTCGGGCGGCGGGGTGACGCCGTGCTCGCGGCACCACTGCCCCGGCGGGCGTTCGGCGCGCCGCGGCCGCCCGTCGGACGGGGGCAGTTGCAGCGGGATCGGCGGCAGCGGCGGCAGCTCCACCCCGGCCTGCGCCTCGGCCGCGAGCTCCTCGGCGTCCTTCTCCTCGGCCATCCCGATCGGGCCGATCCGTTGCGCGTTGAGGAACTGCCGGACCACCGGCTCGGTGCTGGACAGCAGCATCTCGCGTGGCCCGAACATGGCCAGGTGGCCGTGGTAGATGAGGCCGATGTTGTCCGGCACGGTCCGGGCGGTGTTGATGTCGTGGGTGACGATCAGGAAGGTCGCCTCGGTGCGCTGGTTGAGGTCGACGATGAGCTGGTTGAGGTAGGCGGTGCGCACCGGGTCCAGCCCGGAGTCCGGCTCGTCGAAGAGGATGATCTGCGGGTCGAGGACGAGCGCGCGGGCCAGCCCGGCCCGCTTGCGCATCCCACCGGAGATCTCGCCGGGCAGCTTGTGCTCGGCCCCGACCAGGCCGACCATGTCCAGCTTCTCGGTGACCACGGCCCGGATCTCCGACTCGGACTTGCGGGTGTGCTCGCGCAGCGGGAACGCGACGTTGTCGTAGATGGTCATCGAGCCGAACAGCGCGCCGTCCTGGAACAGCACACCGAACAGCTTGCGCACCTCGTACAGCTCGCGCTCGGAGAGCTTCGGCAGGTCCCGGCCCTCGATGAGGACGGAGCCCCGGTCGGGCCGGAGCAGGCCGACGAGCGTCTTGAGGAACACCGACTTGCCCGTGCCGGAGGGTCCCAACAGGACGGAGATCTCCCCGGCGGGCAGGGTCAGGGTGAGGTCCGACCAGACCGGGTGCCCGCCGAAGGACTTGGTCAGTCCGCGTACCGCGACCTCGACGCCCATCGTTTCCCTCCCTTCGGGTCTCACCTGGGACATCGGGCGGCGCCGGCCGGGCGCAACAACTACTTTGCGTCACCCGTCGGAGACGGCAGGCAAGCTATGCAAAACCCCGGAGGTGTCGATAACGTGCCGGAAACCGGCCGGCGATGAGGATGTTCCACGAACGCCATGACGACAGTGATCGAGTCCGAGCTCGTTCGTCGGGCCGCCGCGGGCGACCCGGCGGCGGTCGAGGCGTTGCTGGTCGGCGTGCGTCCGGGACTGGTCCGTTACTGCCGGGCCCGGTTGGGCCGGGTCGGCGGGGCGTACACCACCGCCGACGACGTCGCCCAGGAGGTCTGCGTGGCCGTGCTGCGCGCCCTCCCCCGTTACCGCGAGCAGGGCGTCCCCTTCGCCGCGTTCGTCTACGGCATCGCCGCGCACAAGGTGGCCGACGCCCAGCGCTCCGCCGTCCGGGACGCCGCGGTCACCCCCACCGACACCCCGGTGGAACGGCCGGACGCCGCGCCGGGACCCGAGCAGCAGGCGGTGGCGACCGACCTGGCCCGGCGGCTCTCCGCCCTGCTCGGCCGGCTCCCCGACGTGCAGCGGGAGATCATCCTCCTGCGGGTCGCGGTGGGACTCTCCGCCGAGGAGGTGGGGGACGTGGTCGGCATGTCGGCGGCCGCGGTCCGGATGGCCCAGTCCCGTGCCCTGGCCCGCCTCCGTACCCTGGCCGGGGGCTCACTGGACGAGGTGGCGGCATGACCGGGCGGACGCCGGGCGACGGCGACGGCGACGAGGCGATGGACCTGGGGACCATCGCCCTCGACGACGTGCTGCTCGACGCCCTCGGCCGGGGCGAGGCCGCGCCCGAGGGCGACGCCCTCGCCGGGCTCCTCGCCGCCTGGCGGTCCGACCTCGTCGAGGAGCCGGCAACCGGGGTACGCCCCGCCGCGCCGGCCCCCACCGTCGAGGCGCCGCCGCGACCGGCCGCCCGCCGTCCCCGCCCCTGGACGCTGCGGCTGGCGGCCGCCGCCGTGGCGCTGCTGGCCCTGGTCTCCGGGCTGGGCATCGGCAGCCGCGACGCCGGGCCGGGCAGCCCGCTCTGGTCGCTGACCCGGCTGCTGTATCCGCAGCAGGCCGAGGTGCGCGGCATCGAGGACACCATCGGCCGGGCCCGCGCGGCCCTAGACGCCGGCCGGCTCGACGACGCCGAGGCGCTGATCGCGCGGGGTCGCCAGGACCTGGCCCGCGTCGAGGACCCGGCGGCCGTCGCCCGGCTGGGCGCCGCGCTCGACGTACTGGCCCGCGACCTGGCGGCGGCCCGGGCGGCGACCGCCCCGCCGAGCACCGCGCCGCCGGGCACCGCGGCGGCCGGCACCACCCCGGCCACCCCCGCGCCCACCGCCGTACCGAGCCCCGCCGTCACCGGTACCCCCCGGCCGGCCCCCGCCACCTCGGGCGGCAAGCCGAGGCCCGGGTCGAGCACGGCGCCGGCCCCCGCCGACAGCCCGCTGCTGCCGCTGCCCCGGCTGCCGCTGCCGCTGCCATCGGTGTCGGTGTCCGTGTCCGGGCTGCCAGCGCTGCCCGGGCTGCCGCTCCCCACCGGGGGCGGGCTGCTCGACTGAGCGCCGCGACGCATCCGCGCGACGCACCCGGAGACTCCGTTACTGTGCTGCCGTGAACAGCGCACCAGCGGCGGATGGGATCGTCACCGAGGGGCGCCGGGCGCGGATGACCACGAGCCGGCGGCTGAGTGTCATGATGCTCGCGATGACCGTGCTGGTGCTCACCGGCGGCGGGGTCGGCGCGGCGGCGCTGTCCCACACCGCCGCCGTCTCCAACCGGCTGGCCGACCAGATCTCCCCGGCCCGCACCGCGGTGAGCCGGCTGGAGAGCGGGCTGCTGGAGCAGGTGGCGGCGGTCCGCGGGTACGTCGTCACCGGCGACCCGGAGCTGCTGCGCCCGTACGAGGAGGGGGTCGCCGCCGAGCGCGCGACCGCGCGGCGGGCCCGCGACCTCCTCGCCGACGAGCCCGAGGCGCGCCGTGAGCTGGACGCGGCGCTGGCCCTCGCGGACGGCTGGCGAGCCGAGTACCCGGCCCGGCTGATCGCCGCCCGGCGGGCCGGCACGAGCGCGGCGGAGCTGGCGCCGGTGGTGCGGCGGAGCGGGCTCGCGTTCGACGCCGCGCAGGCCGCGCTGACCAGCCTGGAGGCCCGGCTGGACCGGGTACAGGCGGCCGGCCGGGCCGACCTGGACCCGGCCCGCGCGCTGCGCGACTTCCTCTTCGTGGCGATCCTGGCCACCCTGCTGCTGTCCAGCATCGTCATCTCGGTGCTGGTCCGCACCACGGTGCTGCGCCCGCTGGACCGCCTGGGCGTCTCGGTGCGGCAGGTGGCCGGCGGCGACTTCGAGCACCGCCTCGCCCCGGAGGGGCCGGCCGACATCGCGCGGCTCACCGCCGACGTGGAGACCATGCGGCAGCGGGTGGTCGACGCGCTGAACACCAGCCGCCGGCACCGGGACGCCCTCGAACAGCAGGCCGCCGAGCTGCGTCGGTCCAACGAGGACCTGTAGCAGTTCGCCTACGTGGCCTCGCACGACCTGCAGGAGCCGCTGCGCAAGGTGGCGTCGTTCTGCCAGATGCTGCAACGCCGCTACGCCGACCAGCTCGACGACCGGGCCCGGCAGTACATCGGGTACGCGGTGGACGGGGCGACCCGGATGCAGAACCTGATCAACGACCTGCTGGCGTTCTCCCGGATCGGCCGGGTCTACCGCGACGACCGGGAGGTGGACCTGGCCGCGACGCTCGCCCAGGCCGAGTCGAACCTCTCCGAACCGATCGCCGAGGCGGGCGCCGAGATCGTGGCGGACCCGTTGCCCGTGGTGCACGGCGATCCGACCCTGCTCACCATGCTCTGGCAGAACCTGCTCGGCAACGCGGTGAAGTTCCGCAGCCCCGACCGGGCGCCCCGGGTCCGGGTGACGGTCGGCGAGGACGCGGCCGGCTGGGAGTTCACCGTGACCGACAACGGCATCGGCATCGACCCCCGGTACGCCGACAAGATCTTCCTGATCTTCCAGCGGCTGCACCCCCGGGGCACCTACGACGGCACCGGCATCGGGCTGGCCATCTGCAAGAAGATCGTCGAGTACCACGGCGGCACGCTCCGGCTGGACGACGGATACGCCGAGGGCGCCCGGTTCGTCTTCACCCTGCCGAAGCCGGCCGCGACGGCGACCGTGCCGGAGCAGGCGGGCGAGCGGGCGCCGGTGGCCCCGGCCTGAGCCCGGAGCCACCGGCGGCGGCTCATCCGGCGCGGTGTTCCCGGTCGGCGGCCCGGCCCAGCGCCACCATCCGCAGCGTCTCCTCGCGCCGGCGCACCAGCAGCACCCCGGCCAGGAAGGTGACCGGCGGAACCAGCACCAGCATGAGCCACTGTGCCGGGACCAGTGCGATGGCGTGTCCCATGTGCATGGTGGAGACCGACCAGCCGGCGAGCGCGGTGTCGATGAGCAGGGCCAGCGCGGCGACCGGAGCCAGCAGCACGGCGATCCGCCGGCGCACCGGAGCGGCGAGCGTGGCCACGGCGACGACCACGGCCAGGGCCGCGGCGGCGAGCCCGGCCACGTAGAGCCAGATCACCAGCTCGCTGCGGGCTTCCAGGTCGTAGAGGACGTAGACGGGGTAGCCACTTGCGGACTCCTGGAAGGGCGGCCGGGCGCGCTGGCTGACCGTCAAAATCGACACCACAGCGAGGCAGGCCGCCACCAGCACCGCCAGCCGGCGAACGCCGAGGACCGCGACGGCCCGGCGGGCCGTGGCGGGCGCGGTGAGCGCGGCGGCCGCCACCAGGGCGAGGGCGAACTGGGGCAGGGTGTCGACCACGTACGTCGGCTGGTCGCCCACTCCCGGCCCGACCAGCACGAGCCACCCGCCGACCCCGGTCCAGGCCAGTCCGGCGGCCACCCACCGCAGCCCGACCAGCGCCGTGACGGCGACGGTCGCCCAGCCGGCCACCCGCAGCCAGTCCACCGGATCCGGCCCGACCGGCCGTACCGATGGCGGCAGGGACGGGTCTGCCACCAACTGGTCGAGCACGCTCCTGCCGGCGGCGGCGCAGAGCACCAGCGCCACCAGGACGCCGGTGACCGCGGCGGCGTCGGACCAGGCCGGGTCGGTGAACCCCCGTGCGCCCACCCGCAACCGGGCCCGCAGGCCGGCGCCGACCAGGTCGACCGTGTCCCGGAGCCCGGGGCGGGTCTGCCCGGGCCGCGCGTCGGCCAGGAGGACGGCGACCATCTCCTCCTCGTACGTCCGGCGGTGTTCCCAGGGGTGGACGGCGAGCAGCCGGCGGTAGCGGCGCTCCAGTTCGGCGGCGCTCACGCCACGCCTCCCTCGGGCAGCAGGCCGGCGGCGCGCAGCCGGCGGCCGGCGGTGTCGGCGTTGCGGCGCAGCCGGGCCACCTCGTCGGCGAGCCGGGTGGCACCCAGCGCGGTGAGCCGGTAGTAGCGGCGCAGCCGGGACTGCACCACCTCCTCCCGGTCGACCTCGATGAGGCCGTCGGCGCGCAGCCGGTCGAGGACGGCGTAGAGGGTGCCGGCGCGGAGCCGGACCCGGCCGTCGGAGATGCGCAGCACGTCCTCGATGACCGCGTAGCCGTGCCGGGGTGTCTCGGCCAGCGCGGTGAGGACCAGGAACGTGGGTTCCCGCAGAGGGCTGTCTGCCATGCCGGCGAGCATATACCGGCTATCGGTATATACGCGTCCCCGTCATGCCGCGGGCGGCCGCCCGTCCCCGTCGGCGGCGGCCGCGGCGACGTTCTCGGTGACCGGGCCGAGCGCCGGTCCGGCCGGGGTGGCCGGTTCCGTCGGGCCGGCCCGCTCGTCCGCGCCCGGCCCGCCTACGGCCGGGGCCTGCTCGCCGCCCCCGGCGAGCCGGTCGAAGAAGCGCAGCAGCTCGACCGGGAACGGCATGACCAGGGTGCTGTTCTTCTCCGCCGCCACGTCCACCACCGTCTGGAGCAGCCGCAACTGGTACGCCCCCGGCGTGTTCGCCATCGCCCGGGACGCGTCGGCGAGCCGGCGGGACGCCTGGTACTCGCCGTCCGCGGCGATCACCCGGGCCCGGCGTTCCCGCTCCGCCTCGGCCTGCCGCGACATCGACCGCTTCATCCCCTCCGGCAGCGACACGTCCTTGACCTCGACCCGCTCGATGAGCAGGCCCCAGGGCTTCTCGGTGGGCGCGTCGATGACCGCCTTCAGCTCCGCGTTGATCCGGTCCCGGTCGCGCAGCAGGGTGTCCAGGTCGGCCTTGCCGATCACCGAGCGCAGCGCGGTCTGCGCGACCTGGAGGACCGCCGACGGGTAGTCGCGGACGTTGACCAGCACCTTCACCGGGTCGACCACCCGGTAGTAGACGACCGCGTCGACGGTGAGCGTGACGTTGTCCCGGGTGATCACACCCTGCGCGGGCACCCCGATCACCGTGGTCTGCATGCTCACCCGCACCATCCGGTCCGCGACCGGGACGATCAGCTGGAAGCCGGGCTGCCGGATGCGCTCCAGCACCCGGCCGAAGCGGAACACCACGCCGCACTGGTACTGCTGCACCAGCCGGATGCTCAGCGAGGCCACGAGCACCACGAGCGCGACGACGATGACCAGCACGACGACGGCGGCGGCTGCCATTGGTCCCCTCGATCCCGGAGGCGCCCGCCTCCTGGCCGCGCGCCTACCCGCTTCCCCGCACTTCACGCCTGCCTGCTTCGGTGGGGCGCCGATAGTGCGGATCTTGGCGAGTTGCCGTCACCAGCGAACGGAAACTCTCCAAGATCCGTAGGCGATCCCGCCGCCGGAGTTCAGTGGCCCAGGTCGTCGCGACGTCGGAGGTCAGAAGCGGCGGGCCGGCGGGATGCCGCGCGGTGGAGGCTGGCGCAGCAGCCAGACCGGGTTGCCGGCCCCGATGATCACGCCGTCCCGCGCCCGGACCTGGGTCCGCAGGTAGGCGCCCTCGCCCGGCGTGACCGGCAGGTCGTGCCAGCCCTGGCGGAGCTGCCGCCAGGGGACCTGTCCGATCGTGATCGCCGGGGTCGGGTCGGCTGCGCCGGCCAGGTCGACCCGGCCGGTGACCACCTCGAGGGTCGCGCCGGCCGGCAGGTCGGTGGCGCGCAGCCGCACGGTCAGGTCGGTGGCGTCGGTGGCCAGGACGGCGCCCATCGCGCTGCGGCCGCCGATCTCCAGATCGAGGGCGCCCCGGTAGCGGGCCAGGTCGGTGAACCAGGCCTGCCCGGCGCGCAGCGCCGCCACCAGGTCGTCGCGGCCGGTGGAGGCCGCCCAGACGTAGGTGACGTGCCGGTCCCGCCCGGCCCGCCAGTCGGTGCCGTTGTGGTCGTCGGTCACCCCGACCGCGGTGACGGGCACCGCGTTGCGCGCCGCCACGTCGTACGCCCAGAGGTGGTCGTCGACCGGGTTGCGACCGATCTCGATCAGGTCGACGCCGAGCGCGTGTCGCTCGACCAGCAGCCGCGCCAGCGACTCGCGCCGTTCCACGTCGAGCGGGTGGTTCCAGCAGACCACTCCGCCGTGGCCGTGCAGGAACTCGACCATCCGCTCGGTCGCCCCGACGTCGTTGTCCCGGTACGGCGGGGACGGGAAGCGCGGCAGCGTCTGGTCGCCGCCGAACCAGTTGAGGTGCCGGACCATCGACACCTCGTAGGCGCGGTGGTGGGTGACGCCCGGGTACGCCCCGGCGTAGCCGCGCAGCACCTCGGCGCGCAACTCCTCACCGGCCTGCCCGGCGCGCCGGGCCCGGTCGAAGACCAGGCGGTCGACCACGAAGGCGCCCCGGGCCTCGGCCGCGACCTGTACCCCGAGGCGCAGCCCGCGCAGCGAGTTGTCCCCGGCGACCAGGTCGGGCCAGAGCCGCCGGACGTCGGCGAGCAGGTCGAGGGTGTGCCGCCGCCAGGCGCCGGTCGGGGCGGGCAGGTCTACGGTGCCGTGCCGGCCGTCGGTGCGGTGCCGCGTCGCGGTCGCCGGGCCGAGGCGGTAGCGGAGCACGAGCTGGCCGGCGGGGCGGCCGGCGGCGGCCGGGTGGTGGGACAGGGCGATCTCGACGATCAGCGCGGCGTCCGGGCCGGCGGACTCGGGCAGCACGTCGAGGTGCAGGGTCGTGTCGGAGATGTTCCCGGTGTGCGTCCAGTTCCACGCCTTGCCGGCGTACCAGAGGGTGCCGGCCCCGGCGGCGGTGAGCCGCAACGCGCGACCGGGGTCGTCGGCGGCGGGCGGGGCGGGCACGAAGTCGGCGGCGGAGGCGGTGAGCCGGCCCTCGGTGGACGCCTGCCAGGTCCAGACGAGCCCGCCCTCGGGTTCCTCGGGGCCGTCGAAGTGGACCACGCGGCGGTGGTCGTGGGCGGCGACGCGGAAGTCGTGGTCGGTCCACCAGAGGACGTCGACGGCGTTGCGGCGGGCCTGGTCGAGGTGGGCGGCGTAGCTGGCGATCCCCTCGCTGAACGAGGCGTGCAGGTGCATGGCCATGCTGATCGGCCGCCGTCCGCGCGCCGGCGGCGGGGCGTCGCCGGTGGCGGCCAGGCCGACCGGCACGCCGATCCCGGCGACCGCGAGACCGCCGGCGGCGGCGAGCAGGCTCCGCCGGTCCAGCCGTGCCCGATCCCCCATGCCGCTCCCCCGCTCCCGTGCCGGCCCGGGCCAGCGTACGGGCGGTTGCGCCGGCCGGGGATCCGGCGATCGTGCCGGGCCGGCGGCGGACGGTGGAGGACGCCGGGTCAGGCGGCGTAGCGGGCGGCCAGGTCGACGACCCGGCGGGCGGCGGCCACCATGGCCCGGTCGGCGAACCGCCCGTCGGGCAGCACCACGGTGCCGGAGTCGCGGGCCTGCGCGTCGGCGACGGCGGCGAGCAGTTCCCGGGCCCGGTCCACCTCCCGGTCGCCGGGGCGGAACGCGTCGGCGATCACCGGCAGCTGGCGCGGGTGGATGGCGGCCCGCCCGAGGAAGCCGAGCCGCCGCCCGGCCGCGCAGGAGGCGGCCAGGCCGTCGAGGTCGGCGACGTCGGCGTACACCGACATGGCCGGCGGTGGCAGGCTGGCCGCGCGGGCCGCGACCACGACCCGGCCGCGGGCCCAGAGCAGGCCGTCGTCGTCGGCGACGCCCAGGTCGGAGCGGAGGTCGGCCTCGCCGAGCCCGAGCGAGGCCACCGCCGGGTGGGCGGCCGCGATCGCGTACGCGGACTCCAGCCCGACGGCCGACTCGACCAGCGGGTGCAGCGGGGTGTCGACCCGGGCCGCCACGTCGGCCACGGTCGCCGGGGACTCCACCTTGGGCAGTCGCAGCCCGGCCAGTCCCGGCCGGCCGGCGACGGCGGCCAGGTCGGCGGTGACGTCCGGGCCGGTCAGCTCGTTGACCCGGACCTGCACGGGCAGCGGCTGCGGGTCGGCGAGGAAGTCCGCGGCCGCCGCCCGGGCGTACGCCTTGCGGCCGGCGACGACGGCGTCCTCCAGGTCGAGGATGACCGCGTCGGCGCCGGCGGCGACCGCCTTGGCGAACCGGTCGGGCCGGTCGCCGGGCACGTAGAGCCAGGTGAGCAGCATCAGATCACCCCGCGCTCGCGCAGCGCGGCCAGCTCGTCGCCGGTCAGGCCGAGCGCGCCGAACACCGCGTCGGTGTCCTGACCGTGGCGGCGGCCGGCGTGCCGGATCTCCCCGGGGCTGTCCGACATCCGGAACGGCACGTTCTGCATCCGCACCTCCCCCAGTTCCTCGTCGGGGACGGTGACCACGGTGCCGAGCGCCGCGTACTGCGGGTCGGCGAGGATGTCCCGCACGTCGTAGACGGGGGCGACGGCGGCCTGGGCCGCCTCGAACGCGGCCACCACCTCGTCCCGGTCCCGCTTCGCCACCCAGGCGCCGACCGCCGCGTCGAGTTCGTCGGCGTGCGCGGCCCGCCCGCTGCCGGTGGCGAACCACGGCTCGTCGACCAGTTCCGGGCGGCCGACGAGCCGGACGACCCGCTCGGCGATGCTCTGCGCGCTGGTGGACACGGCCACCCACCGCCCGTCGGCGCAGCGGTAGGTGTTGCGGGGCGCGTTGTTGTTGGACCGGTTACCCAGCCGCGGCTGCACGTAGCCGAGCTGGTCGTACCAGGTGATCTGCGGGCCGAGCATCGCCATGATCGGTTCGATGATGGCCAGGTCGACGACCTGGCCGCGGCCGGTCAGGTCCCGGCCGCGCAGGGCCAGCATGACCGCGTACGCGGCGGCCAGCGCGGTGACCGAGTCGGCCAGGCCGAACGGGGGCAGCGTCGGTGGCCCGTCGGGTTCCCCGGTGGCCGCGGCGAAGCCGCTCATCGCCTCGGCGAGGGTGCCGAACCCGGGCCGGGGCGCGTACGGGCCGACCTGCCCGAAGCCGCTGATCCGGGCGATCACCAGCCGCGGGTTGACCGCGTGCAGCTCGTCCGGGCCGAGGCCCCAGCGTTCCAGGGTGCCGGGGCGGAAGTTCTCCACCAACACGTCGGCGTCGGCGAGGAGCCGGCGCAGCAGGTCCGCGCCCGCCGGGTCGGAGAGGTTGAGCGTGACGGTCCGCTTGTTGCGGCCGAGCACCTTCCACCACAGGCCGACGCCGTCCTTGGCGGGGCCGTGCCCCCGGGACGGGTCGGGCTTGGCCGGGTGCTCCACCTTGACCACGTCGGCGCCGAAGTCGCCGAGGAACGCGGCGGCCAGCGGGCCGGCGAACAGGGTGGCCAGGTCGACGACCTTGACGCCGTGCAGCGGTGCGGTCATCACACCGCTCCCGGCAGGTCGGCCGCGCAGCGGAACCCGAGCGAGGTGGAGCGGGTGAGGCCGGCGCCGGTGAGCAGCAGCTTCACCGACACGTCGGGCGGCTGCGGGCCGCCGTCGAGGTACCAGTCGGAGCCCTCCGCCCGGTACGCGCAGCCGCCCTTGAGGATGACGAAGCGGGTCCGCCCGTCGGAGTGCTCGCTCTCGGTCAGGTTCCACACCAGCGGCTCCCGCCGGACCAGCAGGCCCGCCTCGGCGGCCACCTGCCACTCGTCCTCGGTGGGCAGGCGCAGCCCGGCCCAGTCGGCGTACGCCCGCGCGTCGGCGAGGTCGACCCCGGTGACCGGGGCGTCGGCGGGACCCTGTCCGGCGGTGAACCGTTCCGGCCGGACCGGCCGATAGCCGGTGGCGGCGAGGAAACGGGCGTACTCGCCGTGGGTGACCTCGTGGGTGTCGATGGCGAAGCGGCCGAGCCGGACCTGCCGGCGCAGCGTGCCGGTGTGGTGCAGGCGGGGCGGCAGCGGCTTCCACTCGTCGACGTACGGGGTCTCGCCGTAGAGGCCGGTCTCCCGGACCCGGTGGTGGACGGTCAGCTCGTGCCGGCCGCCCTCGACGGTGACCATGCCGTCGGGCAGGGCGGCGAGGGGCGACCACGGGGTGCGGGCGCGCACGGCGACGCGGGCCGGGAAGGACGGGTCGCCGGTGGGCGGCTCGTGCCGGGGCACCGGGGTGTCGGTGGCGACCACCGCGGCGATCGCTCCGGCGGGCAGCGGCCCGCCGACGGCCACCCGGCCGTCCTCCAGTTCGCTGACGGTCAGCTCGGCGCCGGTGACCAGGTCGACGAAGCGCCCGGGCCGGTGATCGGTGAGCAGCCATGGGCCGTCGTGGTCGGTCCCGCGGTTGACCACCGTCCACAGCGGCTCGTCGTCGTGGGTCCAGCGGGACGCGTACACCTGGCCGACGCCGGGGTGGTCGGCCAGTGGGACCCAGTCCTCGGCGCGCAACCAGGCGGCGTGACTGGCCTGCACCCGGCGCATGGCCCGCAGCACGGCCTTGTCCCGCTCGTTCCAGCCGACCCAGACGCCGAAGACGCTCTCCCAGACCAGCACGCCACAGCCGTTGAGCCAGGCGGAGTGCAGCTCGTCGAGGTGGTCGCGGTGCCAGCGGCGGGTGTGGTGCAGGACGTGCCGGCGCTCGAACCACTTGGCCCGCAGCACGCCGGGCGTGTCCGAGTCGGCGAACCACTGCGCCCAGGACATGGCGTGGTCTTCGATCCGGGCCAGCGGCACCCGGCTCTCCCCCTCCAGGACCAGGCCGGGACGCACCGCGTCGAGGGCCTTGCGCAGCTCGCCGGCGCCCTCCTTGAGGGTGTCCAGGAAGACGCCGTCGACGCCGAGGGTGGCGGCCAGCGCGGCGACCTCCTCGGCGTCGACGCCGGGCTCCCGCCTGGTGCCGGTGTCCCACGGGTTGTAGTCGACGAACACCCGGACCCCGGCGGCCTGGAAGGCACGGACCACCTCGGGCAGCTCGGGCACGTCGCGGTACCAGTCGAACTGGTTGCGCTCGTCCAGCCCGATCACGGGGTACGCGTGCCAGAGCACCACCCCGTCGAAGCCGCCGAAGTCACGCCGGGCGGCGTCGAGGAACGCCTCGACGGTGAACTCGCCGCGGTCGTGGTCGTACAGCGTCTCGTCCCAGAGCCAGGCGAGGCAGACGGTGAAGCAGTCCCCGGCGATCTCGTCGTAGTGCGCGCCGGTGTAGCCCAGGCGGGCGCGGGCGTCGGCCCGCCACCGGGTGAGCTGCTCCCGCCACGCCGGCCAGTCGGCGGGGTCGTCGGGGGCGGCGAAGATCTTTGCCTCGTCCAGCGTCGACAGGTCGGCGTGCCCGCCGAGCGGCACCTCGGTGGGCCGGTCGATCGGCCGCGGCACGTACGGGTTGAAGGTCATGCCGGCACCCCATAGGTCGCCTCGTTCAGGGCATCGATCTCGACCCGATCGGGCAGGGCGGTGGAGGCACCGGGCCGCTGTGCACAGGCCGCACCGGCGGCGCACGCCCAGCGCAGCACCGCGGTCACCTCGTCGGCGGAGTCCGGCCCGCGCCGTTCCGCCCAGGCCACGGCCAGCGCACCGGTGAACGCGTCCCCGGCCGCGGTGGTGTCCACCGCGTCGACCCGGGGTGCCGGGACCTCCAACCGCAGCCCCTGCCGGTCGGCGTAGGCGGCCCCGCGCGCCCCGAGCGTCAGCACCACTCTGGGCACCAGGGTCAGCAGCGCGTCGAGCAGCGCGGGCGGGTCACCGTCGGGTACGCCGGCGACCACCGCCGCCTCGTGCTCGTTGACCACCAGCACGTCGACCAGGTCGAGCAGCTCCGGGGGAAGCGGGCGGGCGGGCGCGGCGTTCAACACCACCGTGGTCCCGGCCGCCCGCGCCCCGCCCGCCGCACGAGTCACGGCGGGCAGCGGCACCTCCAGCTGTACCAGGAGCACATCCGCCGCGGCGACCACCCCCTCGTCGGCGCCGTCCAGCTCGGACAGTTTTCCGTTGGCGCCCGGCGCCACCACGATGAAGTTCTCCGCCGTCCCGTCCACCGCGATCAGCGCCACCCCGGACGGGCCGGGCACCTCCCGCAGCCCACGGACGTCCACCCCGGCGCCGGCGAGGTTGTCCCGCAGCACGCGGCCGAAGTCGTCCTGCCCCACCGCGCCGATGAAGGCGCAGGCCGCGCCCGCCCGCGCCGCCGCGACGGCCTGGTTGGCGCCCTTGCCACCGGGAACGGTGGCGAACCCCTCACCGAGCACCGTCTCACCCGGGCGAGGCAGCTGCGGCGTGGTCACCACCAGATCGAGATTGGCGCTGCCGACGACCGCGATCCGGGCGGGGCCACGCTCGGAACCGGCCATCAGAGCCCGTCCACCAGCGCAGCGGTCCGGCGGGCCAGCTCGTCGAAGCCGACGCCGTCGAACGACGCGATGCTCGAGGCGAGGCGGTTCTTGAGCGGGGAGATCCACTGCTCGGGTAGCCGGTCGGCCCCGCACAAGGCACCAGTGATGGCGCCGACGCTGGCCCCGTCGGAGTCGGTGTCCCAGCCACCGACGACGGCGGCACAGATCGAGGTGACGAAGTCACCGCGTCCGTAGGCCAGGGCGTAGGTCACCAACGCCGCGTTGTTGATTACATGGACCCAGTGCAGCCCCTCGTGCATGGCGTGCAGCCGGTCCAGCGCGGCCTCCAGATCGAGGCCACTGTGCGCCAGTTCGCGGGCCGCGGTGATGGCGGCGGCGAGCCGACTGCGGGGCGGCACCACGGAGAGCCCCGCGTCGATCACCGTCTCGACATCGTCCGTGACACAGGCGGCCGCAGCCATGGCCGCCACATACATCGCCCCGTACAGGCCGTTACGCGTGTGGCTGACCCGCGCGTCGCGCCACGCCATCTCCGCCGCCGCGGCGACGTCACCCGGGTTCGCCCAGCCGTACAGGTCGGTGCGGATCTGCGCGCCGATCCACTCCCGGAACGGGTTCCCCCGGGTGGCGGTTTCCGGCGGGTCATAACCGTCCAGCAGGTTCCGGTAAGCGACACGCTCGGCGGTGAACACACGTCCCCCCGGCAGCTCGAGCAGCCAGGTCTGCGCCACGTCATCCGGGGTGAAATCCCGCCCGTACGTCTCGAGGATGTGCAGCGCCAGCAGCGTGTAGTTTAGGTCGTCGTCCTCCGGCATCCCGTCGATGTTCTCCACCAACGAGGTCGGACGGCTGGCCCGGTTCCACGGCCAGGCGGCGTTGACGTCGTCGGACAGGCCGACCGCGGTGAAGTAGTAGTCCAGCGGGTAGCGGCCGGTGTCCTTCAGGATGGCCCGGATGCCCTCGCGGGGGATCTTCTCCACCGGCTTGCCGAGCAGACACCCGCTGGCCCTGCCCAGCCAACCGCCGTGCAGCCGCTCAAGCAGCGTATTGCGGTCGGTGGATTTCGGGAGCACGGGTCCGGTCGGCCAGGTCGCCCGGATGGCCGCGAAGTCGTTCGGCTCGTCCGCGCTGCCGACGCCGGCGTGTCGGCTCAACTCGTCGAGCAGTTCCCGGGCCAGCGCGCGCATCTCCGGCGTGGCCGGAGGCTGCGACGCCCCACCGTACGGAGGTTGCGGCGGACCACCAGCGGCCTGCCACCGCGCCGCGACGTCGGTGACGTCGTGCCCCTCGGCAGCGGCCTGGCGCAGCTCGTGCGGCAGCACATCCTCGGGTTGAACCCAGGTGACCCTCATGCGCCCGCCACCTCGAGCTCCGCGAACGCCGCCTCGTACGCCTCGTGCCGCACGCGGTCCTTGGCCCGGATCTCCACCGCGATCTCGGCCATGCTCCGGCCGGTCGCCGTCAGGTCAAGCCGGCTGTTCCGCCCGACGACGTCCCGCCACTCCTCCGGGATCGCCTCGATCCCGTGGAGCGCACCGCAGATGGCACCGGCCATCGTGGCGATGGAGTCGGAGTCCCGGCCGTAGTTCACCGCGCCGAGCACCGCATCGGTGTAGTTGCCACGTGCGACGATCACCATGCCGAGCGCGATGGGAAGCTCCTCGATGGCGTGCAGCCGACTGGGGCGCCGCCCGCCCAGACCCGGTTCCCGGTAGTTCGGCCCGACGGTGTCGAAGGGCACGACGGCCTCGCGCAGCACCCCGATCGCGCTCTGCCAGTCGTCGACCGTGGTCGCCGCCTTGGCCACCACCTCGATCGCCGCCCGGGTACCGTCCCGCGCTACCGAAAGCGCGGCCTGGATGACGTCGTCCACGCCGGCCCCGGGCCGCATCGCCTCGGCCACCGCGGCGGCGAAGACGCCGGCGGCTTCCCGACCGTAGCTGAGCTGGTGGGCACCGGCGACCTCGATCGCCTCGGCATAGGCGCCTCGCGGGTTGGTCGCGTTGGCGATGCCGACCGGGGCCATGTACATCGCCGCGCCACAGTTGACGACGTTGCCGTTACCGGCTTCCCGGGGGTCGACGTGCGCGTAATGCAGGCGATGAACCAGCCACTTCTCGGCGAGGAAGATCCGGTTGAGCGCGACCGTCTCCTTCTCAAGCTCCGGGATCCACACCTTCTCGTTCATCAGGAGCGGAACCAGCAGGTCAGCCATGTCGTACGCGTCGAGGTGATCGCGCTTCGCCTCGTACACCTTGACGATCGTGTTGGTCATCAACGTGTCATCGGTGATGTGTCCATCGCCCTTGTGGTACGGCGACATGGGCCTGGCGGTTTGCCAGTCGGGCAGGAACGGTCCGACGATGCCGGTGACGTACCCGCCGTAGCGGGCCTTAATCTGCTCGGGGCTACGTCCCTCGGTCGCACCGCCGAGGGCATCACCGACAGCCGCGCCAGCCAGGCATCCGATGGCCCGCTGCTCCAGCACCTTCATTCTCGGTCTTCCTTTCCGGGGCCGCTCGCCGCGCGAGGCGACCCCGATCTCTGCTATTACCGGTCGGCTGGTAGGTCCCGACTAGCGGGTGTTGACCGTCTGCCAACCCGACTTCAGCTGGTTGCCCAGCACATCGATGCTGATCTTGTTGGCAAAGAACTGCTGGAATGCCGGGGTGGCGATCTGCGACTTCCACTGCGGGTAGGCCTCCGCCTTCTGGAACGGCGCAACCGCCAGCGACTTGCCACTGAGGATCATCGTGTCCCAGCCGTTCGCACCCTTGGTCTGCGCCATGACCGCCTGCGCGGCGTCGCTGGTGGTCGGGATGAGCCGATCCCCCTGGGCCAGTTTGGCGAGGTTCTCCGCGTTTGCGTAGTACTCGATGAACTGCGCGGCTTCCTTCGGGTGCTTGCTCTGGGCGGCCACCGACAGGGTCTGCGGGTTGGCCGCCTGGCTGGTGCTCTCGCCCTTGATCGGCGGCAGCATCTTCCACGCGAACCCCTTGGGAGCCTGCTCCATGATCTGCTGCACGTTGTAGTTTCCGGCGATGATCATCGCGTACTTCCCACCGAAGAAGCCGGGCAGGACGTCACCCGTGGCCATGCTCGTGGACGTCGGGGCGAGCGACTTGTCGGCGTAGATCATGGCGTGGGTACGGGCGAGCAGCTGCTTCTCCGCATCGCCGAACTGGAACTCCGTCTTGTCGCCGTTCGTGGTGAAGAACGAACCGTTGAAGTTCATCGACAGGCTCATGATCGCCGATACCGGCGACTTCAGACCCCAGCCGGCGCCGAAGGTGGAGCCGGAGGTGGTCTTCCTGGCGGCCGCCTGGAAGTCGTCCCAGGTCCACGGCTGGTCCGCGGTTGGCAGGCTGACTCCGGCCTTGGCCAGCAGGTCCGTGTTGACGAAGACGTTGTACGACTGCATCAGCGTCGGCATCCCGTACACCTTGCCGTCGAAGGTGACCGAGTCCCACACGCCCTGGCTCACCTGGCTCTTGGTGTTGGCGGAGAGAAGCGTTGACAGATCCGCCAGGTAACCCTGCTCCGCGAACCCGTGGATGTCGGCCGACTCATCGTGGATGACGTCCGGCGGGTTGCCGCCGTTGAACTGGGTGACGAGCTTGTCGTGCACCGAGTCGGCGTCGACCTGCACCAGCTCCACCTGCGCGTCAGGGTGGCTGGCGTTCCAGGAGGCGACGATGTCCTTGGTAGCCGCGACGGTGTCCTTCTGCCACGCGTAGGTGGAGAAGGTGAGCTTGACCGGCCCGCCACTCTCATCCGAGGACGAGGAGCAGGCCGTGGCGGGGAGCAGCACCGTCATCGCGATGGCAAGCGCCGCGACTGACTTGAGTCTCACGATGTTTCTCCTTTTCGGGGGTGGTGATGGGGTGGGAGAGGCAGACCGGGCCGACCCGCGCCGGCTCAGCCCTTGACTGAGCCGCTCATCAGCCCGGAGGTGAGTCGGCGTTGCAGGATGGCGAAGAAGACGAGCCCAGGCAGGGTGGCGAGGAGCGACCCGGCGGCGAGCGGCCCGAGTCGGACCGCCCCCTCCGCGCCGATGAACCGGGCCAGCGCGAGCGGCAGCGTGTTCAGGTCCGGGTTCTGCAGGAACACCAGGGCGAGGAAGAACTCGTTCCAGCTGATGACAAAGGTGAACATGCTGGTGGCGACCAGTCCCGGAGCGAGCAGCGGGAGCACCACGGACACGAGCGTGCGTACCTTGCCGGCCCCGTCGACGGCGGCGGCCTGCTCCAGTTCGGGCGGGATCGCTCGCACGTACCCCTGGAGCATCCACAGGGTGAAGGGCAACGCCCACACCAGGTAGACGAGCACCAGCCCGACAAGGCTGTTGAGCAGCTGGAGCTGCTTCATGATCATGAACAGGGGAATGACGATCAAGATCTGCGGGAAGATCTGGCTGACCAGGATCCAGCCCAGACTCACCTTCCGCAGCCAGGTGCGGTAGCGGACCAACGCGTACGAGGCGGGTAGCGAGATCAGCACGGTCAGCAGCGCAGTGGAGATCGCGACGAGCAGGCTGTTCATCCCCGCCCGCACCAGGCTCGACTCCTCCAGCGCCATGGTGAAGTTGGACAGCGTCGGGTGGTTCGGAATCAGGGTCGGGTGCAGCGAGACGATCTCCTGCGGCGGCTTGAAGGCGGTGGAGACCATCCAGACCAACGGGAACGCCAGGAAGACCAGGAAGCCGGCGAGCGCGGCGTACTGGAGCAACCGGATGACGGGACGAGTACGGGTGTTCACGCCGCCTCCCTCATCCGGCTCCAGAGGTAGAAGGCCATCAGCCCGATGATGAGCACGACCATCGCGTTGCCCATCGCGGCGGCGTAACCGAAGTTTCCGTACTTGAAGCCCTCGTTGTACGCGAAGAGCATCGGCAGCATCGTCTTTCCGCCAGGTCCGCCCTCGGTGAGGACGTACACCAGGCCGAACGAGTTGAAATTCCAGACGAAGTCCAGGGACGTGATGGCCACGATCACGGGGCGCAACTGCGGCAGGGTGACGTGCCAGAAGCGCTGCCAGGCGGTGGCGCCATCGACCGCTCCCGCTTCGTGCAGCTCCCCGGGGACGCCCTGCAGCCCAGCCAGCAGGGTCACCGTGGTCTGCGGCATGCCGGCCCACACGCCGACCGCTATCACGGCCGGGAGTGCGAACGAGAAGTCGGCCAGCCAGTTGATGTTCTCGTTGATCAGGTGCATCCGGGTCAGCACGTCGTTGAGCAGTCCGGCGTCCGGGTGGTAGACGAGTCGCCACATGATCGCGACGATCACGCTCGGCATGGCCCAGGGCACCAGCGCCAGGGTCCGGACCAGCCAGCGCATCCGCAGGCGCTGGTTGAGCAGCAGCGCCAGACCCAGCGCAAGCAGGAACTGGATCGCCGTGACGCCGAAAGCCCAGACAAGTCCGATCTTGAACGACTCCCAGAACCTGGAGTTGTCCAGCAGCCGGACGTAGTTCTCGAACCCCGTGAAGTGGGTGGTCCGGTTGAAGCCGGCACGGGAGTCGGTGAAGCCGAGGTAGATCCCATTCAGGAGCGGGTAGACGCTGAAGATCAGCACCGGGATCAGCGCCGGCACGAGGAGCAGATAGGCCTCCCGGCGCTGCTGCTGGCGCTGCCGGCGCTGCCGGCTCCCCCGGGACCGCCGTTCGTTCGAGCTCTCGGACCGCACCTCGGTGCTGGTCAAGCCCATTGCTTCGCCCTCCCATCCGGTGTCGGGGAAGAGTCCCTGACGACAAGGTGCGGCGCGACGGTGATGCGCCGCGGCGGCAGGGACGGGTCGTTGATCCGCTCCAGAAGCAGCTGTGCGGCGATACGGCCGCGCTCCGTCGCATCGAGAGAGACGCTCGACATGCTCGGCAGCACCATGCTGGCCAGTTCGGTGTCGTCCATGCCGACCAGGGCCACGTCGTCGGGCACCCGGTGGCCGGCGACGAGCAGGGCGTGCAGCGCCCCGACCGCGATGAGGTCGTTGGCGCAGACCACCGCATCCGGGCGGGAGCGGGCGAGCAACCGCTGCGTGGCGGCACGGCCGGCGGCGTACTGGAAGTCACCGACCTCGACCAGCCGGTCGTCGAGATCGATGCCGTGCCGGGCCAGCGCAGCGCGGAAACCGGCGTCACGGGCGGCGCCGGGAACGGTGTCGAGCGGGCCGTTGACGAAGCCGATCCGACGCCGGCCGGCCGCAACGAGGTGGTCGACGGCGAGGGCGACGCCGGCCCGGGAGTCGGTACGGACGTTGTCCACCGGCGTGTCCGCCGGGAGTTGACCGATCACGACGACCGGTACCGGGCTGTCGGCCAGCGCGCCGAGGTGTTCTTCGGTGATCCGGATCGGCGAGAGGATCAGGCCGTCGACGTAGCGGTGCGCTAGGCGACGCAGCAGTGCGGTCTCGTTGGCGATCCGCCCCCCGGTCGCGTGCACCAGCAACTGCCGGCCCGAGGAGGCAACGACGGCCTCGATCGCTCGCATCATCGCCACGTAGACCGGGTTACCGATGTCCTCCACTGCGAGCGCGATCATTCCGGTGCGTTTGGACTGCAGCGACCGGGCGACGGCGTTGGGCACGTAGCCGACCTCGGCCGCCGCGGCTCGGACCTTGCGGATGGTCTCCGGGCTGCCGCCGACGCCGTTGAGCACGCGGGAAGCGGACGCGATGGAGACACCGGCACGCGCGGCGACGGTGTGGACGGTGGGCCGGCCGTCAGCCGACGCTTGTAAACGTTTACGACTCACGCCCCGGACCTCCCGTCGATTGCTGTAAACGTTTCCGGGAGTCTGCGCCGAAGCGGTCGGCGAGGTCAAGGGCTCGTTACGAAAACGTTTCCAACCGGGTTGGCCTGCGGCGGGCGGGCCGATTGGCGGCGGCCGATCCCGCTCGCCCGGCCCGGGTCGCCCCTGCGTGGCTACGCTGCGGTCAGCCGGCTGGCGGATGCCGGGCCGAACCGGCCGCAGCCATCCACTCCCGTTCCGGGCCGCAGGCTGGTCTCGACCGGTCCCGACAAATGCCCGGACGGGTGGCATTGCCGAAGTACGGACATGAACCGGACTGGCGCCCGTTAGCTTACGGAACATGGTCGGAACGGCGTATTTCTCTCGTCGCCGGCTGGTCCCGCTCGCCACCGCACTCGTCCTGGCGGTGGCCGCCACGGCACCGCTGGCCGCCCCCGCGTCCGCCCACTGCAAGCACGACATTCGGGTGCTGACCCGCAACGTCTACATCGGCGGCGACCTCGCCCCGTCGGTGGCGGCGCAGACCCTGCCCGAATTCCTCGGCGCCAACGCGGCCCTGGTCGCCCACGCCGACCAGATGGACTTCCCGGCCCGAGCCCGGCTGCTCGCCGCGGAGATCCGTGAGCGGCGGCCGGACCTGGTCGGCCTGCAGGAAGTGGCGCTCTGGCGGACCGGACCGATCTTCGATCCGCAGCCGGCCACCTCCGTGCGCGCCGACTACCTGGCGATCCTGCTGGCCGCCCTGGCCGCTACCGGTCAGCACTACCGCGCGGTGGTGACCCAGGACGAGGCAGACCTCGAGGCCCCGGCGGGCGACCCGTTCCAGTTCGACGTCCGGCTGACCTTGCGGGACGTGATCCTGGTTCGGCAGGGCAGCCCGGTACGCGTGACCGACACGGCCCGGGCGCAGTTCCAGCACAACGTCGTCGTCACCATTCCCGCCACCGGCACCACCGCGACCCTCGCGTTCGCCTGGACGGCGGTGGACGCGGTACTGGACCGGCGGTCGTTCCGCTTCGTCAACACCCACCTGGAGGCGGTGAACCCGATCGTGCGACTGCAGCAGGCCCAGGAACTGGCGGAGGGCCCACTGCGGACACTCCGGCCCGTCATCCTGGTCGGCGACCTGAACACCGGACCGGACCGGACGAGCCCCGACGACCGGCTCGCCTACCTGATGCTGCTGGCATACGGCCTGCGGGACACCTGGCCGCTCCTGCACCACCGCGATCCCGGCTACACCGTGGACCTCGGTGTCGATCTGAACCAGCCGGCCGACAGCCTGGAGCACCGGGTCGACCTGATCCTGGTTCGCGGGGCGGTGAAACCGCTCCGGAGCGAGGTCTTCGGCACCGAGCGGCGTACCCCCGGCGGCCGGTGGGCCTCGGACCACCTCGGGCACGCCGCGACGCTCGCCGTGCGCTGACCGGTCCACATCGATCTGTTCAGCCCTCTAGCGCTCGGGCCGAGGTGGCAATATCCTCCAGGGCACGCGAGCCTCTTGGAGCTCTTTTTCACCCCCGGACGGGCCGCCGCCCGTTCCCGCGTGCCGCCTGGCCACCCCCGGCCGGCCACAGAGGAGAAGCCATGCACTTCGACCACCCCGAACTGGACCGCCGTACCCTGCTGCGGGCCGGCTTCGGCGCCGCCGCGGTCGCGGTCGTCGGGAGCGAGCTCGCCTTCCCGGCCGCCGCTCAGGCCGACCCGGGTGCGGACCTCGACTGGATCATCAGCTGCGACGAGTGGGGCGCCCGCCCGGCGGCGGACCCGCTGTCGATCAGCGCCATCGCCACCAACAAGATCATCGTGCACCACATGGCGTTCCCGAACGTCACGGACTACTCCGAGGAGCACGCCAAGCAGCTGGCCCGGGACTGCCAGAACCTGCACATGGACGTCAACCGCTGGTCCGACACCGGCCAGCACTTCACGGTCAGCCGGGGCGGGCACGTCCTGGAGGGCCGGCACGGCAGCCTGGAGCGGCTGCAGGCCGGCGACCGGCAGATGATCTCGGCGCACTGCCCCGGCGAGAACGGCCGCGCCATCGGCATCGAGAACGAGGGCACCTACGTCACCGACACGCCACCGCAGGAACTGCTCGACGCGCTGGTCAAGCTCTGCACCACCGTCTGCCAGCAGTACGGGCTGCACGCGCACGACATCTTCGGCCACTGGGACTTCCGGGCCACCCAGTGCCCGGGCGCGATGTTCTACCGGGAGTTCCCGGCGCTGCGTCGCCGGGTCTTCGCCAAGCTCGGCACCGACCTGGCCGACGTGCCCGCCCGCCGCTGGCCGGACATCTGGCGCTTCGTCGGCGGCCCGGTGGTGCAGGTCGCGCAGCGCCTGCTCA
The DNA here is from genome assembly GCF_040639095.1 of Micromonospora sp. NPDC023966. NCBI lineage: Bacteria > Bacillati > Actinomycetota > Actinomycetes > Micromonosporales > Micromonosporaceae > Micromonospora > Micromonospora sp. NPDC023966. The sequence continues at coordinate 45,877 of NZ_JBEZZJ010000020.1, read as the reverse complement.
CCTTCCGCGGCTACACCGTCCCGATCACCGGCGTGTTCGACGCCGCCACCGTGGCGGCGGTGCAGGACTGGCAGGCGCGCAACGGCATCCCGGTCGACATCGACGCCACCCTCACCGCGCCGACCTGGGAGACCCTCGCGCCCGAGCTGGACAAGGACGCCACCGGCATCCCGGTGCAGGCGGTGCAGTTCATGCTCAACTCCAAGGGCTACGCCGACGTGGCGATCACCGGCGAGTACGACTACCCGACCAAGAAGGCCCTCAAGGACCTGCAGGAACTGCACGGTCTCGACCCGAACGGCAAGGTCAGCACCACCACCTGGTGCGCCCTGGTGGGGGGTGTGGTGCGCCAGTCGTTCCAGAAGAACTGACGGCGCACCGGCGGGGAAGGCGGTGGAGGTGGCAACGGCGCCACCTCCACCGCTGTCCACATTCGCTCGCCGCGCCTCGTTGGCCTCCACCCGTCGCAGTGCGACGATGCGCAGGTCACAAGACCGAGGAGGGCGAGATGACATCCAGATTGAATCCCTACCTGAGCTTCGAGGACGACGCCCGGCAGGCGATGGAGTACTACCAGCGGGTGTTCGGCGGCGACCTGCGGGTGAACACCTTCGGCGAGTTCGGCAACCCGGACCCGCAGGTGGCCGACCGGATCATGCACGCGCAGCTGGAGACCGACCAGGGCTTCACGCTCATGGCCTCCGACACCCCGCCCGGCATGGCCCGCACGGTGGGCGACAACATCACGATCAGCCTGAGCGGCGACGACGCGGACGACCTGCGCCGCTGGTGGGACCAGCTCTGCGACGGCGGCACCGTCTCGATGCCGCTGGAGAAGCAGATGTGGGGCGACGAGTTCGGCATGTGCGTGGACCGGTTCGGCGTCGCCTGGATGGTGAACATCGGCCAGCCCCAGGCCTGACCGCCAGGCGCAGGTGGCCCGAACGGCGGTGTCCACGGTGGCGTGACCGGCGTTAGCGTACGCGGATCACGGATCCCGCCGGAGAGGACGACAGTCATGGACGGCAGCCCTCGCGCACACCTCCGACGCCTGGCCAGGCTGGCCACCGCGGCCGCCCTCGCGGTGGCCGGCCTGGGGCTCGTCGCCCCGCCGGCACACGCGGAAGCCGGGCCCAAGGTCGCCGTGCTGACCCGAAACCTCTACCTGGGCGGGAACCTCACGCCGTCGATCACCGCGCCGACCCTGCCGGCGTTCCTGGCCGCGAACGCCGCCCTGCTGGGCCACGTGGACCTGGTCGACTTCCCGTCCCGGGCGGCGCTGATCGCCGACGAGATCCGCGAGCGCGGGCCCGATCTGGTCGGCCTGCAGGAGGTGGCGCTCTGGCGCACCGGGCCGCTCGGCGACCCGGCGCCGGCCACCGAGGTCCGGTACGACTACCTGGCGCTGCTGATGGCGGAGCTGGCCGGGTCCGGCCACCGGTACGACGTCGTCGTGGTGCGTGACGAGGCGGACCTGGAAGCCCCGGCCGGGGCGCCCTACCTGCGGGACGTCCGGCTCACCATGCGGGACGTGATCCTGGTGCGGCACGGCGGCCGGGTCAAGGTGAACGCCACCTCGTCGAGCAACTTCGTCAACAACCTGGTCTTCCCGCTCGCCGCCACGGGCGGCACCGCCACGAGCACCCGCGGCTGGACGGCGGTCGACGCCGTGCTGGGCAGCCGCACCTTCCGGTTCGTCAACACCCACCTGGAGGCGTTCCACCCCGGCGTACGCCTGCTCCAGGCGCAGGAACTGCTGCGCGGCCCGCTGAACGTGCCCGGCCGGCTGATCCTCGTCGGTGACCTGAACAGCGGGCCCGAACTACCCGATCCGAACAACCGGCTCGCGTACCTCGCCCTGGTCGCCGGCGGGATGGTCGACACCTGGCCGATCTTGCACCCCGGCGACCCCGGCTACACCGCCGGGCTGGGCGACGACCTGACCGAGCCGGCCGACGACGTCGAGCACCGGATCGACATGGTGCTGGTCCGGGGCACGGTGGTGCCGGTGTCCAGCGAGGTCTTCGGCGCCTCTCGGCAGACCCCCGCCGGCCGGTGGGCGTCGGACCACCTGGGGCACCAGGCCGTGCTCGCGCTGCCGTGATCGAGGCGAAACGTCGGCATTCGCGCGTGGTGAACGGCACCTATCCCGAGGCATGGAACGCCATCGATCATTACCCGGAGGTAGATATGAGTCACTCTCACCTCCGGGTGTGACGCCCGGGCACGGAGGGCGAGACGTCGGCAAACGACAGCCGGGCGCAGCCCCGGCCCGACTCCGCACATCCGGAGGAATCGCCATGCCCCGTCCCACCACCCGTGCCCGGCTCGCGGCGCTGGCCGCCGCCGCCCTCACCGCGAGCGCCCTGACGGCCGTCCCACCGTCACCGGCCGTCGCCGCCACCACCTTCACCGGCAACGACTACTGCCTCGGCCAGTGCGCCGACATCCTGCCGCCCGGGGAGAACGGCAACGCCACCCTCGCCGCGATCCTCGCGCACCAGGCGCTCGGCACCCGGCCCGCGCACTCCAGCGACCAGCTCGACGAGTACGCGAACCTGGTCTACGGCTACGCCGGTCTCACCGACGAGCAGATCGCGCAGTTCTACAACGACGCCTCGTTCGGCGTGCCCGACGGGCAGGTGGAGAGCACCGTGCGGCCCCGCGCGGACGTCACCATCGTGCGCGACAAGGCGACCGGCGTGCCACACGTCACCGGCACCACCCGCTCGGGGACCATGTTCGGCGCCGGCTACGCCGGGGCGCAGGACCGGCTCTGGGTGATGGACCTGCTGCGGCACGTCGGTCGCGGCACGCTCACCTCCTTCGCCGGCGGCGCCCCGGGCAACCGGGAGCTGGAACAGAGCGTCTGGGCCAACTCGCCGTACACCGAGGCGGACCTGCAGGCCCAGGTCGACGCGCTGCGCCAGAAGGGCACCCGCGGTCAGCAGCTCTACACCGACGTCACCGACTACATCGCCGGCGTCAACGCCTACATCGACCAGTCCATCAGCGCCGACAACTACCCCGGCGAGTACGTCCTGGCCGGGGCCGGCAAACCGCAGCACTTCACCATGACCGACCTGATCGCCACCGCCGGCGTCATCGGCGGGCTGTTCGGCGGGGGCGGCGGCTCCGAGATCCAGTCCGCCCTGGTCCGGGTGGCCGCCCGGGCGAAGTTCGGCGCCACCGAGGGCGACCGGGTCTGGCAGGCGTTCCGGTCCCAGAACGACCCGGAGACGGTGCTCACCCTGCACGACGGGCAGAGCTTCCCGTACGGTGCGACCCCGCCCGGCGCGACCGGCGCGGTGCTTCCCGACGCCGGCAGCGTGGTCGCCGAGCCCCTCGCCTACGACCAGAGCGGCGGGGCCACCACCGCGAAGACCGGCAGCAGCGCGACCACCGCGAAGACCGGCGGCAGCGCCACCACGCAGGGGCTGCTCAGCGGCCTCGCCGGGCTCCGGTCGCACGGCATGTCCAACGCCGTGGTGGTCTCCGGCCGGCACACCACCACCGGCAACCCGGTCGCCGTGTTCGGCCCGCAGACCGGCTACTTCGCCCCGCAGCTGCTCATGCTCCAGGAACTCCAGGGGCCCGGGGTGAGCGCCCGGGGCGCCGCCTTCGCCGGGTTGAACCTCTACGTGCTGCTCGGCCGCGGCCAGGACTACGCCTGGAGCGCCACCTCCGCCAGCCAGGACCTCACCGACACCTACGCCGTGCCGCTGTGCACCACCGACGGCAGCGCACCGACCCTCGGGTCGAACCGCTATCTGTGGCACGGGCAGTGCGTGGCCATGGAGGTCCTCCAGCACACCAACTCCTGGTCGCCGACCCTGGCCGACTCCACCCCGGCCGGCTCCTACACGCTGCGCGCGCTGCGCACCAGGTACGGGCTCGTCGCCTACCGGGGGCTGGTGAACGGGCAGCCGACCGCCTTCACCAAGTTGCGCTCGACCTACCGGCACGAGGCCGACTCGGCGATCGGCTTCCAGGCGTACAACGACCCGGCCGCGATGGGCTCCGCGGCGGCGTTCCAGCAGTCCGCCTCGGACGTCGGCTACGCCTTCAACTGGTTCTACGTCAACTCGACCGAGGCGGCCTACTTCAACTCGGGGTCGAACCCGGTTCGGCCGTCCACCGCCGACCCGAACCTGCCCACCCGGGCGGAGGCGGCGAACGAGTGGGTCGGCTGGAACCCGGACACCAACACCGCCAGCTACCTCCCGGCCGCCGCCCACCCGCAGTCGGTGAACCAGGACTACTACGTCAGCTGGAACAACAAGCAGGCGAAGGACTTCGGCGCGGCCGACGGCAACTTCAGCTTCGGCTCGGTGCACCGGGGCCAACTCCTCGACGGCCCGGTGCGCGCCGCGATCGCCCAGCGCAAGCTCGGCCGGGCCGACGTGGTCCGGATCATGGCGGACGCCGCGGTCACCGACCTGCGCGGTCAGCAGGTCCTCGGCGACCTGCTGCGGGTGCTCGGCAGCGTGCCGGTCACCGACCCCGCGCTGGCCGACGCGGTGAACAAGCTCCGGGCCTGGCAGCAGGCCGGCGCCCGCCGGGCGGAGACCGCCGCCGGGTCCAAGGTCTACCAGCACGCCGACGCCATCCGGATCTTCGACGCGTGGTGGCCGCTGCTGGCCGCCGCGGAGTTCCGGCCCGGCCTGGGCCCCGACCTCTACGCGGCACTGGTGGACGCCATCGAGGTGAACGAGGCGCCGTCCGGCGGCCAGAACGGCGGCCGGGACGGCGGCGCCGTCTGGGCCGCGCAGGGCCAGCCGCACAAGGGCTCCTCCTTCCAGTACGGCTGGTGGGGCTACGTCGACAAGGACGTCCGCACCGTGCTCGGCGACCCGGTGGCCGGCGGGCTGGGCCGCGCGTACTGCGGCAACGGCAACCTGGGCGCCTGCCGGCAGAGCCTGCTCGACACCCTCGCCCAGGCGGCCGCGGTGCCGGCGACCACCGTCTACCCGGGCGACAAGTCCTGCGGGGCGGGCGACCAGTGGTGCGCCGACGCCATCGCCCAGTCCGGGCTCGGCGGCATCACCCACCCGCTGATCGCCTGGCAGAACCGCCCCACCTACCAGCAGGTCGTCTCGTTCCCGGCGCGCCGCGGCGACGACGTCACCAACCTGGCCCAGGGGCGCGCCGCGACCGCGTCGAGCACCCAGTTCCTCACTAGCAACACCCCGGACAAGGCGGTCGACGGCAGCCTCGGCAGCCGGTGGGCCAGCAGCTACAACGACAACCAGTGGATCCGGGTGGACCTGGGCTCGGCCCGCACGGTCGGCCGGGTGGTGCTGCGCTGGGAGGCCGCGTACGGCAGCGCGTACCGGATCGAGGTCTCCGCCGACGGCGGCACCTGGCAGCCGGTGTTCAGCACGACCGCCGGCAACGGCGGGACGGACATCGTGACCCTCACCCCGGTCACCGCCCGCTACGTGCGGATGTACGGAATCAAGCGGGCCACCTCGTACGGCTTCTCGCTCTACGAGTTCGAGGTCTACGGCCGGTGACACCCGGGGGCCGGCCGGCGGGACCGCACCCGCCGGCCGGCCGCCCGGCATAGGGTCATCCGGTGACCGGCGGCACCGTACCGATCGGCCCGGCGCTGGTCGTGGCGCTCGTCGCGCTCACCCTGGCCGGCGCCGCCGTGCTACGGCTCAGCGGGCTCGGCCGGGCCCGGACGGTGCTCACCGCGGCGGCCCGGGCCACCGTCCAGCTCGCCGCCGTCTCGCTGGTCATCGTCGCGGTGCTCCGCGCCTGGTGGAGCACCGCCGCCTTCGTGCTGCTCATGTACGTCGTGGCGGGGCTGACCGCGCGTCGGCGGATCGGGGCGCAGGCACCGGCCCGGGTCGCGCCGCTGGCCATCGCCGCCGGGGTGGCGCCCAGCCTGGCCGTCCTCCTGGCCAGCCGGGCCCTGCCGGCGACCCCGCTGGTGGTGCTGCCCACCGCCGGCATCCTGATCGGCGGGGCGATGACCGCGACCAGCCTGGCCGGCCGCCGTACCCTCGACGAGCTGCGGACCCGGCACGGCGAGTACGAGGCCGGGCTGGCCCTGGGGCTGCTCCCCCGCGACGCCGCGCTGGAGATCTGCCGCCCGGCCGCCGGGCAGGCCCTCGTCCCGGCGCTCGACCAGACCCGCACGGTCGGGCTGGTCACCCTGCCCGGCGCGTTCGTCGGGGTGCTGCTCGGCGGGGCCGGGCCGATCCGGGCCGGGGCCACCCAGCTGCTGATCCTGCTCACCCTGCTGGCCGTGGAGGCGGTGGCCATCGCGGTGGTCGTCGAGCTGCTCGTCCGGGACCGGGCCCGCACCGCGCCCTGACCCGGTGTAGCGGGGGCGCGGTGCTCCGCCGCCCGCTCCGGCAGGCGATCGCCCTTCCCCGCCCGGAGGTGTAGCCGGCGCCAGGTGGGGAACTCGGCGGCGCCTGGGGCCGAGAAGGAAGGACCGGCATGGAGAGTCGCGCGAAGTCGATGGGGCACGCAATCCACCCCATCATGATCGTGTTTCCGCTCGGACTGCTCGCCACCTCGGTGATCTTCGACATCCTGTACCTGATCACCGACCGGGCGGGCTTTCAGGTCTCGGCCGCGTACACCATCGCCGCCGGCGTGATCGGCGGCCTGGTCGCCGCGGTGTTCGGCCTGATCGATTGGTCGGCCATTCCGGCCGGCACGCGCGCCAAGCGGGTCGGCGCGACGCACGGCCTCGGCAACGTGGTCGTGCTGGTGCTGTTCGCGGTGAGCTGGCTGCTGCGCCGGGGCGCGGACAACTGGGAACCGAACGCCGGCGCGCTGGTGTGCAGCTTCGCCGGCCTCGTGCTGGCCGGGTTCACCGGCTGGCTGGGCGGCGAACTGGTCGAGCGGCTGGGGATGAGCGTGAGTGACGAGGCGGGCGTGAACGCGCCGAGCTCGCTGTCCCGCCGGCCCCGCGCCCGCCGCGCCTGACCCGGGCCGGGTGTAGCCGGTTCCCGGCGGGGAAAGCCGCGCCGCCCGGACGTCGAGGTGCACCGCCGGGCCAGGGAGAAGGAGCAGCGGATGCGGGCGATCACTCTCGACCGGGACGGGGCGGAGCCGACCGCCCGCGACGACCTGGCCCGGCCCAGCCCCGGCCCGGACGAGGTGCTCGTCCGCGTTCGGGCCTCCTCGGTCAACGCCTTCGACCGGAAGGCGGCGGGCGGGATGATGCGCGGGTCGATGGACTACCGGTACCCGGTGGTGCTCGGCAAGGACTTCGCCGGCGAGGTGGAGGCGATCGGCAGCACCAGCCCGTTCCGGGTGGGCGACCCGGTGTTCGGGGTGCTCATGCGCTCCTACCTGGGCGACGGCACGTGGGCCGAGTACGTGACCGTCGGCGCCGGGGACGGCATCACCCGCGTCCCGGACGGCATCGAGCTGTCCACGGCGGGCGTGCTCGGGCTGGCCGGCGCCACCGCCCTCGACACGCTCGAGGCGCTGGCCGTCCGGCCCGACGACACGGTGCTGGTGGCCGGGGCGACCGGTGGCGTCGGCGCGCTGGCCGTGCAGTACGCCCGGCTGGCCGGCGCCCGGGTCGTCGCCACCGCCCGCCCCGGCCCCGCGACGGACTTCGTCCGGGACCTGGGCGCGGCCGAGGTGGTCGACTACACCGGCGACCTGACCGGGCAGGTGCGCGCCCTCGCCCCGGACGGCGTCTCCGCGGTGGTGCACCTGGCCGGTGACGGCGCGCCGTTGGCCGGGTTGCTCGCCGCCGACGGCCGGCTGGCCTCCACCATCGGCTTCGGCCCCGACCAGCACCCGGCGGCCGTCTCGATCTTCGGCAAGCCGGAGCGGAGGACGCTCGACCGGCTCGCCGACGACGTGCTGGCCGGTCGCGTCCGGGTGCCCGTCGACCGCCGCTACGAGCTGGCCGAGGTGCCCCGGGCCCTGGCGGAGTTCTCCGGCGCCCTGGGCAAGCTCGCGATCAGCATGCCCTGACCGGCCCGGCCTTCGAACATCTGTGCGAACATGGTGGTCGTGTCGAGCGAGGCCACCATCCTGCACGCCGACCTGGACGCGTTCTACGCCTCGGTCGAGCAGCGCGACGACCCCCGGCTGCGCGGCCGGCCGGTCATCGTCGGCGGCGGCGTGGTCCTCGCCGCCAGCTACGAGGCGAAGGCACGCGGGGTGCACAGCGCCATGGGTGGCCGTCAGGCCCGGCGGCTCTGCCCGGACGCCGTCGTGGTGCCGCCCCGGATGGCGGCCTACACGGCGGCCAGCCGGGCGGTGTTCGAGATCTTCCGGCGCACCACCCCGCTGGTCGAGGGGCTCAGCATCGACGAGGCGTTCCTCGACGTCGGCGGGCTGCGCCGGCTGGTCGGTCCGCCCGCCGACATCGCGGCGGAACTGCGCCGGGAGGTACGCCGGCAGGTCGGCCTGCCGATCACCGTCGGGGTGGCCCGGACCAAGTTCCTCGCCAAGGTGGCCAGCGGGGTGGCCAAGCCGGACGGGCTGCTGGTCGTCGCACCGGAGGGCGAGCTGGCCTTCCTGCACCCGCTGCCGGTGGAGCGGCTCTGGGGCGTCGGCCCGGTCACCGCCGCGAAGCTGCGCGAGCGGGGCCTGCGTACCGTCGGGCAGGTGGCCCGGCTCGACGAGCCGACCCTGGTGTCGCTGCTCGGCCCGGGCGCCGGCCGCCACCTGCACGCCCTCGCCCACAACCGCGACCCGCGCGCCGTGCAGGTCGGGCGGCGGCGCTCCTCGATGGGCGCGCAGCACGCGCTGGGCCGCGAGCCGCACTCCCCCGCCGAACTGGACGCCGTGCTGGCCGGGCTCGTCGACCGGGTGACCGGGCGGCTGCGGGCCGCCCGGCGCACCGGCCGCACGGTCACCCTGCGGCTGCGTTTCGCCGACTACACCCGGGCGACCCGCGCGCACACCCTGGACAAGCCCACCGCGCAGACCGGACCGCTGCGGGCCGCCGCCCGATCGCTGCTGCGCGCCGCGCTGCCGGAGATCGAGACCCGGGGCGTCACGCTGATCGGGGTCGCCGTCGGCAACCTCGACGACGGGCACGTGCAGCTCACCCTGCCGTTCACCCGCGAACCGGGGCCGGCGCTGGACGCCGCCGTGGACGCGGTGCGGGACCGGTTCGGGTCGCGGGCGCTGACCCGCGGGGTGCTGCTCGGCCGCGACCCCGGATTCGAGATGCCCCGGCTGCCCGACTGACGGTACGGTCCACCCGTGTCGATGTTCCGCACCCCGCAGGTGATCCTGTTCAGCGAGGACGTGACCCGGGCCGCCGCCTTCTACGCCGGGCTGGGCTTCACCGAGACCTTCCGGGTGCCCGCCGAGGGCGCGCCGATCCACGTCGACCTGACGCTGGACGGCTATCGGATCGGCATCGCCTCGGTGGCGTCCACCCGGGACGACCACGGGCTCGACCCGGTGCCGAGCGGGCAGCGCGCCGCCGTGGTGCTCTGGACCGACGACACCGCAGCCGCGTACGCGACGCTGACCGCCGCCGGCGCGCCGGCGCTCGCCGCCCCGCACGTCTGGCTGGACCGGCTGCTCATCGCCTGGACCGCCGACCCGGACGGCAACCCGGTCCAGCTCGTCCAGCCCCTCGCGGGCGGGTCGTGAGCGCGCCGCCGCGGGCGGCCGGCCGGTTCGACCAGGTCACCTCCGCCGTCCTCGACGCGGCGTTCGGGCGGCGCCTCCTCCCTGGGTAGGAGGCGCGTCCCGGACCTGCGGCCGGCATCGGGGCTCCAGGTCGGGCGCGACCGGGCGGCCCGGCCACCAGCATCTACAGGCATGACTACCGTGCTGAACCGGGCGGCGCGCTGGCACCGCCCCCTCATGCTCTTCGTCGCGGCGATGGCGGCGCTCACCGTCGTCGCGGCGGTCGGCGTCGTCGCCGACCCGCGGGTGCTCACCGGCGCGCCGATCTGGCTCAAGCCGCTGAAGTTCGCCATCTCCTTCGTGCTCTACGGCACCACCCTCGCCTGGATGCTCACCCTGCTGCCGCGCCGCAGCCGGATCGCCGAGTGGGCGGCCACGGTCATCGTCGCGGTGTCGGTGGTGGAGATGGCGATCATCGTCACGCAGGTGCTGCGCGGCACCACCAGCCACTACAACGGCACCACCCCGCTGAACGCCGCCCTGTTCTCGGCGATGGGCGCGGCGATCATGGTGCTCTTCGTCGCCCAGCTGGTCATCGGGATCGTGGCGCTGCTGCGGCCGGCGGCGGACCGGGTCGCCGGGTACGCCGTGCGGCTCGGCCTCGGCCTGTCCCTGCTCGGCATGCTGGTCGCCATCCCGATGGTGACCCGCACGCCCGAGTCGGCGGCCGAGGGGATCAGCGGGGCGCACAGCGTCGGCGTGGCGGACGGCGGGCCGGGGCTGCCCCTGGTCGGCTGGAGCACCACCGGCGGCGACCTGCGGATCGGGCACTTCGTCGGCCTGCACGCCCTCCAGGCGCTGCCGCTGCTCGCCATGTTGCTCAACCGCTTCCTCGGCGCCCGGCTGGACGAGCGGACCCGGGCCCGGCTGCTGCTCGTCGCCGGCGCGGCGTACGGGGCGGCCACCCTGCTGGTCACCTGGCAGGCGTTGCGCGGGCAGCCGCTGCTGCGCCCGGACGCGCTCACCCTCGCCGTCACGGCGGCCCTGGTGGTGGCGACGGCGGCCGCCATCGGCGCGGTCCTGGCCCGCGGGCAGCGCCGCGCCGGCCTGGTGCTGGTCGCATGACCGGGGCGCTGTTCACCCTGACGTTCGCGGTCGCCGCGCCGTTCTGGGCGCTGATGATCCTGGCGCCCCGCTGGTCGTGGACGGCCCGGATCGTCGGCTCGCCGCTGATCGTCCTCCCGGTCCTGCTGATCTACGCGATCCTGGTGCTCCCGGCGCTCGGCCGGGTGCTGCCGGTGGTCACCGCGCCGACCCTGGACGGCGTCCGGGACCTCCTGGGCGGTGCGGACGGCGCGGCGGCGGCCTGGGCGCACATGATCGGGTTCGACCTGTTCGTCGGCCGGTGGATCTGGCGGGACAGCCGGGAGCGGGGCATGCCGGCCCTGCTCCTGGCGCCGGTGCTGCTGCTGACCATCCTGCTCGGGCCGCTCGGCCTGGCCGTCCACCTCGGGCTGCGGGCGCGGTGGGCCGGGCCGGCGGTCCCCCCGGCTGCCGGCCGCACCGCCTAGGCTGGCGTCGTGGGCTGGGTGGGTCGGCTGTTCGACGCGCGGGACACGCTCGCGCGGATGCTGCTGCTGGACCTCAGCGGCCTCGGCTATCTGGTCTTCGGCGCCCAGGGCCACCACGTGCCGACGGCCACCCAGTGGGCGCTCGCCCTGGTCGCGTTCGCCACCGCCCTGGTGTGCCACCGCCGGCCCCTGGTGAACCTGGTGGCGCAGGCCGCGCTGTTGGCGGTCGCCTTCCCGCTGGTCGACGACACGACGATCAACCAGGTCGGGGCCAGCTGGGCGCTGCTGGAGCTGACCATGTGGGCCGGGCGGCCCCGGACCATCTGGCTGGCCGCCGGCCTGCTGACCGCGGTCGACATGACCGACTCGATCGGCGACCCGGTCCGGCGGCTGCTCTCCGGGGTCTTCGGGCTGACCGTCGAGGTCGGCCTGCCGCTGCTGCTCGGCCTGGTCATCCGGACCACCCGGGAGCTGGCCCGGCAGGCCGAGGAGCGGGCCGCGGCGGAGCAGCGCCGGCGGGAGTCCGAGAGCCGCGCCGCCCGTGCCGACGAGCGCAGCGCCATCGCCCGCGAACTGCACGACGTGGTCGCGCACCACGTCGCGTCGATGGTGCTGCGGGTCGGGGTGGCCCGGCACGTGCTGCCGGACCTCGACCCCCGGGTGAGCGGGGTCTTCGACGACGTGCACGGCACCGGCACGGCGGCCCTGAACGACCTGCGCCGCCTGGTCGCGGTGCTGCGCGATCCCGACGGGGTACGCGGGGACGCCGCGCTGACGGCGATCGAGCCGTCGGCGCTCCCGGCGGCGCTGGACACGGCGGTGGACCGGGCCCGCCAGGCCGGCGTCACCGTGGAGGCCGACGTCGACCCGGCGGTCGGGTCGCTGGACGCGGTGCGCGGCCAGGCGGTCCTGCGGCTGACCCAGGAGGCGCTGACCAACGTGGCCAAACACGCCGGCGCCGCGGCCCGGGCCCGACTGTCCGTGGCGGTGGTCGACGGATCCGTGCACTGGGAGGTGTCGGACGAGGGGCGGGGGTCGGTGCCGGCCGCGGTGCCGGCCGGCGGCGGCCACGGCCTCACCGGGATGCGGGAGCGGGTCGAGGTGCTCGGCGGGCGGCTGGAGGCCGGTCCCACCGGCGCCGGCTGGAGCGTCCGCACGGTCCTGCCGGCCGGGGGCGCCGCACCGGCCCGGCCACCCGGCTCCCCGGCCCGCCCGCCGGAGCCGCCGACGCCGCGCCCGCGCCCGGCCGGCCCGCACGCGCCGGAGCCGGCATGATCCGCGTCCTGCTGGTCGACGACCAGCACCTCATCCGCGCCGGCCTGCGCATGCTCTGCGACGCCCAGCCCGACCTGGAGGTGGTCGGCGAGGCCGACAACGGCCGCGAGGCGATCGCCCTCGCCGGTCGGCTGCTGCCCGACGTGGTCGTCATGGACCTGCGGATGCCCGGCGTCGACGGGATCACCGCGACCAGCCGGATCCTCGCCGACCGACCCGCCACCCGGGTGCTGGTGCTCACCACCTTCGGCGACGACGACCACCTCTACCCGGCGCTGACCGCCGGCGCCTGCGGGTTCCTGCTCAAGGACGCGCCCCCGACCGACCTGCTCGACGGCGTACGCCGGGCGGCCGCCGGGGACAGCCCGTTCAGCCCGGAGGTGCTGCGGCGGCTGGTCCAGCGGGCGGTGCACGCCCGCGCCGAGACGCCGGGACCGGTGCCCGGTCTGACCACGCGCGAGCGGGACGTGCTGAACCTGGTGGCCGAGGGCCTGTCCAACACCGAGATCGCCGACCGGCTGCACATCGGCGTCACCACGGTCAAGACCCACATCACCAGCCTGATGACCAAGACGAACAGCCCGAACCGGGTACGCCTGGCGCTCCGGGCGCGGGACGCCTGAACGCCGGCCGGGCTCACTCCTCGATCGCGCCGCCCATCGCACGCAGGTGCTCCCGGAAGGTCAGCGCCGGGTTCTCCGCCCGGCCCGCCAGGTACGCCCCGAACCCGACCTGTGCCCGCAGCGGCTCGCCGGCCCGGATCCGGTCGGCCTGCCGGCGCTCGGTGTCGCGAATGGACTCGGCCAGGTCGAACAGTTCGCCGGCCCGGCCCGCCGGCACGAAGAGCACCCCGTCCTCGTCGGCCAGGGCCACGTCTCCCGCGTCGACCGTCCACTGCCCCACCCGCGCCGAGGCGAGCGCCTCGGCCGGCGGGGGGTCCAGCCGCTGCGGGCCGGTGGGCGTGGCGCCCAGGCTGAACACCGGCAGCCCGACGGCCCGGATGTCCCCGGTGTCCCGGTGCAGGCCCCAGACCACCAGGCCGGCCAGGCCGGCGGCCTGCGCCTCCAGCACCACCAGGTCGCCGACGCACGCCTCGTCGGTGCGCCCGTCGTTGTCCACCACCAGCACGTCGCCGGGGGCGGCGCGGTCGATCGCCTCGAGGAAGATGTCGACGCTGCCGACGTGCCGGGCCGGCAGCACCCGGCCGGCCAGCCGTCCGCCGGTCAGCACCGGCCGTACGCCGGCCGGGGCGCAGCGCGCCGGGACGGCGGCCCGCAGGCAGGCGTCGGCGACGTGAGCGGTGGTCAGCGCGGCGAACCGCCGGGTCAGCTCTGCGCGGTCGATGCTCATGCGCCCGACGCTAGCCAGCCCGGCCGGCCGTGGGAGGGGCCAGTTCCCGGCTCGTGGCTCCGGTTCGTCGCCCGCGCACCGGCGGCGCCGGATCCCCGCGCCGGCTCAGGTGGGCTGGGCTGTGCGGGTCGGTGGGCGGAACGGTTCGGGGCGGGCTCGGGTGCGCCGCGCCATCCGGATCCGCCGCCGGGCGCGCGGGGTGTGCCGGGCCGGCCGGGGTAGGTGCGCCCGCAGCGGCGGGCGCCGTTCCGCCTCGCCCGCGCCGGCCGCCGTACGCACCACCCGGTTGGCGTCGTCCGGGTCGCACCCGGTGGCCCGCAGCAACTCGCTGTCCGCCGTACGCAGGTCGGTGATCACTCCGTCGCCGTAGGAACGGACCCCCTGGGCCCAGGCCCGGCCGGCCAGCTCGGCGCTCTCCCGGACCAGCCGGCGGGTGTCGGTCAGGTCCTCGCCGTCTCGGCACTCGCGGCGCATCACCCGGACGGCCTGGCCGAGGCGGGTCACGGCGTCGGCCAGGACCGGCGGGATCGGCTCGTCGTACTGGAGGGCGGTGGCGGAACGGCGGGCCATCGAACGGGCGTACAGGATCACCCGCTCCAGGTGCTCCGCGGCGCCCGCGTACCGGTGGAACCGGGCGCGCCGGCGCCAGCGGACCGGCGCGAGGGTGACCACCTCCTCGGCCCCGCTGAGCGCCTCGTTGAGCCGCCCCACGTCGGCGTCGAGCCCGCGCATCCGCTCCAGGGCGTGGACCGCCGCGTCGGCGTCCCGGGTGGTCAGCGCGCGGGCGACGGCGTCGAGTTCGGTGGTGAGCGTGGAGATGATCGGCTCGGTCGCCCGGTCCAGCACCCGCAGCGGGTTGACCGGCAACAGCAGCACCACCACGCCGAGGCCGACCAGGCCGCCGACGAGCGCGTCGAAGATCCGGGGCAGTTCCAGGCCGGGTTCGACCGGGGCCAGGGTGGCGATCAGCACGGCCGTACCGCCGGCCTGGCCGACCAGGGCGCCGCCGCGCCCGGCGACCAGCAGGGCGGTCGCGATGGCCAGGGTGACCACCAGACCGGTCTGCCAGGACCCGGTGCCGAGCAGGTCGCGCAGCACGTCCCCGACCAGGATGCCGAGCCCCACCCCGATCAGCAGCTCGAAGGTACGGCGGGCCCGCTGGCCGATGGCGGTGGCGATGGTGCCGACCGCGGCGGCGGGTGCGAAGACGTGCGCGCCGGGCCCGAGCAGGCGCTGGGCGAGCAGCGCGGCGAGCGCGGCGGCCAGCCCGGCCTGGACGGCGATGACGACGGTGACCTCGAGCTGGCGCAGCCGCAGCCGGCCGGCCGCACCCCCCGCGGCGCGGGCGTCGGCCAGCGCGTGCCCGGTTCGCGCGGCGGCCCGGTCCAGCGGTGAGCGGACGCTGTCCGGGCGGTCGTCGGCCATGGCGGCGGTTACCCGGCGCGGCCCGGGTGAATCGTCCGGTTGGGGTCGGGCGGACCCCCGGGTCAGCGCCGGAAGGTGCGGTCGAGCAGGTCGAACAGGGCGGTCCAGTGCCGCTCGGTGGCCTTCTCGTCGTACATCGGCGTGTCGGACTGGGTGTAGCCGTGGCGAGCGCCGGGGTAGACCTCGGAGCGGTAGGTGACGCCGGCGGCATCCAGGGCCTTCTCCAGGGTGGCGATCTGCTCGGCGGTCATCGACGGATCCTGGTCGGCGTGGCCGAAGTACAGCTCGCCGCGGACCGCGCCGACGCCGAGGTGCGGGCTGTCCGGGGCGTCGGTCGCCATCCGCCCGGCGTGGAAGGCGGCCGCCGTGGCGATCCGGTCCGGGTGCGCCTCGACGGCCCGCAGCGCGTTGGTGCCGCCCATGCAGTAGCCGGTGACGGCCGCCGGGCCGGGCGCGACGCCCGGCTGGGCGGCGAGGAAGTCCAGGTAGGCGGCGGTGTCCCGGGCGACCACGTCCGGGGTCAGCGACCTGATCATCGGGGTGAGTTTCTCGAACAGCTTGCCGCGCCGGTTCTCGTCGCCTAGGCCGGAGAGGTCGACCAGGGGGGCGCGGCCGAAGCGGTGGAACAGGTTCGGCACCAGCACGACGTAGCCGCGCGCGGCGATCGTCTCGGCCATCTCGGCCATCCGCGGGCGCAGCCCGAACGCGTCCATGAAGACCAGGACCGGCGGGAAGGGCCCGGCTCCGTCGGGCCGGACGAGCAGGGCGTCCGCCACCCCGTCGCCGGTCGGCACGTCCACGGTCGTCGTCTGCACTCTCGGGACCTCCCTGCGCTGCGCGTTCCGCCGTGTACGCTACCCCCGCTCCCGGAGCCGGGCACGGCGAGGCCCTTCCGGTGGGCACGGCGGCGGAGCATCCTGGGTGGATGGGAGAGGTGCGGCCGATGCCCAGCTTCGGAGACCTGTTCACCGACCTGCGCGGCGAGGACCGGACGCTGCGGGTCAGCTACCACCCGGACCGCGGCGCCGTGGTGCTGTCGCTGTGGAGCGGCACGCTGTGCCGAGGCTCGTTCCGGCTGCCCGCCGACGACGTGGACCGGCTCCTCGCGCTGCTCACCGCCGTCCGGACCGCCGGCGTGGACGACGCGGCCGGGCCCGGGACGGCCGCCGGCGGGAGCGAGAGCACGGCCCCGGTCCCGGAGCCGTCCGTGGAGCGCACCGGCGACGTCTCCGGTACGGCCCGCCGTGTCGTCCTGCCGACTCCCCGGGTCGCCTGAAAGCTGAAACCGGACGAAGGGGCAGCTTTTTCTTCTTCCGCGAACTACCGTCTCGGTAGGAGTTCGGAAGGGAGGGAACAATGCTTCCCGTCTCACCACACGTCATTCGCCACCGCCGCCCCGCCGCGCACGCCGCGCTCGGGATGGCCCTCCTGGTCGCCGGCCTGGCCGTCCCGGCCACTCCCGCCGCGGCCGCCGGCCCGACCACCGGCACCACGGTCACCCTCGCCGCCGCCAGCCAGCCGACCCTGCGACAGGGGTCCCGGGGCGCGGCGGTCACCACGCTCCAGAACCGGCTCACCGCCCTGCGCTACGACGTGGGCGGGGTCGACGGCATCTTCGGGCCGTCGACGCACCACGCGGTCGTGGCCTTCCAGAAGGTCAACGGCCTGGTCCGGGACGGCATCGTCGGGCCGCGCACCTGGGCGGCGCTCGACCGTCCGGTCGTGCCGAAGCCGAAGTACACCCACCCGGGCTACTCGGTGGAGGCCAACCTCACCCGGCAGGTGCTCTACCTGGCCAAGGGCGGGTCGGTGGTGCGCATCCTGGACGCCTCCAGCGGCAAGGCCAGCACTCCCACGCCGACCGGCAACTGGACGGTGCAACGGCGCATCGACGGCTGGCGGCAGAGCGACCTCGGCCTGCTCTGGCGGCCGAACTACTTCTACCGCGGCTACGCGGTGCACGGCGCCAACTCCGTGCCCACCTACCCGGCCAGCCACGGCTGCGTCCGGGTGCCCGTTCCGGCGATGAACCGGCTCTGGACCACCATCCGCATCGGCACCCCGGTGCACATCTACCGCTGACCGTCCGGTGCGGCGGGCCGCCGGGCCGTTTGCGGCGGCGGAGTGCGGGAAGACGCCTTCCTCAGCCGAGAGGGAGGCGTCGAGGTGGACCAGGACGAGTTCATCGGCTCGGTGGCGAAACGCTGCGGGATGTCGCCGGAGCAGGCCACGGCCGTCACGAGGGCCACGTTGACCACGCTGGCGGAGCGGATCGACGGCGGGGAGGCCCGGGATCTGGCCGCCCGCCTCCCCGAGGCGCTGCGGGCGTACGCGTTCGGCGGCAGTGAGACCGGCGAGCGGTTCGGCCTCGACATCTTCGTGGAGCGGGTCAGCGAGCGCGCCGACGTGGACGTCGACCGGGCCAAGGACGGGGTGACCGGCGTCTTCGATGTGCTCCGCGACGCCGTCGACCCGACCGCCTACGCGCAGGCGGTCGGCCAGCTTCCCACCGAGTACGGCGAGGTGGCCGACCAGACCGCGCCGTTCGTCCAGCGCAGCCGGTGACGGGCGTCGGACGATGAGCGTCGGCGACGAGAATCCGCTGCGCCGGCCGCCGGAGGCCGACGCGCAGGAGCAGCGGCAGGACGAGACGGTGGTCGGCCCGCCGGACGCGATCGAGGACGCGGTGCCCGAGGCGACCGAGGCGGACCTGGCCGAGCAGGGCGTGCTGACCCCGCCCAGCGACGTCACCGGCCTGCCCGAAGCGGTACGCGGCGACCTCACGGCGGCGGACGCGCTGGAGCAGAATCAGGAGATCCCGACCCCCGACGAGGACCGCCGGGACTGACCGCTCAGCGGTCCGGGCTGTCCGCCGCGGCCATCACGCGCAGCGCGTTCGGGTCCAGGCCGATGCGCACCGGCGTCTCCCCGTAGGGCTCGCCGTCGACCTCGATCCGCGCGGGCCGGTCCGTCTCCAGCCAGAGCTGGCGAACGGCCAGGAACGGCTTGTCGCCGAGGGTGCGGCGGTGCCCGGCCGCCGCGTTGCGTGCCGTCTCGCGCAGCAGGCCGCGCCGGGTCGGCCCGCCGACCGGGTACGCGACCAGCAGCCGGTCGTCGGCGTTGGCGTCGGCCGTGATCGGCCGGCCGGCGTGGAAGCCGCCGTTGGCCACGTACACCTGGTGGGTGTCGAAGCCGTGCTCCCGCCCCTCGGCGCGCACCGTGACCCGCAGCGGCCGGTGCCGGGCCAGCAGCCCGAGCGCGGTCAGCGGATACGCGAGCCGGCCGACCACCCGCTTGAGCCGCGGCGGCGCGGTCAGCATGATGTCGGCGGACAGCCCGATCCCGACGTGGTTGGTGAACCGGGTGTCGCCGATCAGCCCCAGGTCGACGTCGATCACCTTGCCGTCGGTGAACAGGGCGACGGCGGCGTCGAGGTCGAGCGGGACGCCGACGGTGCGGGCGAAGTTGTTGGTGGTGCCCAGCGGCAGCAGCCCCAGCGCCATGTCCCGGTGGGCGAGCAGCCGGGCGGCCGTGCCGATGGTGCCGTCGCCGCCCCCGGCGACCAGCAGGTCAGGCCCGAGGTCGGCGGCCTCGGCGAGCACCCGGTCCAGCTCGCCGGGCCGGTCGACCGGAAACGCGCCGAGCAGCGTGAAACCGGCCGCGCGCAGTCGGGAGTGGACGGTCTCGTAGAGCCGACGGCCACGGCGGGAGTGGGCGTTGACGACCAGCGCCGCCCGCCGCCGTTCCCGGATCGCCGCCCCCAGCTCCTGCTTGGTCCGCACGGTTCCCGACCCTATCCGCCGGCCCGCCGCTCAGGGCGGCAACGGCGGGGCGGCGTCCGGGGTCAGTGCACGGCGACGGCGACCGCGGCCGGCTCGACCTCGGCCAGCCGCGCCGGCCGGACCACGGTGAGCAGCACGGCCAGGGCCACCGCCATGCCGCCGGCCACGACGGCGGCCATCGCCACGCTGCCCGTGCCGAGCACGCCGACCAGCGGCGCGGCGAGCGCGCCGACGCCGAACTGGACCGCGCCCAGCAGCGCGGCGGCGGTGCCGGCCGCCTCCCCGTGCCGGGACAGCGCCAGGGCGGGCGCGTTCGGCATGGCGAGCCCGGCCGCGGCGAGCACCACCCAGAGCGAGGCCAGCACGGCCGCCAGGCCGCCGACGCCGGTGGCGGCGAAGCTCACCAGCACCAGACCGGCCGCGGTGCCGACGGCGAGCGCGGTGACCAGGATCCGCTGCGGGGTGTACCGGCGCAGCAGCCGCACGTTGAGCTGGGTGGCGGTGATGAGGCCGACCGCCCCGGCGCCGAACGCCAGCCCGAACTGCTGCTCGTCCAGCCCGTACCGCTGCTGGAAGACGAAGGACGACCCGGCCACGTACGCGAAGAGCGCCGCCATGGCGAGCCCGGCGACCAGCACGAGCCCGACGAACGTCCGGTCCCGCAGCAGCGCCCGGTAGTCGCGGCCGACGGCGGCGAGGCCGCCGTGGCGGCGGCGCTCCGGCGGCAGCGTCTCCCGGAGCCCGACCACCGCGACCACCACCAGCAGGAGCCCGAAGGCGGCGAGGGCCACGAACACGCCCCGCCAGTCCGACCAGCGCAGCAGCGCGGAGCCGAGGGTGGGCGCCAGGATCGGGGCCGCGCCCATCACGAGCATGAGCCGGGAGAAGAGCCGGGCGAAGGCGGCGCCGTCGAACAGGTCGCGGACCACGGCCATGGCGACGACCGAGGTGGCCGCGACACCGAGCCCCTGGAGCACCCGGAGCACGCCGACCACCTGGACGGTCGGCGCCACCACGCAGAGCAGCGAGGCCAGGATGTGCAGGGCGATCCCGGCGAGCAGCGGCAGTCGCCGGCCCACCGCGTCGGAGAGCGGGCCGATCAGCAACTGGCCGAGGGCGAGCCCGGCGAGGGTGCCGGTGAGGGTGAGCTGCACGGCCGCCGAGGTGGTCTCCAGGTCGGCGGTGATGGCCGGCAGCGCGGGCAGGTACATGTCGATGGTCAGCGGCCCGATCGCGATCAGCGAGCCGAGCACCAGCACGAGGCGCAGCTGCTGCCCGCTGCTCATCAGGTCACCGGGTGTCTCGGCGGTCGGGGCGGGCGAAGACTGCGCAGTGGTCACACCTGGCAGCAAATCCCCGACGGCCGATCTCATTCCCAGCGCCGGCGAAGGTGCCCCAGGTCACACCGGCTCGTTGAACCGTCCGCCGCACATTCCACCGGGAGGAGACACCGTGCCCGACTACCCGCAGCCGGCCGCCGAGGTCGGCCGGATCGAGCCGGCGCCCCGCCGGATCCGCGCCTTCCTCGCCGGCGAACTCGTGCTGGACACCGCCCGCGCCCGGTACGTCTGGGAGTGGCCGCCCTACCCGCAGTACTACGTCCCCGCCGCCGACGTCCGCCGGGACCTGCTGGTCGACGAGGGACGCACCGAGGAGACCCGGCGCGGCACGGCGCGGCTGCACGGGCTGCGGGTCGGCGAGTTCGCCCGGGCCGGCTGCGCCCGGTGGTACGGCGGCGACGCGCCGCCCGCGCTGACGGACACCATCCGGTTCGACTGGGCCGCCCTGGACGCCTGGTTCGAGGAGGACGAGGAGGTCTTCGTCCACCCCCGCAACCCGTACTCCCGGGTGGACGCGCTGCGCTCCACCCGGCACGTCCGGGTGGAGCTGGACGGGACGGTGCTGGCCGAGTCGACCTCGCCGGTGCTGGTGTTCGAGACCGGCCTGCCGACCCGCTACTACCTCAACCGGACGGACGTGCGCTTCCGGCACCTCGTGCCGTCGCAGACCCGGACCGCCTGCCCGTACAAGGGCCGCACCAGCGGTTACTGGTCGGTGCGCGCCGGCGACCGGGTCCATCCGGACCTGGCCTGGTCCTACGACTACCCCACCGCGGCCCTGCGGCCGATCGCCGGGCTGGTCGCCTTCTACAACGAGAAGGTCGATCTGGTGGTGGACGGGGAACGCTTCGCCCGGCCGCGTACGCACTTCTCCTGAGCGGCGCGGCGGGCAGCGGGCGACGCCACCGGCTGCGTAGGGTGAAGCCGCAGTCCGTGACCTCGCGGCCGGCGCCGTCGGGGTCCACGCCGCCATCGCCGAACGCGCACGGGAGGAGCGTCAGCGTGACCGCCACTGACTGGACCACGGACGTCGAGGGCACCGGCCGATACGCCGAGGTCAACGGCATCAATCTCTACTACGAGACGCACGGCACCGGGCACCCGCTGATCCTGTTGCACGGCGGGCTCGGGTCGGGCGAGATGTTCGGGCCGGTGCTGCCCGCGCTCGCCGCGCGGCACCAGGTCATCGCCGTCGACCTGCAGGGTCACGGCCGCACCGCCGACGTCGACCGTCCACTCGACCTGCGGACGATGGCCGACGACATCGCCGCGCTCATCGACCACCTCGGGCTGGACCGGCCCGACCTGGTGGGCTACTCGCTGGGCGGCGGCGTGGCGCTGCACGCCGCGGTGGCCCACCCCGAGAAGCTCGGCCGGCTCGTCGCGGCGTCCGCGCACGTGCGGTCGGACGCCATCTACGCCGAGATGCGCGCGCAGCAGGGCCAGGTGACCGGCGCCGCCGCGCAGTTCATGACCGACACCCCCATGTACCAGCTCTACCAGCGGGTCGCGCCGCGCCCGGAGGACTTCCCCCGGCTGCTCGACAAGATCGGCGAGCTGATGGCGAAGGACTTCGACCTGACCGAGGAGGTCCGCGGCCTGCGGGTGCCGACGCTGATCGTCGCGGCCGACGCCGACATGGCGCCGCCGAGCCACTACGTGGAGGTGTTCAAGCTGCTCGACGGCGGCCTGCGCGACGGCGGCTGGGCGAACGAGGGCCGGCCCAAGGGCGGGCACGCGCTGGCGATCCTGCCCGGGCTGACCCACTACAGCATCTTCAGCTCGCCGCTGTTCGCCGCGGTCACCCTCGCCTTCCTCGACCAGCCGGCGGGCTGATCGCCGTCACCCCTTGCGGCCGGTGGTGGCGATGCCCTCCACGAAGTGCCGCTGGGCCAGGAAGAACAGGATGATCATGGGTACGGTGGCGATCACGCTGCCGGCGAGGACGATCTCCCACTGCTGCTCGCCGCCGTACCCGAACCGGTCGAGGATCACCTTGAGCCCGCGGGGCAGCGTGTAGAGCTGCTCGTTGCGCAGGTAGATCAGCGGCTTGATCAGGTCGGTCCAGCTCGCCTTGAACTCGAAGACGAACGCCACCAGCAGCGCCGGACGGATCAGCGGGAAGGCCATCTTCCAGAACAGCTGCGGATAGCTCGCCCCGTCGACGCGCGCCGCCTCGAAGTACTCCCGGGGCAGGGAGAGGAAGAACTGCCGCAGCAGGAAGATGTAGAACGCCGAGCCGAAGAGGTTGCCGGCCCAGAGCGGCACCTGGGTGTCGACGAGGCCGAGCCGGTTCCAGATCAGGTACGTCGGGATCATGGTGACCGCGAACGGCAGCATCATGGTGGCGAGCACCAGACCGAAGAGCAGGTTCCGGCCGGGAAAGCGGAAGTACGCGAACCCGAACGCGACCCAGGCGCTGGACAGGGTCGTCGCGGCGGCCGCCGCCACCCCGACCACCACGCTGTTGAACAGCCAGGTGAGCAGCGGCATGGCCTGCCAGGCCTGGGCGTAGTTGTCCGGGGCGAACGGCGTGGGCAGGAAGCCGGGGGCGAAGACGTACTCGCGGGGGCGCAGCGAGGCGCTGACCAGCCAGACGAACGGCACCATGAAGATCACCGCCGCGCCCACCAGGGCGACCACGAACAGGATCCGCTGCCAGCGCGGTCGCCGGCCGTCCTCCCGGGCCGCCACCAC
Source organism: Micromonospora sp. NPDC023966 (assembly GCF_040639095.1). Taxonomy (NCBI): domain Bacteria; kingdom Bacillati; phylum Actinomycetota; class Actinomycetes; order Micromonosporales; family Micromonosporaceae; genus Micromonospora; species Micromonospora sp. NPDC023966. Next base: position 22,861 of record NZ_JBEZZJ010000020.1, on the reverse strand, counting down.
CGGCGCCACCAGGGGGCTCGCGACGCCGGTGCCCACCGGCTGACTCGTCGTGGTCACCGGTCCTCCCCCTCGTAGTAGACGAACCGGTTGCTCAGCTTCACCTGCACGGCCGTGATGATCAGGATGATCAGGAACAGCAGCCAGGCCATCGCCGAGGCGAAGCCCATGTGCAGGAACTGGAACGCCTGCTGGAACAGGTGGATCACGTAGAACGACGCCGCGTCGCTGCTGAACGAGCCCTGGGTCTGCCGGTTCCCGAAGTACATGGTGTAGACCTCGGTGAACATCTGCAGCGAGGCGATGGTGTTGACGATCAACGTGAAGAACAGCGAGCCGGAGATCATCGGCAGGGTCACGTGGCGGAACCGCGCCCACGGGCCGGCCCCGTCGAGGTCGGCGGCCTCGTAGAGGTCGCGGGGCACGTTCTGCAACGCGGCCAGGTAGATGATCACTGTGGAGCCGAGACTCCAGAGGCTCATCAGCACGATCCCGGGCATCACCCAGCCCGGGTCGGTGGTCCAGCTCGGACCGTCGATGCCGATCAGCGCCAGGCCGCGGTTGATCAGGCCGTCCTGGGTGTTGAGCAGCAGGAGGAAGAGGATGCCGACGGCCACCGCCGGGGTCATCACCGGCAGGTAGAACACGGTACGGAAGAAGCCCTGCCAGCGGCCGACCCGCTTGAGCAGCAGCGCCAGCCCGAGCGAGATCAGCATCACCAGCGGCACGTGCAGGGCCGTGTAGTAGACGGTGTTGCCGAGGCTGCGCGCCACCTGCGGGTCCGACACGAGCTGCCGGTAGTTGTCCAGTCCCGTGAAGCGCGGCGCGTTGATCACGTCGTACTCGGTGAAGCTGAGCCAGAGGCTGGCGATCATCGGACCGGCGGTGAACACCAGGAACCCGACGATCCAGGGCGCGAGGAACAGGTACGCCCAGCGGGCCTCCCGCCGGGCCAGCGGCGTGCGGCGCCGCCGGCCCGGTACGGGAGGGGTGACGGTGGTGGCCATGGCCGGGCTCAGCCCGCGGCCTTGTCCAGCGCGGCGGTCGCCTCCTGCTGGGCCCGGGCCAGCGCCTCGGCCGGCTGCGCCTGCCCGGAGAGCACCCGGTTCACCGCTTCGGTCCAGGCCTTGTCGAACTCGGCGCCGGCCGGCGAGGCGGGCATGGCGAACGCGATGTCCTGGGCCTCGCGGATGGTGGCCACCGCGTCGTCGAAGCGCTTGTTGCCGGTCGGCTGGTACAGCTCGTCGAAGATCTTCTTGTCGGCGGCGGTGTTGCCGGTCCAGACGCCGGTGAACGGCAGGTTGGCGGCCTTGCGCGCCTCGGCCCGCGCCTTGGCGGCGGCGAACCAGGTGTCCGTGGCGGTCATCTGCTTGACGAAGGCGCAGGCCGCCTCCGGGTTCTTCGCCCCCTTGGTGGTCACCCACGCCTGGCCGTTGGACATGGTCAGCGGCTTGCCCTGCCGGTCCACGAAGGGCTTCACAACCAGCTCGGCCTTGGGGCTGTTCTTGGCGGCCTGGTTGAGGAACCACTCCTCCATCGGCCACGCGGCGATCTGGTTCTTGGCGAGGGGGTTCTCGGCGCCGAAGAAATCGAAGGTGTCCCGGAAGGACTTGAACTTGCCCCAGCCGCCCTGGTCCTGGATGAGCTTGACGCCGGTGGTCAGCGCCTCGACCACCTTGGGGTCGGTCAGGTTGGCCTTCGCGCCGTCGGCCGAGATCATCTCGGCGCCGTTGGCCTTGGCCCACATCGGCAGGAACTCGGGGATCTTCGGGTCGATGCCGATCCGGCTCAGCCGACCGCCGGAGACCTTGGCCAACTTCGCGTTGACCGCCGGCAGGTTCGCCCAGTCGGCGAGGTTGACGTCGTCGGCGGTGAGACCGGCCTGCTTGAGCAGCGCCTCGTTGAGGTAGAGCACCCGCACCTGGGAGAACTCCGGGATGCCGTAGACCGTGCCGTCGAGGGTCACCTGATCCTTGGCGGCCTGCCGGTACTGCCCGAGGTCGATGTGCTGCTTCTTGACGCAGTCGGTCAGCGGCTGGATCGAGCCGCGCTTGGCGTACGTGCCGATCAGCTTGCGGTCCATGTAGACCAGATCCGGCGGGTTGCCCGAGGCCACCGCGGAGAGGAACTGCTGCTCGTCGAAGGCACCCTCGGTGATGTTCAGCTGGACGTCCGGGTGGTCCTTCTTGAAGGCGTCCACCCGCGTCTTGGCGATCTCGTCGGAGAGGCCGAACCCCATGGTGCTCAGCGCGCCGCTGCCCTTGGCGTCCCCGCCGCCGGAGTCGCCCCCGCCGCCCACTCCGCCGCAGCCGCTGATCGCCAGGGTCAGCACCCCGGCCAACGCGGTCACCCGCAGATTCCGTGACATTGCCACCTCCCGAGAACGCACGGGCCACCCTGTCCGCGCGACCTGCACTTCTCCGGTTCTCGGAAATTTCAAACCAGGGGCCGGGGAGCCCTTGATCATCCGGTGTCCGCCGGCGGAGCGGGCGGGCGTCTACCGCCGCTCCGGAAGGCGCTCGACGGTGACGGCGGCGAGCAGGAGCAGGCCGAGCAGGCCGAGCGCCGCGGCGGGCGGCAGCAGCACCCCGATCGGCAGCAGGAGCAGGGCCAGCACGGCGACCGCCGACCGCGCCGGCCCGACCGGCTGCCCGGTGAGCCGGAGGAAGAGCAGCCGGCCGCCCAGGTAGAGCACGGCGCCGCCGTAGAGGGCGACCGAGCCGGACCAGGTGAGGGCGGCGTGCCCGTCGCCGCCGTGCACACCGGCGACGAGCGCGAGCACCTGCTCGATGCCGAGCGCCAGGTAGATGACACCGCTGATCAGCAGCAGGTGGGTCTGGCTGTAGGCGTCCGCGGCGATCCGGTCCCGCCGGTCCCCCGTCGCCGTGGCGAGGACGCGGGCGGCGGCCGGCCCGGCCCGGCCGAAGTACAGCCACCACAGGCAGGCGGTGACCGCGAAGCCGACCAGCGCCACGCCGAGGACCGGCGGCGCGGTCACCGCCGACGCGGCGCCGATCCCGGCGGCGACCAGCGACTCGCCGAGCGCGATGATCAGGACCAGGCCGTGCCGTTCGGTGAAGTGGCTCGCGCTGCGCAGCGGCCAGGTGCCGCGGCGCCCGTACGACAGGCGTTGGCCGCCGATCTCGATGACGAACGCCGCCACCCACAGCACCCCGTGCGCCGCCCCGGCCAGCAGGGCGCCAAGCACCAGCGGCACCCAACTGGCGGCGCTGATCGCCGCGAAGAACCGGATCCGCGCCCGCAGCCCGGGCACGTCGCCCGCCGCCCGGTGGTAGAGCGTGAGGTGGACGACGCGGAGCAGCACGTAGGCGAGCGCGACGAGCAGCGGCCCGTCCAGGCCCGGCCCGGGCGTCCAGGCCTCGGGCATGGCCAGCGCGGCCACGAACAGCGCGGCCATCGCGACCAGGAAGCCGCCGCGGACCATCCCGACGTCGGCCCGCGTGTGGTTGCCCAACCAGGTGTACGAGGACCAGGCGAACCAGAGCAGCACGAGCAGGATCAGCCCCTGCGCCATGCTGGTCGCGGTGGCCCGCTGCCCCACCAGCGCCATGATCCGGGTGAGCGCGAAGACGAACACCAGGTCGAAGAAGATCTCGAACGGCGTCACCGTACGCTCGGCCGGCGCCGGACCGGGCGGGCGCGGCCGGGCCGGATGCCGCCGTGCCCCGTCCCGCCGCACCTCGTCGCCCCTCCGCCACCCGACCCACCGGTCGCCTCCGCCGACGGTAGGCCCGGGACGTGGGGCGATTCGCGGATTCCGGTGATTGGCCGCCGGTCCTCGGGAGAGAGCCCTCGGTCAGGCCGGGGCGGCGTCACCCCACGCGGCCCGCACGAGGGCGGGGAGCACGTGCGCCGCCGGTCCGTGCAGGTTCAGCTCGCACACGGCGTCCAGCGGCGTCTCCTCCGGGTTGATCTGGATCACCGTGGCACCCAGCCGGGCCGCGACCTGCGGGATCTCGGCGGCGGGATACACGAGCCCGGACGTGCCGACGGTGAGCAGCACGTCGCAGCGGTACGCCGCCTCGACGGCGGCCTCGAAGGCCTGCTCCGGCAGCGCCTCACCGAACCACACGACCCCGGGCCGGACCGGCGCGTCGCAGCGCCCGCAGCGGGGCGGCGTCAGCGGTCGGCCCTCCCCCGGCTCCGCGACGCCGTCGGGCACGGGCGCCGGGTGGGCGCAGGCCGAACAGCGCGGCGCGAACAGACTCCCGTGCAGGTGGACCGGGGCGGCGGAGCCGGCGCGCTCGTGCAGGTCGTCGACGTTCTGGGTGACGACCACCGTCCCCGGCACCCGGGCCTCGATGGCGGCCACGGCCCGGTGCCCGGGGTTGGGTTCGGCCCGTCGGACGGCGGTGCGCCGCCACTCGTACCAGCCCCAGACCAGGGCAGGGTCGGCGCGGAACGCCTCCGGGGTGGCGAGGGCCTGGGCGTCGAACTGCTCCCACAGGCCGGTGAGCGCGTCGCGGAAGGTGGGCACGCCGCTCTCGGCCGACATGCCGGCGCCGGTGAAGACCACCGGCCGCCGCGCCCGCGCGAGCAGCTTCCCCGCTTCCGCCGTGCCCGAGAGTTCCATCCGCTCCCGCTCCCCCGTCGCCGATTCAGCGCATGACGGTCAGGTGGACTGCCACCCGGTCGCCCAGCGCGATCCCTTCGGCCCTGCGGACCGCCGTCTTCACCGGCACGACGTAGCGGCCGTCCTTGGGCCACAGCGACGTCTGCCACCCCGTCCCGCCGATCCGCGCGGTCACCGGGATCATCCCCCAGCCGTAGGTGACCGACGCCGAGGCCGCCTCCAGCTCACCGCACAGCTCGTCGGGCACGGTGACGAAGTGCCAGGGCGCGGGCCCCCGCCAGAACCACACCTCACCGCTGAACTCCAGCTCCATCGGCTCAGAGGTTCATCGGCGCCGGGTCGGTGGCGAGCTGCCGGAACCGCACGCGCGGGTCGGGCACCAGCCGCCGGGAGGCGAGGTCCAGCAGGCCGCCCACCCCGGTGATCGTGGCGGCCTGGGTGCCGTCGGGGAGGGTGAGCTCCTGGACGATCTGGAAGGTCTTCCCCTCGCCCCAGCGGAACTCGCAGGACACGTCCACCTCGTCGCCGCCGCGCAGCTCCCGCAGGTAGCGCACGGTGACCTCCAGGGCCACCGGCCCCACCCCGCCGGCGAGGAGCCGGTCCTGCCGGATGCCGGCGGCGCGCAGGCACTCCCAGCGGGCGTGCTCGCCGTACTGGAGGTAGACGGCCTGGTTCAGGTGGCCCTGCGTGTCGAGCTCGTAGCCGCGGACGGAGACGCGTACCCGGAACGGATCTGCCATGCGGTCGAGCCTAACCAGGGGTACGACACCGCCGGGCGGCCGTCAGAGCTGGTGGCGGTCGTCGGCCGGCAGCCCGGGCGCCTCCGGCGGCTCGGCGGCCTCGTCGGGCCGCCCGAGCTGCGCGACGTGGGTCGGGTCGAGGACCCGGGAGAGGAACGAGCGGGTCCGCTCGTGCCGCGGCGAGCCCAGCACCTCCTCCGGCGGCCCCTGCTCGACGACCACGCCACCGTCCATGAACACCACCCGGTCGGCGACGTCCCGGGCGAACGCCATCTCGTGGGTCACCACCATCATGGTCATGCCGTCCTCGGCCAGCTTGCGCATGACGGTGAGGACGTCGCCGACCAGTTCCGGGTCGAGGGCGGAGGTCGGCTCGTCGAAAAGCATCAGCTTCGGGTCCATCGACAGCGACCGGGCGATGGCCGCCCGCTGCTGCTGCCCGCCGGAGAGCTGCGCCGGGTACGCGCCGGCCTTGTCGGTGAGGCCCACCCGGTCCAGGTTGTCCCGCGCGATCCGCTCCGCCTCGGCGCGGCCGCGCCGGAGCACCCGGCGCTGGGCGATGGTGAGGTTGTCCAGCACGGTCAGGTGCGGGAACAGGTTGAACGATTGGAAGACCATGCCGATGCCGCGGCGGACCGCGTCGATCTCGACGTCCGGGTCGGTCATCTCGGTCCCGTTCACCCAGATCTTGCCGGCGGTCGGCTCCTCCAGCAGGTTGACGCACCGCAGCAGCGTCGACTTGCCGGACCCGGACGGCCCGATGACGCAGACCACCTCGCCGTGGCCGACCTCGAAGTCGATGCCCTTGAGCACTTCGAGCGGCCCGAAGGACTTGTGCAGGTCGCGGATCTCGACGGCAGGCTGGGACTGGCTGGTCGTCATGGGATCACCGAGCCTTGGCGTAGCGGAGTTCGAGGCGGCGTACCACCTGGGACAGCGGCAGGGTGATGACCAGGTAGGTGAGGCCGGCCACCAGCAGCGGGGTGGCGTTCACCCGGTCGTTGAGCGTGTCCCGGCCGAACTTGGTCACCTCGATGGTCTGCGCCGTCACGCCGAGTACGTAGGCGAGCGACGAGTCCTTGGTGAGCAGGATGAGTTCGTTGGTCAGCGGCGGGATCACGATCCGGAACGCCTGCGGGATGACGATCGTGCGCATCGCCGTGAAGTGCGACATGCCCAGGGTGCGCGCCGCCTCCATCTGCCCCTTCGGCACGGCCTGGATGCCGGCCCGGATGGTCTCGGCCATGTACGCCGCGGCGGTCAGCCCGAGACCGATCGTGATCGACCCGAACACGCCGCCCGGAATCTCCCGCTCCGGAAAGGCGATGGGGATGCCGTACCCGACCAGGAAGAGCACCAGCAGCGCCGGCAGGCCGCGGAACAGCTCGATGTACGCGGTCGCCACCCACCGGTACGGAGCCACCCGGGACAGCCGCATCAACGCGAGGACGGTGCCGAAGATCAGGCCGAAGGCGAACGCGCCCAGCGTGTAGAGGATCGTGTTGCGCAGCGCGACGGTGATGATCGTCGGGAACATCGACTCGATGATGTCGACGCGGAAGAACGCTTCCCTCAGCCGGCCCCAGTCGGCCGCGACGATCACCACGGCGATGACGGCCACGAAGGCCAGGTACTGGAGCCAGAGGGACAGCCGCTCACGTTGGCGGCGTCGCAGCTTCACGGTTGGGCGCTCCTTGAGAGGTGCGGGGGTTGCCGACGCGGAGGGCGCGCGCGGGGCGCGCGCCCTCCGGCCGGGCGGTGGATCAGGCGTTCGGCTTCTTGCCGATCCACTTCTCGTAGATCGAGTCGTAGGTGCCGTCCTGCTTCGCCTTGGCGAGCACCTCGTTGATCTTCTTGAGCAGCTCCGGGTTGCCGTCCTTCTTCACCGAGAAGCCGTACTGCTCACCGGTGTCGAACTCGGCGGTCACCTCGAAGCCGCCCGGGTGCTCCTTGATGTACTCGGTCCAGACCGGCAGGTCGTTGACGGCGGCCTCGATCTGGCCGTTGGCCAGGGCCTGCTGCTCGGCGGCGAGGTCCTCGAACTCGACGAGCTTGAGGCCCTTCTCCTGCTCGAACTTCTTGGCGTAGTCGCGGCCGGTGGTCGCGGACTGGACGCCGACCTTCTTGCCCCTGAGGTCGTCGAGCGACTTGTACGCCTTGCCGGTCTTGACGAGCAGGGCCTGGGTCGCGTCGAAGTACGGGTCGGAGAAGTTCATCACCTTCTGCCGTTCCTCGGTGATCGTCATGCCGGCGGCGGCCGCGTCGCACTTGCCGGTGTTCAGGTCCTGACCGGACTTGATCCCCTCGAACGGCGTGTCGACGATCGTCTGCTCGACGCCCAGGTCCTTGGCGACCAGGTCCATCACGTCGACGTCGAACCCGACCACCTTGCCGCCGGCGTCCTTGGACTGGAACGGCGCGTACGGCAGGTGGGTGCAGACGGTGAGCTTGCCCTTCTCGACGAGCTTGACCCCGCTCGCCTGGGTCTCGCCGTCCTCCTTCTTGGCGCATCCCGCGCTCGCCGCGAGGGCGGCGATCGCCACGATGAGGCCGGCCTTGCGGACTGCGCTCTGGAAAGTCACGGGCGGTGTCCCTCCGATCGACCCCGGCATGACAGGCAGCCAGGGCTGGTGCAAAGACGATGTGACAGGGGACGGTACCCGATCGGAGGAGCCGCACCAAGATCGTCACGGGGTCCCGCGCCCAAGCTGTGACCGTTCCCGCCGGTGAACCCGGCACCCGGCACGCAACCGGGCGCACCTTGCGGGCAAGGACTGAATGATGGTTCACTTCTTCCGTGGCCTACCGGAGCACCGAGCGGGTGAAGGCTCGGCTGAGCGCCTCGCGCGAGCGGATCATCGCGGCCGCGCTGGAGATCATGGCCCGGCACGGCTACGCCGGCTGCTCGGTCGCCGCCGTCGCCGAACGCGCCGGCGTCGCCACCGGCAGCGTCTACCGCCACTTCCCCACCAAGGCCCACCTCTTCGCCGAGGTCTTCCGCACCGCCTCCCAGCGCGAGGTCGACGCGGTGGCCCGCGCCGCGGCACGGCAGGCCACCGTCGCCGCGCAGGTGGCGGCCGTCGTCGAGACGTTCGCCGGCCGCGCGCTGCAGTCCCCGCGGTTGGCGTACGCGCTGCTCGCCGAGCCGGTCGACCCGGCGGTCGACGCCGAGCGGCTCACCTTCCGCCGCGCCTACGCCGACCTGATCGCCGGCTACGTCGCGGCGGGGGTGGCGAGCGGCGAACTGCCCCCGCAGGACCCCGAGTTGACCTCGACCGCCGTGGTCGGCGCCCTGGCCGAGGCCATGGTCGGTCCGCTCGCCGCCGGGGTCGCCGGCCCGGGCACCATCCCGGGCCTGATCAGGTTCATCCACCGCGCCCTTGGAGTGTCGCCGTGACCACACACGAGGTCCTCAACCAGGTTCCCCCGCTGACCGGCTACGACGCGGCGGACGACCCGGCACTGCTCGACGGGCTGGACCGGGAGGGCGCCGGCTGGGCCGCCGCCGAGGTGCGCGAACTCGGCCGCCTCGGCGGCGCCGCGCCGGCGATCGAGCACGGGCGGCTGGCGAACGAGCACCCGCCGGTCCTGCGCACCCACGACCGCTACGGCCACCGGATCGACGAGGTGGAGTTCCACCCGGCCTGGCACGAGCTGATGCGCACCGCGGTCACCCACGGCCTGCACGCCGCACCGTGGGCGGACGGCCGGCCGGGCGCACACGTGGCCCGGGCGGCCAAGTTCTACGTCTGGCGCCCGGACGCCGGCCACGGCTGCCCGATCTCGATGACCTACGCGGCCGTGCCGGCACTGCGGCACAGCCCGGAACTGGCCGCGCGCTACGAGCCGCTGCTCACCGCGAGTGCGTACGACTTCGGGCTGCGTCCGCCGCTGGCCAAGCGGGGGCTGCTGGCCGGCATGTCGATGACGGAGAAGCAGGGCGGGTCGGACGTGCGCGCCAACACCACGGTGGCGCGCCCCGACCCGGACGGCACCTACCGGCTCCTCGGGCACAAGTGGTTCACGTCGGCGCCGATGTGCGACGTCTTCCTGACCCTCGCCCAGGCGCCGGGCGGGCTGACCTGCTTCCTCGTCCCGCGGGTCCTGCCCGACGGCACGCGCAACCCGATGCGGCTGATGCGCCTCAAGGACAAGCTCGGCAACCGGTCCAACGCCTCGGCGGAGATCGAGTACGAGCACGCGGTCGCCTGGCGGGTCGGCGACGAGGGCCGCGGCGTGCGCACGATCATCGACATGGTCAACCTGACCCGGCTCGACTGCGTCATCGGCGCGGCGGCCGGAATGCGCCAGGGGGTGCTCACCGCCGTCCACCACGCCACCCACCGGCGCGCCTTCGACCGGTACCTCGTCGACCAGCCGCTGATGCGCAACGTGCTGGCCGACCTGGCGGTCGAGTCCGAGGCTGCCACCGTGCTCATGATGCGGCTGGCCGGAGCGACGGACCGGTCGGCGCGCGGCGACGCCGGCGAGACGGCGTTCAAGCGGCTCGCCCTCGCCGTCGGCAAGTACTGGGTGTGCAAGCGCTGGCCGGCACACGCCGCCGAGGCCCTCGAATGCCTGGGCGGCAACGGCTACGTCGAGGAGTCGGGCATGCCGCGGCTGTTCCGCGAGTCGCCGCTGAACTCGATCTGGGAGGGCTCCGGCAACGTCGCCGCGCTGGACGTGCTGCGCGCCGTCGCCCGGGAGCCCCAGGTCATGGAGGCGTTCCGGGCCGAGGTGACCGCCGCCGCGGGCGCGGACGCGCGACTGGACGCCGCAGTGCGCCAGGTGCGGGCCGACCTGGCCGACCACGCCGACCTCGAACTGCGGGCCCGCCGGGTCGTCGAGCGGCTCGCGCTGGTCCTGCAGGGCGCGCTGCTGGTGCGGCACGGCCACCCGGCCGTCGCCGACGCCTTCTGCGCCTCCCGCCTCGGCGGCGACCACGGCCAGGCTTTCGGCACCCTGCCCGGCGGGGTCGACTTCGCCACGATCATCTCCCGCGCCGCACCGAAGCTGGGCTGACCGGGAGGCGGGGTTGCCAGATCGAAGTACAACGATGTAGGTTTCCGCCAGGCGCGAGCTGAGGAGTGGCGGATGTCTCGATGGCGTGACGTGACCCGGTTCGCGATGGTGCTGGCCGCCGTTCTGGCGGTGACCGCACTGATCGCCCCCTCCCCCGCCGCCGCGTGGGGATACGGGGTCAACCGGGTGCAGACGGCGGCCGAGGACTCATGGGCGCAGACCGGCATGGGACCGGGCTGGGTGCTGCTGAGCTACAAGGCCAACGGGCCGATGGTCGGCTACCTCTTCGCCCGCGACTTCGTCTTCGCCGACGGCGCCGTCAAGTCCAGCTTCGACCACATGGACATCCGCGACACCGGCGACGCCAGCGCCGGCAACACCGAGGGCATCACGCGCTGGCCCTGGGGCTACGCCGGCGGCAGCTTCGACGGGTGCGCCTACGCCTACGGCACGCGCAAGTTCGCGATCGAGCGCACCGGGTTCATGTCCTCGAGCTGCGCCGGCGGCCCCAACGTGGTCGGCTCCAGCAACGCCGACGGCTCCCCGGACCAGCTGCGCTGGTGGCACTCCGAGCAGGTCTTCTGCACCGCCAACGGCGTCGACCCGCTGTGCAGCCCCTACGGGGTGTGGAGCGAGAACAAGGGCGGCGGGCTCAAGGCCACCACCGCCCGCACGACCTGCGGCGCGTACGGCAACATCAGCGCCGCCGCGGCGTACGGGTCAGGACCCGCCGTCGCCGTCCACCCGCTCGGCACCGCCCCCGCCGGCGCGCAGATCGACATCCGGTACGTCACCAAGGATCGTCAGTGGATCATGGCGAAGTGGCGCGGGAACCGCTTCGCCGCCGGCATCGCCTGGGCGTTCATGCCCCGATCCTGCGTGTGGTGACCTGCCACCCGGCTGGTCCTGACCGCGTCGACGTGTCGCTCAACGGGCGCCGACGATCCGCAGCGCCATCTCGGCGTACCGGGCGGCGATGTACTCGGGGACCAGGTCGCCGCCGTCCCGATACCATCGGCCCACGTCGACGCCGAGGGAGAGCAGGGCGGCGGCCGCCATCCGTGGATCCGGGGTCTCGAAGACCCCGGCGGTGACACCCGCCTCCACGAGCTGCCGGATCGCCTGCTCGATGTGGTGGCGGATCTCGCGGATCTCGGCCAGGTGCACGGGGCTGAGCGCCGCCAGCTCGTAGTTCACCACCCGGGTGGTGGTGTGGTCGCGGGCGTGGGTCACGACGAAGTCGTGGACCACCCGCCGCAGCGCCGTGGCCGGGTCGGCGGAGGACGCCGCGGCCTCCCGCACCAGCCGCAGCACGTGCTCGTGCCCGGACCGCGAGATCAGGTAGAGCAGTTCCTCCTTGGACTTGTGATGCACGTAGAGCGCGGCGGGGCTCAGCCCGGCCGCGGCCGCGATGTCGCGGGTCGTCGTGCCGTGAAAGCCCCGCTCGGCGAACGCGGTGACGGCCGCGTCGAGCAGCCGGGCGCGGGTCGCGTCGGCGCGGGACTGCTCGGCGCTGTCGGTCACCACGCGTCCACCTTCCCTCCTGAGCCTCGGCCGGCATTGATACCACAGCCAACCGGGCGAACCTGTTGACGACGTCCACCGGGCTGTCGCACACTCCCTCAGACACATCCTAAGCAAGCGCTTAGTAACTGCGGAGGGGGTGGCCGTGTCGGAGGCTGCGTCGACCAGATTCGCCGGCCGTACGGCGATCGTCACCGGTGCCAGCCGCGGCATCGGCCTGGCCATCGCCGAACGGCTGGTCGCCGACGGCGCCAGGGTGGTGATCACGGCACGCCGGCCGGAGGCGCTGGACCAGGCGGTCGCCCGGCTCGGCGCCGCGCACGCGGTCGGTGTCGCCGGCCACGCCGACGATCCCGACCACCAGGCCGAGGTGGTGAGCCGGGCGGTCGACACCTTCGGCAGCGCGGACTTCCTGGTCAACAACACCGGCATCAACCCGGCGTACGGGCCGTTGGTCGATCTGGACCTCGGCGCGGCCCGCAAGGTCTTCGAGGTGAACTGCCTCGCCGCCCTGTCGTGGGTCCAGCAGGTCCACCGGGGCTGGATGGCCGAGCACGGCGGCGCCGTCGTCAACGTCTCCTCGGTGGCCGGCGTCCGGCCGGCGTCGGGCATCGGCTTCTACGGCGCCAGCAAGGCGATGCTGACCCACCTCACCCAGCAACTCGCCGTCGAGCTGGGCCCGGACGTCCGGGTGAACGCCGTGGCCCCGGCCGTGGTGAAGACGAAGTTCGCCACCGCGCTCTACGAGGGCCGCGAGGAGCAGGTCGCGGCCGCGTACCCGCTCAAGCGGCTCGGCGTCCCCACGGACGTCGGGAGCGTCGTCGCGTTCCTGCTCTCCGCGGACGCCGCCTGGATCACCGGTCAACTGCTCGTCGTCGACGGCGGTCTCACCCTGACCGGAGGTGTCTGATGCCGGTACGGGATCGGGGCGTCGTCGTCACCGGCGCCGGGCACGGCATCGGCCGGGCGCTGGCCGCCCGACTCGCCGCCGAGGGAGCGCGGGTGGTGGTCAACGACCTCGACGCCGACGCGGCCCGCCGGGTGGCCGAGGAGATCGGCGGCCACGCCGCTCCCGGCGACGCCGCCACCGAGCAGGGCGTCACCGCGCTGGTCGAGACGGCCCGGGGCCACCTGGGCGACGTCGACATCTGGTTCGGCAACGCCGGCATCGACCGCGGGCGCGGGCTGGACGCCGGCGAGGCGGAGTGGGCCGCCAGCCACGAGGTGAACGTCATGGCGCACGTGCGGGCCGCGCGACTGCTGATGCCCGCGTGGGTCGAGCGCGGCGCCGGCCGTTTCGTGGTGACCGCCTCCGCGGCCGGGCTGCTCACGACGCTCGGAAACCCGGTGTACGCGGTCAGCAAGCACGGCTGCGTCGCGTTCGCGGAGTGGCTCTCGGCCACCTACCGGCATCGCGGGATCGTGGTGCAGGCCATCTGCCCGCAGGGCGTGCAAACCCGGATGCTGGAGCACGCCGGGCCGCTGCGGGAACTGATCAGCCGCGACGGGGCCCTCACCCCGGAGGACGTGGCCGAGGCGACGTGGCAGGCCCTGCACGACGACCGGTTCCTGGTCCTGCCGCATCCCCGGGTGGCCGACTACTACCGGCACCGCGCCGCCGACACCGACCGCTGGCTGACGGGCATGAACACGCTCCAGCGACAGCTCGAGGACCAGGGGGCGCTCCGATGAAGGCATGGCGGGTGGCGGCGCTCGGCGAGCCCCTCGACGTGTTGCGGCTCGTCGAGGTGACCGACCCGGAGCCGGGCCCCGGGCAGCTCGTGGTGAAGGTGCTGGCCTGTCCGGCCAACTTCCCCGACGTCCTCATGTGCCGCGGCGAGTACCAGGTCAGGCCCGAGCTGCCGTTCACCCCGGGGGTCGAGCTGTGCGGCGAGGTCGTCGGGCTCGGCGCGGGTGTGGACGGATTCGCCCTCGGCGACCGGGTGCTCGGTGGCGCCACGCTGCCGTACGGCGGGTTCGGCGAGTACGCCCTGCTGGACGCCGCGACCACCTTCCCGGCGCCGGCGGCGCTCGACGACGCCGAGGCGGCCGCCCTCTACATCGGCTACCAGACCGGCTGGTTCGGCCTGCACCGGCGGGCCGGGCTGCGCGCCGGCGAGACACTGCTGGTGCACGCGGCGGCGGGCGGCGTCGGCAGCGCGGCCGTCCAGCTCGGCAAGGCGGCCGGCGCCCGGGTGATCGGCGTGGTGGGTGGTCCGGAGAAGGCGGCGGTGGCCCGCGCACTGGGCGCCGACGTGGTCGTCGACCGGCGCGACGAGGACTTCGTCGAGGTGGTTCGGGCCGAGACCGGTGGCCGGGGCGCCGACGTCGTCTACGACCCGGTCGGCGGGGAGACCTACCAGCGGTCGACCAAGTGCGTCGCCTTCGAGGGCCGGATCCTGGTGGTCGGCTTCGCCGGTGGCCGGATCCAGTCCGCCGCGCTCAACCACGCCCTGGTCAAGAACTACTCGATCGTCGGCCTGCACTGGGGCCTCTACCACCGCCACGACCCGGCCGCCGTCGCCGAGTGCCATCGCGCCCTCACGGCGCTGGCCGCCCAGGGCGCCGTACGTCCCCTGGTCAGCGAGCGCCTCCCACTCGACGAGGTGGCCGCCGGGGTGCAGCGGCTCGCCGACGGCTCCACCGTCGGCCGGGTGGTGTACGTCCCGTGAGCGGCAACCAGGTGGAGGCGGTGGTCTTCGACTACGGCGGTGTGCTCACCGGGCCGGTGCGGGCGTCCATCGCGGCGTGGCTGCGCGGCGACGGCATCGAGCCGGGGTCGTTCTCGCGCACACTCAAGGCCTGGCTGTCCCGCGACGCCCCGGACGGCACGCCCATCCACCGGCTGGAGACCGGGGCGCTCAGCGTCGAGGAGTTCGACGCCCTGCTCGCCGCCGAGCTCACCACGCTCGACGGACGTCCCGTCGACCCGGTCGGGGTGCTGGGCCGGCTGTTCGCCGGGGTCCGCCCCGACCCGGCGATGTTCGCCCTCGCGCGGCAGCTGCGCGACCTCGGCGTCCGCGTCGGGCTGCTCTCCAACAGCTGGGGCAACACCTACCCCCGGGAGCTGATCGACGGGCTCTTCGACCCGGTCGTCATCTCCGCCGAGGTCGGCCTGCGCAAGCCGCTCGCCGCGATCTACACCCTCACCCTGGACCGCCTCGGCCTGCCGGCCGACCGGGTGCTGTTCGTCGACGACGCCGAGCCGCACGTGCTCGGCGCCCGCGCGGTCGGCATGCGGGCGGTCTGGCACACCGACGCCGACAGCACCCGGGCCGCGCTCGCCGAGGTGATCCCCGCCCTGCCGCCGGCGCCGCACCCCGGTGCCGACCTGCCACATCCCCACCCACCGAGGAGTTGACCGCACATGACCATCACCCGCACCGCCGTCGTCACCGGAGCGGCCCGTGGCATCGGGGCAGGCGTCGCGAGGCGACTGGCCCGCGACGGCTTCGCCGTCGCCGTCGTCGACCTGGACGAGGCGGCGGGCCGGCCGGTCGTCGACGAGATCGAGGCCGCCGGCGGCCGGGCCCTGGCAGTCGGCGCCGACGTCGCCGACGAGCAGGCGGTACGGGCGGCCGTGGACCGGATAACCGGGGAGCTGGCCGAGCCCACGGTCCTGGTCAACAACGCCGGCATCACCCGGGACAACCTGCTGTTCAAGATGACCGCCGACGACTGGGACGCGGTCATGGGCGTGCACCTGCGGGGCTCGTTCCTGATGACCCGGGCCGTACAGGGCTACATGACCAAGGCCGGTTGGGGCCGGATCGTCAACCTGTCCAGCACCTCCGCCCTGGGCAACCGCGGCCAGGCCAACTACGCGGCCGCGAAGGCGGGACTGCAGGGCTTCACCAAGACCCTCGCCCTGGAACTCGGCAAGTTCGGGGTCACGGCGAACGCGATCGCCCCGGGCTTCATCGAGACCGAGATGACCGCGGCCACCGCGGCCCGGCTCGGCGTGCCGTTCGAGGAGTTCAAGCAGGCCGCCGCGGCACAGATCCCGGTCGCCCGCACCGGCACGCCGGAGGACATCGCGCACGCGGTGTCCTTCTTCGTCAGCGAGGGTGCCGGCTTCGTGTCGGGCCAGGTGCTGTACGTCGCCGGTGGGCCGAAGGCCTGAGTGGAGAGGCAGGGACGATGAAGGTCTTCCAGGGCATCGAGGAGCTGAGGCAGGCGGTCGGCACCCACCTCGGGTACTCCGGCTGGCACCGGATCACGCAGCAGCAGATCGACGCCTTCGCCGAGGCGACCGGTGACCACCAGTGGATCCACGTGGACCCGGTGCGGGCGGCCCGCAGCCCGTTCGGCGGCACCATCGCCCACGGCTACCTGACGCTCTCGCTGGTGCCGATGCTGGTCTGGCAGGTGTACCGGGTCGAGGGAGTGAGCATGGGCGTGAACTACGGCGCCAACAAGCTCCGCTTCCCCGCTCCGGTCCCCGTCGACTCCGAGGTACGGGCCGGAGTGGAGCTGCTGTCGCTGGTGCCCGGCGGCGGTGGCTACCAGTCGACCGCGAAGGTGACCGTCGAGCTGGCGGGCGCCGGGAAGCCGGCCTGCGTCGTCGAGACCGTCAGCGTCCTGGTCCCGTGACCGCTCCGGCGCCGCAGGACCCGCCCGGCCTCGACCTGGCCCGGCTCGCCGACTGGTTCGCCGCCTCGGTGCCCGGGGCCGCGGGCCTGTCGACCGCCCGGCTGCTCGCCGGCGGGAAGTCCAACCTCACCTACGAGGTCGGTGACGGGCGGGCGACCTGGATCGTGCGGCGGCCGCCGCTGGGGCACGTGCTGTCGACCGCCCACGACATGGCCCGGGAGTACCGGGTCATGTCGGCGCTGCACGCCACCGACGTACCGGTGCCGGCGACCTACGCGCTCTGTTCCGACATCGACGTGCTGGGTGCGCCGTTCTACGTGATGGAGCGGGTCACCGGCACGGCCTACCGGCAGGCGGCCGAACTGGAGCCGCTCGGCCCGGAACGCACCCGGGTCATCTCGACCCGGCTGGTCGACACGCTGGTCGCCCTGCACGCGGTCGACCCGGCGGCCGTGGGGTTGGCCGACTTCGGCCGGCCCGCGGGCTTCCTGGGCCGGCAGGTGCGGCGGTGGAAGAAGCAGCTCGACGCGTCGTACTGCCGGGACCTGCCGGCCGCCGACGAGCTGTACGCCCGCCTGGCGTCCGGCGTGCCGGCCGATTCGGCGCCGGGCATCGTGCACGGCGACTACCGCCTCGACAACGTCCTCGTCGACGACCGCGACCGGCTCGCCGCGGTCATCGACTGGGAGATGGCCACGCTCGGCGACCCGCTCACGGACCTGGCGCTGCTGGTGCTCTACCAACGGCTCGGCCGGCTCGTCGGCGCCGCGGTGGCCGAGGCGTCGTCCGCGCCCGGCTTCCTGACCGAGGACGAGATCCTCGACCGGTACGCGGCCGCGAGCGGACGGGACCTCCCGCGACTCGGTTTCCATCTCGGCCTGGCGGCCTTCAAGCTGGCCGCGATCCTCGAGGGCATCCACTTCCGGCACCTGCGTGGCCAGACCGTCGGCGCCGGCTTCGAGCGGCTCGGCGAGGTCACCGAGCTGCTCCTCGACGCCGGCCTGACCTATCTCAAGGAGCACTGATGGACTTCACCCTGGACCCGCGGACCGAGGGGCTGCGCGACAACCTCCTGGACTTCATGGACCGCGAGATCCACCCGGCCGAACAGGTCTTCCACGAGCAGCTCGGTCAGCTCGGCGACCGCTGGGCCTGGGACTCGGTGCCGGTGCTGGCGCAGCTGCGCACCGCGGCGCGGAAGCGAGGGCTGTGGAACCTCTTCCTGCCCGGTGAGCACGGGGCCGGCCTGACCAATCTCCAGTACGCCCCGCTCGCCGAGATCACCGGACGGAGCCAGCTGGCGCCCGCCGTGCTGAACTGCGCCGCTCCGGACACCGGCAACATGGAGGTGCTGGCCATGTTCGGCACCGCTCAGCAGCGGAAGCAGTGGCTGGAGCCGCTGCTGGACGCCCGGATCCGGTCGTCGTTCGCCATGACGGAGCCCGACGTGGCCTCCTCGGACGCCACGAACATCGCCACCCGGATCGAGCGGGACGGCGACCACTACGTGATCAACGGTCGCAAATGGTGGATCACCGGCGCGATGAACCCGAACGCGCGAATCTTCGTCGTGATGGGCAAGACCGATCCGAACGCCGAGCGGCACCGCCAGCAGTCGATGGTGCTGGTCCCGCGGGCGACCCCGGGCGTGGAGATCACCCGGGGCATGGAGGTGCTGGGGTACGACGACCACGACCACGGCGGGCACGCCGAGCTGGCGTTCCACGACGTACGCGTGCCGGTCGAGAACCTGATCGGCGCCGAGGGCGACGGGTTCGCGATCGCGCAGGCCAGGCTGGGCCCGGGCCGCATCCACCACTGCATGCGCTCCATCGGCCTCGCCGAGCGGGCCGTCGAGCTGATGTGCGCCCGCGCCGAGCAGCGGGTGGCGTTCGGCCGGCCGCTGGCCGAGCAGGGCGTGATCCGCGAGTGGATCGCCGAGTCGCGGGTGCGCATCGAGCAGTTGCGCCTGCTGGTGCTCAAGACGGCCTGGCTGATGGACACCGTCGGCAACAAGGGCGCGCACACCGAGATCCAGGCCATCAAGATCGCCACCCCGGCGACCGTCCAGTGGATCCTGGACAAGGCCATCCAGGTGCACGGCGCGGCGGGGCTGTCCCAGGACTTCCCACTGGCGAGGGCCTACGCCGGCATCCGCACCCTGCGGTTCGCCGACGGACCCGACGAGGTGCACCGCAACGCCCTGGCCCGTCACGAGTTGCGGCGCCAGGCTGCCGCGCGGCAGCGGAACGGCACCGGGCGTCAGACGGCCTAGGGTGGTGGGCATGGCAGGCCTCGCCCCCTCCGCCGACGGCTCCCCGGCCCGGAATCCGCTCACCGTGCTCACGCTGGCCGAGCTCCGGCAGCGCAGCAGCGTGAAGTGGCGCATGCATCCGCCCGACGTGCTGCCCCTCTGGGTCGCCGAGCAGGACGTACCCCTCGCGGCCCCGGTGGCCGACGCGCTGCGCCGCGCGATCGACCTCGGTGACACCGGGTACGCGCACGGCACGGCGTACGCCGAGGCGCTCGGCGAGTTCGCCGCCGGGCGCTGGGGCTGGCACGGCTTCCGCGTCGACCACACGACGGTCGTTCCCGACGTGATGGTGGGCATCGTCGAGGTGCTCCGGCTGGTCACCGACCCCGGCGACGCGGTGGTGGTCTGCTCCCCCGTCTACCCGCCCTTCTACGCCTTCGTCAGCCACGCCGGCCGGCAGGTGATCGAGGCGCCGCTCGGGCCCGACCTGCGGATGGACCCCGCCGCTCTGGACGAGGCGTTCCGCCGGGCCCGGGCCGCCGGCCGTCGGCCGGCGTTCCTGCTGTGCAACCCGCACAACCCGACCGGCGTGGTCCACCGCCGGGACGAGCTCGAGGCGGTCGCCGACCTGGCCGGCCGGCACGGCGTACGGGTGATCTCCGACGAGATCCACGCCCCGCTGGTGCTTCCCGGGGCGCACTTCACCCCGTACCTCACGGTGTCCGGCGCCGAGAACGCGTTCGCCCTCGTCTCCGCCTCCAAGGCGTGGAACCTCGCCGGCCTCAAGGCGGCGCTCGCGGTCGCCGGGCCGCGGGCCGCCGCCGACCTGCGCCGCATGCCGGAAGAGGTCGGCCACGGCCCCAGCCACCTGGGCGTGCTCGCGCACACGGCCGCGTTCCGCACCGGCGGGCAGTGGCTCGACCTCCTCCTCGACGGGCTCGACGCCAACCGCACCCTGCTGGAGACCCTGGTGGCCAAGCACCTCCCGGCCGTCGCCTGCCACCGCCCCGAGGGCACCTACCTCGCCTGGCTGGACTGCACCCGGCTGGGCGTCGCCACCGACCAGCCGGCCGGCGAACCCGGGGTGGCCAGCGACCTCGCCGGGCCCGCGAGGATGTTCCTCGACGACGCGCGGGTCGCCCTCAGCTCCGGGCACGTCTTCGGCACCGGCGGGACCGGCTTCGTACGCCTCAACTTCGCCACCTCACCGGCGATCCTCACCGAGGCCGTCACCCGGATGGGCCGGGCCGTCGACGCGCGCCGCCCGCCGGCCTGAGCCCCGGCCCCACCGAAGGCTGCCGGTGGCTCGGATCACCGGCGTTCCGCCGTTTCGGGCTGATCCACTCCGGGTATCACGGCACATGCCGGCGGGCCGGAGTCCGATGTGACCGCTGCCGTCCGCCGACAGACGTGGAGGGAAAGGCAGGTCACTCGGTGGTGAATTCGTCCTTGAGGCCGACGATGTCGAGGACCGCGACGGTGATCCGGGAGGGCCTGCGCACCACCAGGGTGCAGCCGGCCGAGCCGACCCGATGGCGGACCGTCAGCAGCGCGTTGACGCCGGCGGCGCAGAAGAAGGTCACCCCGCTCAGGTCGAGCACCAGCACCGCGGGCGGTCGGCCGGCCACCAGCCGGTCCACGAGGTCGACCAGCGGGTCGACGGTCGCCATGTCGAGCGGGCCCCCGACCTCCACCACTATCGCCGGGCCCTCCCGGGCGAGCGCCAGGGACAGGGACGACGGGCGGGTGTCTGCCGACGCCGCGTGATGTTGCGCGTGATGGACGGACATGAGGTGCTCCTCCAGGTGAGGATCTCCGGACCGGGTTGATGGCCGGGCTCACCGTCGGCGGCCCGGCACTGGTCCTGGGCTCATGTCCGAACCCACCTCGACCCTAGCCCCGTCCCACCCCGATTCGCACCCTGCCGACCGGGGAAACGTGGGCTCCTCAGCAAGGAAGCACTGGCCGCCGCTCCCTCAGGGGCAGGCCAGAGCAGTGGCGTCACCTTCGGTCCAACCGAACGGGCACATGGAATTCAGGAGGTAGCGGTGGTGTCCGATGCTGCTGACCCGTCTCTGGCCTCGGCCTCCGGCCGACTCTTGGCCCTGCTCGCCGATTCGCCCCACGTCGACCTGTTCCTGGATCAGATCGTCCGGGTCGCGGTGGAGGTGGTCACCCCCGCCGTGGGGTGCGGGCTGACGGTGCGCCGGGACGGCGGAGCCTTCACCGTCGCCAGCAGCGGCGGCCTGGCCGCGCAGGGCGACGAGATCCAGTACGGGGCCGACGAGGGCCCCTGCCTCGAGGCCCTGCGCCAGGGGCAGGTCGTCGAGGTGTTCGACCTGCGCGAGGACGGACGCTGGAGCCGCTACCGGGAACACGCGCTCCGGCTCGGCATCGTCAGCTCGCTGTCGCTGCCGATGACGGTCGACCGCGAGACCGTCGGCGCGTTGAACCTCTACGCCACCCAGCCGCGCGCCTTCACCGACCCGGCGCGCCGGCGGGCCCTGGCCTTCACCGACCAGGGGTCGGCGGCGCTGGGCGTCATCCTCCGCCAGGCCGACCAGGCCCTCCTGCATCAGCAACTCGCCGACGCGATGGCGTCCCGCAGCGTCATCGACCAGGCCCTCGGAGTGATCATGGGCCAGCAGCGGTGTACCGCCACGCAGGCCTTCACCCTGCTCCGGCAGGCGTCGCAGAACCGTAACCGCAAACTGCGCGACGTAGCCGTGGAGATCATCACCCAGGTCACCGGCGAGTTTCCGCAGCCGGCTCCCGGATTCGTGGCGCCCCGCCAAGGGTCCTGAGCGACGCACCGGATACGGAGACGGCCGCGGAGGGTTCCGCGGCCGTCTCCGGTCGGTGCCGGAAGGGTGTTCAGCTGTTGCGCAGCGGGGCGAGCGCGGTGCTCCAGGCCACGACCTGGTCGAGGGTGGCGTTGAGGGCGTCCTGCTGGAACTGGCTGGGCTTGAAGACGCTGAAGTTCTCGAAATCGGTGAAGAGCGACAGCGCCACCTGGGACCGGACGTCGGCCATCTGCAGCTCGCCGGCGATGAGCCGCAGGTGCTCCACGGCCCGGGTGCCGCCGGCGGAGCCGTAGCTGACGAAACCGACGGCCTTGTTGTTCCACTCCGCGTAGAGGAAGTCGATGGCGTTCTTCAGGGCGCCCGAGGTGGAGTGGTTGTACTCCGGGGTGACCATCACGAACCCGTCGAACGACGCGATGGTGTTGGCCCAGCGAAGCGTGTGCGGCTGGGTGTACTGGCCCATCGCGGGCGGGTACGCCTCGTCCAGGTGCGGCAGCTGGTAGTCGAGCAGGTCGATCAGCTCGAACTGCGCGTCGCTGCGCTGCTTGGCGACGTCGAACACCCAGCGGGCCACCGACTCGCCGTTCCGACCCGGGCGGGTGCTGCCGAGGATGATTCCGATCCTGGTCATGTCGTAGATGCCCTTCAAAAGTCCTTGCCTGGTCAAGCACACGCTAGCCACTTGTTGCTTCGTCAAGCAACTAGCCGCGCTGTGGCGGCGATCACCGTCGGCCCTGTGTTTGCTCGGTCAAGCAAGTAAGATGGGGGCATGTCCGCCGCCGCACCGAAATCGCTGCGCCCCCTCAACGCCGAGGAGGAAGCGCTGGTCCGCTCCCTGGGCCGGATCATGCACGTCCTGCCCCGCACCATCGACGCCGACATGGTGGGCGACCGCCAACTGCCCCTCACCGAGTACACGGCGCTCATGCACCTCTCCGAGGCGCCGGGCCGCCAGATGCGGATGAGCGAGCTCGCGGCGGCGTGCCAGCTGTCCCTGAGCGGGATGACCCGCACCATCGGTCGGCTGGAGACGCAGGGCCTGGTCGAGCGGGCCAAGTGCGCGGAGGACGCGCGCGGCTGGAACGCCGTCCTCACCGACGCCGGTCTCGCCCGGCTCGAGGAGTCGTGGCCGAGTCATCTGGCCAGCGTGCGGCGGCGGTTCCTCGACCACTTCGAGGGCATCGACCTCGTCCAGTTGGCCCGCGCGTTCCAGCGCGTCGGAACGGCCGACTGACCCCCCCCCGTTACCTTTTTGATCGTCCCCAGCCGGGGACTCTCGGTCGCCCGGCCCGGTATGACTTACCGCCCCTGTCGTATGCATGATCCGGGGGGT
>NZ_JBEZZJ010000019.1:72304-106427 GCF_040639095.1 Micromonospora sp. NPDC023966 | reverse complement strand
GGGCGAGGGTGACCGGCGCAGGGATCAAGCCTGACCGCCCGGAGCCGGTCACCCTCGCCCCCAGCCCCAACCGCAACCACCCCGGAGCGCACCACCCCGGAGCGCACCACCCTGCGAGCGCAATCACCCCGGAGCGCAGCACCCAGCGTCAGACTCGGAAACCAGCAGCCCGAGCAGCCCGGCGTTCGCGACGCCGCCAACGACGTCGCCGCAGGAACCAGAAGAGGAACGCCACGAACCCGAGCAGGAACGCCAGCACCAGCACCGGCAGCAGGATCGCCACCACCGACATGACCGCGCTGGTCGCGTCCTCGGCGGTGCTGGCGACCGGGGCGCCGAAGCCGGCGGTGGTCGCGTTGATGACCGGGCGGGCCGCCGACTTGAGCAGGTGGACGCCGAGCGCGATGAGCACGCCGACCACCACCGGCACCCACTGGTGTGAGGAGAAGAAGGTGTCGGGGTCGCTGACGGTGACCGTCTCCGAGCTGGAGCCGGCGCCGAAGGCCAGCCCGCCGGCGGTCGGCCGGACCACCGTCTGCACCACGTCGTTGACGTGGTCGACCACCGGCACCTTGTCGGCCACCACCTCGACGGCGAGCAGCACGGCGAGGATCAGCAGGACCCAGCCGTTGCCCAGCCACTGCCAGCCGCTCGGCAGCTTCATCAGGTCGGTGTAGCGCGCGAGCAGACCCATCAGCACAAGGGGGATGTAGGCGTTCAGGCCCGCCGAGGCGGCGAGGCCGGAACCGGTGAGGACTTCGAGCACGATCTCAATATCGCACCGGTACGCCAGTGGCGCTCGTCGGCGACCGCCGGGTGCTCCGCTAGTCTCGTCGGGTGCGGTTGGTGATTGCGA
Organism: Micromonospora sp. NPDC023966; assembly: GCF_040639095.1. NCBI lineage: Bacteria > Bacillati > Actinomycetota > Actinomycetes > Micromonosporales > Micromonosporaceae > Micromonospora > Micromonospora sp. NPDC023966. The sequence goes on along the minus strand of NZ_JBEZZJ010000019.1, from coordinate 105,571 downwards.
AGTGCTCGGTGGACTACGTCGGACGGCTGTCGGCACACCTGCCGCTGGCCACCCGGCTGCTGATGGTGAAGGCGGACGGCTCGGTGTCGATCCACGCCGACGACCGGGCGTACAAGCCGTTGAACTGGATGAGCCCGCCGTGCCGGCTTGAGGAGGCCCCCGGCGTGTGGCGGGTGGTCAACAAGGCCGGCGAGGAGCTGCGCATCACCCTGGAGGAGATCTTCCAGGACACCTCGTACGAGCTGGGCGTCGACCCGGGGCTGCGCAAGGACGGCGTCGAGGCGCACCTGCAGGAGTTGCTCGCCGCCAACCCGGAGACCCTCGGCGAGGGCTTCACGCTGGTGCGGCGGGAGTACATGACGGCGATCGGCCCGGTGGACCTGCTCTGTCGGGACGCCAACCAGGGCGCGGTCGCGGTCGAGGTGAAGCGGCGCGGCGAGATCGACGGCGTCGAGCAGCTCACCCGCTACCTCGAACTGATGAACCGCGATCCGCTGCTCGCCCCGGTCGCCGGGGTGTTCGCCGCGCAGGAGATCAAGCCGCAGGCCCGGGTGCTCGCCACCGATCGCGGCATCCGCTGCGTGGTGGTCGACTACGACAAGCTGCGGGGCATCGAGCGCGACGAGCTGACCCTGTTCTGAGCCGGCGGGCCGGGGTCGTCAGCGGCCCCGGCCGTACATCAGCTTGGCGGCCTTGACCAGGCGGGCGACGTCGGCCGGGGTGCGCTCGAACGTCATCGAGGGCAGCAGCGAACGGGCCCGGCGGCGGGTGATCGACTTGGCCCGGCCGAACTCGCGCAGCCCGTCCTCGCCGTGGATCCGGCCGAAGCCGGATTCGCCGACCCCGCCGAACGGCAGCGTGGACATGCCGGCGAAGGTCAGCGTCGAGTTGACCGCGGCCATCCCGGAGCGCAGCCGCCGCGCGACCGCCACGGCCCGCTTGCGGCCGAAGACCGACCCCCCGAGACCGTACGAGAGGGCGTTGGCCCGCTCCACGGCCTCGTCCACGTCGCGGACCCGGTTGACGGTCAGCGTCGGCCCGAAGGTCTCCTCGCGCACCGCGGCCGAGTCCTCCGGCACGTCCACCAGCACGGTCGGGTGCACGTACGGCGGCTGGACCGCCTCGGGGCCGCCGAGCACCGGCCGGCCGCCGCGGGACATCGCGTCGTCGATGTGCCGGCGGATGACGTCGACCTGGGACGGCATGGTGATCGGGCCGATGTCGGCGCCGTCGGGGCCGACGGTGAGCCGGCCGGCCTTCGCCACCACCTTGTCGACGAAGGCGTCGAAGACCTGGTCGACCGCGTAGACCCGCTCGATGCCGATGCAGGTCTGGCCGGCGTTGGTCAGCGCGCCCCACACGCAGGCCTCGGCGGCGGCGTCCAGGTCGGCGTCGGCGTCCACGATCATGGCGTCCTTGCCGCCCGCCTCCAGCAGCACCGGGGTGAGCGTCTCGGCGCAGGCCGCCATCACCTTCTTGGCGGTGGCGGTGGAGCCGGTGAAGGCCAGCTTCGCCATCCCCGAGCGGCACAGCGCCGCGCCGACGTCGCCGAGCCCGTGCACCGCCTGGAAGACCGGCTGCTCCGGCACGACCTCGGCGAACCGGTCCACCAGCCACTGCCCGACGGCCGGGGTGTACTCGCTCGGCTTGAACACCACCGCGTTCCCGGCGGCCAGGGCGTAGGCGGCGGAGCCGATCGGGGTGAAGACCGGATAGTTCCACGGGCCGATGACGCCGACCACCCCGTACGGCTGGTATTCCAGGTGGGCGGTGAACTCGGCGAGGATCAGCCGGGAGCGGACCCGGCGCGGCCCGAGCACCCGGCGGGCGTTACGGGCGGCCCAGTCGATGTGCTCCAGCGCGGTGAGGATCTCGACCACGGCGTCGCCGACCGGCTTGCCGCCCTCGGTGTGCACCAGGTCGGCCAGCTCCTCGATCCGGCGGGCGAGCACGCCGCGCCAGCGAAGCAGCCGGTCGCGGCGCCCGGCGAAGCCGAGCCCGGCCCACCAGTCGGCGGCGGCGCGGGCCCGCTCCACCGCCGCGCGCACGTCCGCCTCGGTCGCCACCGGGAGCCGCCCCGCCTCCGCGCCGGTCGCCGGACTGGTCGACACCAGTCGACCGTCCTCGATGAGCGGGGTCCCCGGGACATGCACAGCCGTCATGGCCGAAGTCTAGACCCGCGCGTTACTCACCGGTAGGTCCCGCGCGACCCGTACTCTGCCCAGGTCGGTGGCGCGGCGGGCCGGGCGGGATCGACGGACGTGCCGCCCGTTGAACCGGCGACGCCCGCCGAAACGGCGAACAGGAGATGGCCGCCCGGGGCCATCGGGGTGACCGCGCGGTGGTGGGAACGATTACGGTGAGGTGGCAGGCTGACGCCGCGGAGCGACGGCGGGGTGGAGGTCGACTGTCCATGGAGGAGCATCCGGAACTGATGCCGCTGCTGACGGTGTCGGGGGGGACGATGCGCGGGCTCAGCTTCCGGGTCGGCCGGGATCCACAGGTCGTCGGTCGGGCGCCGAGCGCCCACATCGTGCTGGCCGACCCGCACCTGAGCCGGCGGCACGCCACGGTGCAGGCCACCCCCGACGGGGTGGTGCTCACCGACCTCGGCTCGACCAACGGCACCTGGCTCAACGACCAGCGGATCATCGGCAGCGTGCCGCTCGCCGACGGGGACGTGATCCGGCTCGGCCGCACCGACCTGCGCTTCTTCGACCCGGGCGTGGCCCGGACCGACCCGGTCGGGATGAGCTTCATGCAGCCGCGCCGCGACCACCGGCCGACCCTCCCGCTGCCCGTCCCTCCGGCGCCCCGCACGCCGATCGAGTCGCGAGGCACGCTGCCGCTGCCCGTCGACACGCACAGCTGACCCGGAGTTCCGCCACACGGGCCGGCGGCCCCGGATGGGGGCCGCCCACATGGACCGGTTCCGGCTGGCCGTGCCAGCATGCGCGGATGCGGAGCGAGCGACACACCGTCCGGGCCAACGACATCACCCAGGCGGTCCGGGTGGCCGGGCCGCCGGACGGCCTGCCGGTGCTGCTGGTGCACGGCAACGTGTCGTCCGCCGCGTTCTGGGAGCCACTGCTGCCCCGGCTGCCGGAGACGCTCCGGGTGGTCGCCCCCGACCTGCGCGGATACGGCGAGACCGACACCGCTCCGGTGGACGCCACCCGGGGCCTCGACGACTTCGCCGACGACGTGGCCGCCCTGCTCGACGCCCCCGGGCTGTTCGCTCCCGGCGCCCGGCCGGTGGTGGTCGGGCACTCGCTCGGCGGCGGGGTGGCGATGCGGCTGCTGGTCGACCACCCGGACCGGGTGGCCGGACTGCTGCTGGCGGCGCCGGTCTCCCCGTACGGCTTCGGCGGGACCCGGGACCTCGACGGCACCCCCACCACACCCGACTTCGCCGGCACGGGCGGGGGCACGGCGAACCCCGACTTCGTGGCCCGGCTGGCCACGGGGGACCGGGGCGCCGACGGCCCGACCAGCCCGCGCAACGTGCTGCGCTCCGCGTACGTGGCCGACCCGGCGTCGCTCGGCGCGGACGAGGACCTGCTGCTGGAGAGCATGCTGACCACGGCCACCGGGGACGACAATTACCCCGGCACGGCGGTCGCCTCGGCGCACTGGCCGGGGACCGCGGCGGGGCGGCGCGGGGTGCTCAACGCGCTGGCGCCGGCCCACTTCCGGCTCGCCGACGAGCTGGTCGCCGTCCCGGCCAAGCCGCCGGTGACCTGGGTACGCGGCGACGCCGACGTGATCGTCTCGGACACCTCGCTGTTCGACCTGGCGTACCTGGGGTCGCTCGGGGTGGTGCCGGGCTGGCCGGGGGAGGCGGACTGCCCGCCGCAGCCGATGGTCGGCCAGACCCGGGCGGTCCTCGACCGGTACGCGGCGGCCGGCGGGACGTACCGGGAGGTGGTGCTGCCCGGCTGCGGGCACAGCCCGCACCTGGAGCGGCCGGCCGAGTTCGTCGCCGAGCTGCTGGCGCTCGCGGGGGTGCCGACCGGGGTCTGACCGACGCGGTGCGTGAAATATCCCACGGCGTCTCGACAACGCAGCGTCACATGGCAGACTCCGGCGCATAACCTTAGCCGCCGTTCATGTCGGCAACGGCGGAGTCAACCAGGGGGAGGCCGGTCGTGGCGCGCGAGTTCACCAGGGTGGGTGTGGTGGGTCTGGGCACCATGGGTGCCGGCATCGTCGAGGTGTTCGCCCGCAACGGCATCGACGTGACCGCCGTCGAGATCTCCGCGGCCGCCCTGGAGCGCGGCCGGGTCACCCTCACCGGCTCGACCGACCGGGCGGTGGCCAAGGGCAAGCTCGCCGAGGCCGACCGGGACGCGCTGCTGTCCCGGGTGGACTGGCAGGTCGGGCTGGACGCCCTGCACTCGGTGGACCTGGTGATCGAGGCGGTGCCCGAGCACCTGGACCTGAAGCAGCGGATCTTCGCCGAGCTGGACCGGGTCTGCAAGCCCGAGGCGATCCTGGCCACCAACACCTCGTCGCTGAGCGTCACGGAGATCTCCGTCGCCACCACCCGGCCGAACCAGGTCATCGGCATCCACTTCTTCAACCCCGCGCCGGTGATGAAGCTGGTCGAGGTGGTCCGCACCGTGGTCACCTCCGCCGACGTGGTGGCCGACGTGGAGGCGCTCTGCGAGCGGCTCGGCAAGGTCGACGTCACCATCAACGACCGCGCCGGGTTCATCGCCAACGCGCTGCTCTTCGGCTACCTGAACCACGCGGTCAGCATGTTCGAGTCCCGGTACGCCACCCGCGAGGACATCGACGCCGCCATGAAGCTCGGCTGCGGCCTGCCGATGGGCCCGCTCGCGCTGATGGACCTGATCGGCCTGGACACCGCGTACGAGATCCTGGACACCATGTACCGGCGCGGCGGCCGCGACCGCCGGCACGCCCCGGTGCCGCTGATCAAGCAGATGGTCACGGCCGGCCTGCTCGGCCGGAAGTCCGGCCGCGGCTTCTACACCTACGAGCGGCCGGGCTCCCCGGTGGTCGTACCCGACGAGCACACCCCGGTGAGCACGGGCGCGGCGCTCGCCGACGGCGCCCGGGCGATCGCCAAGGTCGGCGTGGTCGGCTCCGGGACCATGGCCACCGGCATCATCGAGGTCTTCGCCAAGGCCGGCTACGAGGTCATCTCGGTGACCCGGGGCGCGGAGAAGTCCGCCAAGGTCTGCGAGACGGTCAAGACCTCGCTGAACAAGGGCGTGGTGCGGGGCAAGCTCAGCGAGACCGACCGGGACGCGGCGCTCGGCCGGGTCACCTGGTCGGCGACCCTGGACCACCTGGCCGACGTCGACCTGGTGGTCGAGGCCGTGGTCGAGGAGCTGAGCGTCAAGAAGGCCCTCTTCGCCAGCCTCGACGAGATCTGCAAGCCGGGCGTCGTGCTGGCCACCACCACCTCGTCGCTGCCGGTGATCGACGTGGCGATGGCCACCCAGCGGCCGGCCGACGTGATCGGCCTGCACTTCTTCAACCCGGCGCCGATCATGCCGCTGGTCGAGATCGTGCGGACCATCCGCACCTCGGCGGAGACCACCGCCACCGCCCGGGCGGTCTGCGCGGCGCTGGGCAAGACCGGCGTGGTCTGCGGCGACCGGTCCGGCTTCATCGTCAACGCGCTGCTCTTCCCGTACCTGAATGACGCGGTGAAGATGCTGGAGGCCAGCTACTCCACCGCCGACGACATCGACTACGCCATGAAGCTCGGCTGCGGTTACCCGATGGGCCCGTTCGAGCTGCTCGACGTGGTCGGCCTGGACGTCTCGCTGGCCATCCAGCGGGAGCTCTACCTGGAGCTGCGAGAGCCGGGCTTCGCCCCCGCGCCGCTGCTGGAGCACCTGGTCACCGCCGGCTACCTGGGCCGCAAGAGCGGCCGCGGTTTCCGCGACCACACCCAGCGCTGACCCGGGTCAACAGCCGGCGCCCGTGACGGCGTCTTCAAGGCGTGACCTTCGAGGAGTACGTCGGCAGCCGCGGCCCGGCCCTGTTGCGCCTGGCCCGGCTGCTGACCGGCGACGAGCACCGCGCCGAGGACCTGACCCAGGACGTCCTGGCTCGCGCGTACGTGCACTGGCGGAAGATCGCCCGGGCCGACCGGCCCGACGTGTACGTGCGGCGGATGCTGGTCAACGCGAACACGTCGTGGTGGCGCCGGCGGTCCAGCCGAGAGCTGGCCGTGGACACCTTCGCCGAGCGGCCCCAGCGCGGTGACCTCGGCGGCGAGGCGGCCGACCGGGACGAGATGTGGCGGCTGATCCGCGCCCTCCCCGACCGCCAGCGCGCCGTGCTGGTGCTGCGCTACTACGAGGATCTGGACGACGCGACCATCGCCCAGATCCTCGACTGCTCGCCGGTCACCGTCCGCACCCACGCGATGCGGGCGCTCGCCCAGCTCCGGGAGCGCTGCGGCGTCCCGACGACGAAGGGGAGCCGGCCGTGACCGACCTCGACCAGCGAATCACCTCGGTGCTGCGGGAGCACGCCGAGGGGGAGACCGACATCCACCGCCTGCTCCGGGAGTCCCGCGCCCGGGGCCGCCGCCGGCAGCTGCGCCGCCGGACCGCCACCGGCACGACCCTGGCCCTGGTCGGGGTCCTCGGCTTCGTCGGCGTGAGCGGCGCGGACCTCAGCGGGCTGTCCGGCCGGCTGCCCTGGGGCGCGGCCTCCCCGGCCGTCGCCCCGCCGGTGCCGCCCCGCGCCGACGGGGTGCCCGGCGCGGTCGCCGACCCCACGCGGGTGGCCACCGACGCGCAGGTGCTGCACTTCGGGGTCGACCCGGCCCGCGCCCGCTACCTCGGCTGGGGGATCCGGCAGAACCAGGTGGAATCCGTCCGGTTCACCGTCGGCGGCGGGCCACCCGTCCTGGTCGAGGTGAGCCGCTCCGTCGAGTTGCTGAGCCGGGGGGGCGTGGACGGTTTCACCTTCGACGCCGTGGAGGAGCCGCTGCCGTTCGACGGCACGGTCCGCGAGGTGCCCGGCCAGGCAGGTGGACTGATCCTGTCGTGGCGCCCGGTGAACGGCCTGTACGCCCGGGCGAGCACCGCCGGCAGGGACCGGACGGCGCTCCGGCGGGCGGTCGACGCGCTGCGCTGGAATCAGGCGAGACGGTGCGCGGGCCCGTTGCGGCTCACCGCCCTGCCGCCCGGGGCGACGCTGCTGGACTGCGACGTGGACGCCTCCGCCTTCCCCAGCGGGGTGAACGCGCGGTTCACCCTCGTACGCGGGCAGGACGCGACCATGCGGGTGAACTTCGATCACGCCAGCCAGCTCGCGGGCAGCCGGACCGAGGGCAACCGGACCGTCGACGGCCGGTCGGCCTACCTTTATCCCGACGGCACCAGGCTGGAGGTGCTCGGGATCCCGAAGGCGCACCTGATCGCCACCTTCGGCGGATTGGACAAGGGCTTCACCGAGGCCGACGCGACGGTCGTCCTGGCCGGGGTGCGGGTGGCCGACGACCTGACCGACCCGCGGACCTGGTAGGCCACGGGGTCCGCCGGCCGGGCCGCCCGACCCGGGGCGGTCCGGCCGGCGGACCGTACGCTTGGTGACCGTGAGTCCCCGTCGCAACCGTCCCCGCCGGGACGACACCACCCACCTGGACGCCGAGCGGGCGCGCCAGGGCGTGCCGACCGTCCAGCAGTGGCGTGACGGTGACTGGCAGGTGCGCGGCATCGCCGGCGGGGCGTCGGCCAAGACGTACCGGTGCCCCGGTTGCGACCAGGAGATCCGCCCCGGGGTGGCGCACCTGGTGGCCTGGCCGGCCGACGACCGGGGTGACCTGACTGACCGCCGGCACTGGCACAGCGGCTGCTGGCGGGCCCGGGACCGGCGCGGGCCCAACCTCCAGCGCGGCCGCGGCGCCCCCCGCTACGGCTGAGCGACCTGGATCACGCTGTTTTCGCCCCGGCGGGCGACGCGGGCGGCGGCGCGGGAGACTGGGAGGGTGAGCAAACCGATCCGTGCCTCGTCGATCCTGCCCGGCCGCCGGGAGGACATCGAGCTGCACACCGCCGACGGGCTGAAGCTGGTCGGCGAACTGGCCCGGCCGCTGGAGCGGGAGCCGGTCGCCACCCTGGTCTGCCTGCACCCGCTGCCCACCCACGGCGGGATGATGGACAGCCACGTGTTCCGCAAGGCGGCCTGGCGGCTGCCCGCCCTGGCCGACCTGGCCGTGCTCCGGTTCAACACCCGGGGCACCAGCAGCGTCCGCGGCACCAGCGAGGGCGCCTTCGACAACGCGGTCGGCGAGCGCTTCGACGTGGCCGCGGCCATCGAGTACGCCGAGTTCCACGAGCTGCCCAACATCTGGCTGGTCGGGTGGTCGTTCGGCACCGACCTGGCGCTGAAGTACGGCTGCGACCCGGCGATCACCGGAGCGATCCTGCTCTCCCCGCCGCTGCGCTTCTCCCAGCCCGAGGACCTGACCGTCTGGGCCGAGTCCGGTCGGCCGCTCACCGCCCTGGTCCCCGAGTTCGACGACTACCTGCGCCCGGAGGAGGCCCGGCAGCGCTTCGCGGCGGTGCCGCAGGCCGAGGTGGTCGGGGTGGCCGGCGCCAAGCACCTATGGGTCGGCGACGCCGAGACCGTGCTGAACGAGATCGTCAGCCGGGTCAACCCGGCGGTGCCGGTGCCGCTGCCGACCACCTGGGACGGCCCGATGGAGACCGGCGACGTCAGCGCCTACGCCGACCGCACGGTGGCCGCCTTCGCCGACACCCCGGTGCCCGGCCCGGCGCAGCGCCGCGCCGGCTGACGGGTCAGCGGGTCTCCTGCCGGGGCAGCACCACCTCGCGCAGGATGAGCTGGAGCGCGGCCACCGTGGGGATGGCGATCAGCGCGCCGACCACACCCAGCAGCGACACCCCGAGCAGGGCGGCGAGCAGCGCCGCCACCTCGTTGACCGAGACTGCCCGGCGCATGATCTTGGGGTAGATCAGGTAGTTCTCGACCTGCTGGTAGATGAGGAAGAAGACCAGGCAGGCGATGCCGACCGGCAGGTCGGTGGCGAGCCCGACCAGGGTCACCACCACGGCGCCCAGGGTCGCCCCGATCTGCGGGATCAGGTCGGTCACCGCGACCACCACGGCCAGGGCGAAGGGGTACGGCAGCCCGACCACCAGGGCGAACACGAAGGTGCTCGCCCCGGCCAGCACCGCGATGGACAGCGCCCCGACCATGTACGCGCCGACCCGGGCCAGGATCTCGTCGCCGATCAGGCGGACCCGCTCCCGGCGGGACCGGGGCACTAGCGCGTACCCGAGGTCGCGCAGCTTGTTGAAGTAGGCCAGGAAGTAGATGGTCAGCACCAGCACGGTCAGTGCCCGGAAGATGGTGCCGAAGATGAGCTGCGCCCCGCCCAGCACACCGCCGAGGGCCCGGCCGATGGTGTCGGCGTTCGCCGCCGACTGGACGCGCTGCATCACGTCGTAGCGCTCGACGAGATCGTTGACCGTCGGGTTGCGGCGCAGGTCGTCGACGTAGCCGGGGAGATGCTCGATGAACTGCCCGGACTGGGTCACCACCGGCGGCACCAGGGCCAGCAGGCCACCGACGATCAGCAGCACCAGGGTCAGCGTCACCACCGCCACCGCCAGCCCGTGCGGCAACCCCCAGCGGCGCAACCGGACCACCGCCGGGTGCAGGCCGACGGCGAGGAAGAGCGCGATCACCACCAGCACCAGGATGCCGGCCGAGTTGCGTACGCCCAGGAACACCGCGTACGCCAGCAGCACGCCGAGCGCCCCGGTGAAGCCGAACAGGAAGCTGCTGCGCCGCAGCGGCCGGCCCGGCACGCCGAATCGCCCGCTCGGCTCGAACTCGGTCGGCTCGGTCTCCACGCCGACCTCGGCCAGCGCGGGCTTGCCGGCCGGCCGGCCACGGTCGAGCGGCTCCCGCCCGCCGGCCGACCCCTTGCTGCCGGTCGGTTCGTGGGCCTCGGGGCGGCGGGGCGTGACGTTCGCGTCGTGGGGACCGGGTTCGGGGCGCGCCGCGTCGAGCGGGTCGTCGTCCGGGCCGGCGGAACCCTCCTGCGACACCCGTGCCTCCCCGGCTCCCCGCTCCGGCCCGGCGGAGCGCCCCTGCGGCGGACCGTGAGCACCGGACGGGTCCTCGGCGGCGCAGCCCTCTGCCCCGCAGGTTAGCGGCCGACGCCCGCCCCGACCATCCCCTCCATCACTTCCGCCGCCGTCGCCGAGGTGGGGCTTCCCAGGGTGCCGGACGCCGCCAGCCCGGCGAGCTGGTGCGGGCCCTCACTCGTGCGGCGAGGTGGGGATCCGGCGGGTCGGGTGCGGGACCGCCGGCGGGTCAGTCCTTGTCGACGGTGACGGCGCTCGGCTTGGCGCTGCGCTCATCGGTGGTCGGCTTGGTCGGGCGCTTGCCGTTCTCGCCGGTGCTGGTGATCTTCGTCGGGGTGGCGCCCCGGCCGCCTTCGCCGGGCACGGCCGCCACGGTCGGCCCGCCGTCGACCCCGGCGCTGGCGCCCGAGCCGTCCACGGTGGTCACCGGCTCGGCGACCGGGCGCGCCTTCGCGCCGTCCGCCGGCTCGCCGGTCTTCGCCGCCTCTCCGGCCTTCGCCGCCGGGGCGCCGCCGTTGGGGGAGACCGTCGCGATGCCCTTGGCGGTGACGGGCATCGGGCTGCGGTCGCCCTTCGGCCCGCCACCGGACTCACCGCCGGCCGCCGTGGCCAGCTCGGCCGGGTCGACCGGAGTGGTGGCGAGGCCGGCCGGGCCGGCCTCCGCGCGCAGCTCGAGGAGCCGGCGCTGGAGGTCGTCTGACTCCTGCCGGGACTTCCAGGTCTCCGTACGCAGGTCGGCGAGCTCCTGCTGGGCGTTGGCGATCTCCAGCATCACGTGGGCGAGCTGCTGCCGGCCGGCGGCCACCTCCTGCTGGGTGGCGGCGAGGTGCTGCTGGGTGGTGGCCAGGTGCTGCTGGGTGGTGGCCGCGTACTCCTCGAACTGCCGGCGCGAGGCGGCCACGTGCTCGTCGGCCTTGCGGCGCCTGCCGACGGCCTCCGCCTCGGCCCGGCGGAGCAGCTCGGTAGCCTCCTCCTCGGCCCGCTGGCGCATGGTGAGCGCGTCCTGCTCGGCCGCCTGCCGCAGCCCCGCCGCGCCCTGCTCGATCTCCGCGCGCCGGGCCGTGTACGCCTTCTCCAGCTCGTCCTGCCGCTTGGTGTGCAGCTTGTCCAGCTCGTCGCGGCGCTTGGCGAACTCCTGCTCGGCGGAGGCGCGGCGCTGGGCCAGCTCCTTCTCCGCCGTCTCCCGCCGGGCGTTGACCTCCTTCTCCACGCCGGCCCGCCAGGCGCCCAGCTCCTGCTGGGTCTGGGCGCGGGCCTGCTGGACGTAGGCCTCGGTCTCGCTCCGCATCCGCTGCACGTACGCCTCGACCTCGGCGCGGTTGCGCTTGCCCGCCTCGGTGGCCTCGGTGGTGAGCCGGTTGGCCTCGGTGCGGGCCCGGCCGCGGGTGGCCTTCGCCGCCTCCTCCGCGTCGTCGACGATCTTCTTGGCCTCGGCGAGCGCCTTGGCGTGGGTGGCCCGGCCGGCCTCGGCGGCGGACTCGGTGAGCCGCTTGGCCTCCTGCTGGGCCTTGGCGTGCACCTCCTTGGCGGCCTCGCGCAGCTGGGTGGCCTCCTGCTGGGCCTTGGCCACCGCCTCCTTGGCCGTCTCGCGCAGCCGGGTGGACTCCTGCTGGGCGCGGGCGTGGATCTCCTTGGCGGTGTCCCGGAGCTGGGTGGCCTCCTGCTGCGCCTTGGCCAGCGCGTCCTGGGCGTTCTTCCGCAGCTTCTCGGCCTCGTCCCGGGCGGCCTTGAGCGTGGCCTCCGCCTCGGCCTTGCGGGCGGCGGTGTGCCGCTCCTCCTCGGCCCGACGGGCGGCGAGGGCGATCTCGAAGTCCTTGAGGGCCTGGGCGGCCTGCTCCCGGGCCTCCTCGATGATGTGCTCGGCGGCCGCGCGCCGGGCCTCGATCTCCTCGTTGGCGGCGGTCAGGATGTCGTCGGCCTGCTCCTCGGCCATGGTGAGGATCTGCTCGACCCGGGGACCGAGGTGCCGGAACGAGGCGCGGTCCACGACGCCCACCTGCTTGCGCACCTGGGCGAGGTCGCGTTGCAGCACCTCGACCTGGCCGGCCAGCTTGTGGATCTGGGTGTACGCCTGTTCCCGCTCGGTTGTCAGCGCCGAGATCTCGTGCTCCGCACGAGCGACGTAGCGGTCGACCTGTCGTTTGTCGTACCCCCGCAGAGCGGACTCGAAGCTGGGCTCCGTGGTCACGTCCCCGCCGAGGGCGAACAGTTCCTCGCCGTGCGACATGCCCCCATCCTCACACGCATCCGGCCCTGCTGGGGCGATACGGACGCCCCTGTTGGCAGGCGCACTTTCGTGAGCTGGCGAAACGAGCCGGAAAGCGTGACGGCGCGGGGCGGCACCGGTCACCCGGTGTCACCCCGCGCCGCGGCTCATGCCCCGTCTGCGGGTGGTTGTTCAGTTGGCCGACTCGGCCGTGACCTTCTTGTCGACGCTGTCGGCCTTCGGTGCCTCCGGCTTGTTGGCGCCCGCCGCCGGCACGCCCGGCACGATGCCGGCGAGACCGGAGAGCATCTGCCCGAGCTGCGAGGTGACCGCGTCCTTCTGCCGGGTGAGGTCCTCGACCTCGCGGCGGGCCGCCTGGGTGGTCAGCTCGGCCTCGGTGCGGGCCTCGCTGAGCAGGCGCTGCGCCTCGGCCCTCGCCTCGGACACCGTCTTCTCGGCCAACGCCTTGGCCTTCTCGACCGTGTCGGTGGCGGTGCGCTCGGACTCGACCCGGCGGGCCTCGGCCCGCTGCTCGATCTCCTTGGCCCGCTCCTGGGCGGCCCGGGCGCGCTGCTCGGCCTCGCTGACCAGCTTCTGGGTCTGCGCGACCTGGGCGGCGTGCCGCTCGGACTCCTCGCGCTCGGCCTTCTCGCGCCGCTCGGCGAGCTGGAGCTCCAGGGCCTGAAGGTCCTTGTCGCGCTTGTCCCGCGCGTCGGTGAGCAGCTTGGTGGCCTCGGCCCGCTTCTCCTCGGCCTCGCGGGCGGCCTTGGCCCGCTGCTGGGTGATCTCCCGCTCGGCGGTGGCGCGCAGGGTGGCGACCTCGCGCTCGACCGTCGACTTCAGCTCGGCCACCTCGTGCGCGGTGACCGTACGCAGCTGCTTGGTCTCCCGGTCGGCGTCGGCGCGCAGGGTGTCGGCCTCGCGGCGGGCCTGCACCCGGACCTCAGCGGCCTCGCGCTCGGCGGCGGTGCGGACGCTGCCGGCCTCGCGCTCGGCGGAGGCCTTCATGGCGGCCGCCTCGGCGCGCGCCTTGTCGGTGATCTCCCGCGCCTCGAGGCGGGCGGCGGAGAGGATGCCCTCCGACTCGCGCTTGGCCTCGTTGCGGTGGTCGTTGGCCTGCTCCTCGGCCAGCCGGAGGATCTGCTCGACGCGGGTGCCCAGGCCGGAGAGGGTCGGCCGGCTGTTCTCCTCGAGCTGCTTGTTGGTCTCGGTGAGCTTCTGCTCGAGCGCGCCCTGGCGCTGCTCGGCCTGGCGCAGCCGGCGCTGGGCGTCGTTCATCCGCTGCTCGGCCTCGGCGCGGGCCTGCTCGGACTGACTCAGGGCGGCGGTCAACCGGCCGATGAAGTCGTCGACCTGGTTGGTGTTGTAGCCACGCAGGCCAACGGTGAAATCGGGCTGTGAGTTCGCGTTATCGAAGAACGCAAGAGGGGAGGACTGCTGCTGGGGCATTGGGACATACTCGCAGACGCCCCAGGGTGCTTCGCAAGAGCGGTCCGCAGCTTTCGTGTCCTGTTTACATGGTCAACTTCGACGGGCGGGGGGACCGGACCAACCGGCGATCTTGGCAGGTCCCGGGCGGGTCGGGCGGCCCGGCGGGGAGCGCGCGAAAAGGGCCGCGGGACGATGCCCGCGGCCCTTTGTCTTCAAGCAATCGAATGGTGTTCCGGCTTACCGGAAAGGCAATGCGGCGGTCAGTGCCCGCGGAACCGGTTGATCGCGGTTTCGTGCCGGGCACGCAGCTCGGTGTCCCGGACGCCGAGGCCGTCGGTGGGCGCCAGGCAGCGCACGCCGACCTTGCCCTGGTGCGCGTTGCGGTGCACCTCGTACGCGGCCTGGCCGGTCTGCTCCAGCGGGTAGGTCCGCGACACGGTGGGGTGCACCTTGCCGAGCGCCACGAGCCGGTTGGCCTGCCACGCCTCGTGATAGTTGGCGAAGTGGCTACCGACGATCCGCTTGAGGTGCATCCAGAGGTAGCGGTTGTCGTACTGGTGCAGGTAGCCGCTCGTGGAGGCGCAGGTGACGATGGTGCCGCCCTTCTTGGCGACGTAGACGCTGGCGCCGAAGGTCTCCCGGCCCGGGTGCTCGAAGACGATGTCCGGGTCCTCGCCGCCGGTCAGCTCCCGGATCCGCTCGCCGAGCCGCCGCCACTCGTCCTGGTCCTGGGTCTCCTCGTCCTTCCAGAAGCGGAAGCCCTCGGCCGTGCGGTCGATGACCAGCTCGGCGCCCATCTTGCGGCACAGCTCGGCCTTCTCCGGCGAGGACACCACGCAGACCGGGATGGCCCCGCCGTTGAGCGCCATCTGGGTGGCGTAGCCGCCCAGGCCGCCGGAGGCGCCCCAGATCAGCACCACGTCGCCCTGCTTCATGTTCGCCCCGTGGTGCGAGACGAGCTGCCGGTACGCGGTGGAGTTGACCAGCCCGGGGCTGGCCGCCTCCTCCCAGCTCAGGTGGCGCGGCTTCGGCATGAGCTGGTTGGCCTTGACGACGGCCAGCTCGGCCAGGCCGCCGAAGTTGGTCTCGAAGCCCCAGATCCGCTGCTGCGGGTCGAGCATCGTGTCGTCGTGGCCGGCGGCGTCCTCCAGCTCGACCGACAGGCAGTGCGCCACCACCTCGTCGCCCGCCTTCCACCGGGTCACCCCCGGCCCGGTCCGCAGCACCACGCCGGCCGCGTCCGACCCGACCACGTGGTACGGCAGGTCGTGCCGGCGGGTCAGCTCGGAGAGCCGGCCGTAGCGCTGGAGGAACTTGAAGGTGGGCAGCGGCTCGAAGATGCTGGTCCACACGGTGTTGTAGTTGATCGCGCTGGCCATCACCGCTACGAGCGCCTCGCCGGGGCCCAGCTCGGGGGTGGGCACGTCCTGGACGTGCAGCGCCTTGCGCGGGTCCTTGTCCCGGGTGGCCATGCCGTCGAACATCTGGGTGTCCTCGGCGCGGACCACCACACCCCGGTAGGTCTCGGGTACCGGCAGGCCGGCGAGGCCGGCGAGCTCCCGCTCCGGCTGCGCGGAGCCCTCCGCCGCCATGATCGCTTCGAGGATGTCCTGCACGGTGACCTCCCGTTCGTCGCGCACCCGCACCGGGCGGGCAGGGGCGCTGCCATCGTCGGCGCCGGTGCGACGGGACCGCCATGTCGGCAATCGACACATCCGGCACCGGTCGCGCTCCTGTGGGGCGGGACGTTACTGAACGGTAGCTAGGGCGGGAAGTCCTCTGTGAAAAACTGCATCCGCCGATGCGTGGAGGTGTCCGTGGGAACGCGGAACCGCGCAGTGCCGCGCCGCGTCCCAGGCGGTAGGAAGGAGCCCCGGCCACCTCGGCCGGGGCCCCTCCGGTGGCCTCAGTGGCCGGTGGCGGCCGGCTCGACCAGCTCCACCAGGACGCCGCCGGCGTCCTTCGGGTGCACGAAGTTGATCCGCGAGTCGGCGGTGCCCCGCTTCGGCTCCTCGTAGAGCAGCCGGACGCCGCGCTCGCGCAGCGCCGCGCAGGCCGCGTCGATGTCGGTCACCGTGTACGCGACCTGCTGCACGCCCGGCCCGTTGCGGTCCAGGAACTTGGCGATCGTCGAGGACGGCGACAGCGGGGCGAGCAGCTGCAGGCAACCGCCCTCGGTGGTCGGCCCGACGGCGAGCATCGCCTCGCGGACGCCCTGCTCCTCGTTGGTCTCGGTGTGCACGCAGCGCATGCCGAAGGTGCGCTGGTAGAAGTCGATCGCGGCGTCCAGGTCGGCCACGGCGATCCCGACGTGGTCGATGCGGAGCAGGCCGACGTCGGGGACATGGTCGGCAACGGGCTCGACGGGGGAGTTCTCAGCCATGGCGCTAGTGTGGCCTAACGATCGTTCGGCCGGCCTCCCCAGTCGGGCATCTCACTCGGCTGAACGGACGACGCCCGGACGTCCTCGGCGTAAGCCTCGGTCGAACGGCCGACCCGGAGCGGGGTCACCCCGGCCCCACATCCTCCGTATGCCCGACCGGCGGCCGGCGCCGCTCCGATCGTCCTGCTGGACGGACGATGCCCCGATGAGCAGGTCGCGAGCAGGATTCGAACAGGCACGCACATCAGCAATGGTCGTCCCCCGGCCGGCGCTCGCGGCCCGCGCACGGGGGCCTCGACCGGACTCGGGGAGGGTCGAGCCGTGCGCACGGCACCGAAGAAGCGCGGTAACGCATCGGACGCCACCATCGCAGGCGGCCCGGCTCGGGAGCGGTCGGCATGACGCTGGAGCAGTGGGCGGCGGCGAGCGTCGTGTTGGGTGCCATCCTTAGCGCGCTGACCCTGGCCGTGACGGTGAGCCGGCCGCTGCGCCGCCTGGCGCGCCACAACGACGAGTTCCGGCAGGACTGGTATGGGGTGCCGGCCCGACCGGGCCACGACGCCGTCCCGGGGGTGCCGGAGCGGTTGCGGCGGATCGAAACGGAGCTGCACCCGAACGGACGCGGAACGCTGCGGGACGCGGTCAACGATGCGGAGCGCCGCCTCAAGGACGTGGAGAGCCGCCTCGACGACCACCTCCGGGCGCAGCACGGTCGCACATCCCACGGCTGACCGCGATCGCCAAGGGCCCCAGCTCATCGATCGTTCGGCATATGCGAACCCGGACGGTGCAAGGTTGATCTGCAACTTGCATGCGGTGAAGAGTACGGATGGTGAGTTCACTGTCACGCCCCGTCGCTGCCATCTGGATCCCCTCCCACGTCGACCCGATCGAACCCCACCTCATGACCTGCCTGGACCACGCGAGGCGCTGCCGCTACGACCTCCTCGGGATCATCACCACGGCACCGTGGGACGAGGTCAGGCAGATGATGATCGACGGGAAGGTCGACGTGGTGGTGGTCGCCCAGCGGGAGCACCTCCCGCCGGACCGGACGCCGCGGATCGAGGTGGCCGCCCGAGGGACGCACCTGTCGCTGGCGTCGTCGCCCAGGGGGCCGGTGCCGCCGCGTCGGCGCCGGCCGCGTCAGGGCTGAACGCGCGAACAGCCCGGCGAAGGCGTGCTGTTGCTGCCGCGTCGGGCCGGCCGGGCCCGGAGGCCGGGCGCCGCGGCGCGACGACCAAGCCATCGACCGTCATGATCTGGAGCGCATTGCGGACGTGCTCGGGGTCACCGTACTGTCGCTCTTCCCGGCAGATATGGTGCGTCCTAACAATCGTTAAGGCGTACAGGTCGGCACCCCTCGGAGGCAGGCATGGCTTCGGTGATCGTCAGCGGCGCGCGGACCCCGATGGGGCGCCTGCTGGGCAACCTCAAGGACCTCCCCGCGACGAAGCTCGGTGGCGTCGCGATCAAGGCAGCGCTGGAGCGCGCCGGCGTGGCCCCGGACCAGGTCCAGTACGTGATCATGGGGCAGGTGCTCCAGGCCGGCGCGGGCCAGATCCCGGCCCGCCAGGCCGCCGTCGAGGCGGGCATCCCCATGTCCACCCCGGCGCTGACCATCAACAAGGTCTGCCTCTCCGGCCTGGACGCGATCGCCCTGGCCGACCAGCTCATCCGGGCCGGCGAGTTCGACATCGTGGTGGCCGGCGGCATGGAGTCGATGACCAACGCCCCGCACCTGATGCTCGGCCAGCGCTCCGGCTACAAGTACGGCGACGTGACCATCAAGGACCACATGGCCCTGGACGGTCTCACCGACGCCTGGGACTGCTGCTCGATGGGCGAGTCCACCGAGCGGCACGGGGTGAAGCACGGCATCACCCGCGAGGAGCAGGACGCGTTCGCCGCGGCCAGCCATCAGCGCGCCGCCGCCGCGCAGAAGAACGGTCACTTCGCCGACGAGATCACCCCGGTGATCATCCCGCAGCGCAAGGGCGACCCACTGGTGATCAGCGAGGACGAGGGCATTCGCCCCGACACCACGGCCGAGTCGCTGGGCAAGCTCCGCCCGGCGTTCACCAAGGACGGCACCATCACCGCCGGCAGCTCCTCGCCGATCTCCGACGGCGCCGCGGCGGTGGTCGTGATGAGCAAGGCCAAGGCCAAGGAGCTGGGGCTCACCTGGCTGGCCGAGATCGGCGCGCACGGCAACGTGGCCGGCCCGGACAACTCGCTGCACTCGCAGCCGTCCAACGCCATCCAGCACGCGCTGAAGAAGGGCGGCCTGAGCGTCGCCGACCTCGACCTCATCGAGATCAACGAGGCGTTCGCCCAGGTCGGCATCCAGTCCGCGCGGGACCTCGGGATCAGCACCGACAAGGTGAACGTCAACGGCGGCGCCATCGCGCTCGGCCACCCGATCGGCATGTCCGGCGCCCGGCTGGTGCTCACCCTGGCACTGGAGCTCAAGCGGCGCGGCGGCGGCACCGGTGCGGCCGCGCTCTGCGGCGGCGGCGGCCAGGGCGACGCGCTGATCATCCACGTCCCGAACGGCGCCGAGAGCTGACCGTGGCCGACAGCGTCCAGAACGTCCCGGCGGCGGCCACCGGCTCGGTGCGCCGCAGCCGGGACGTACCCCTGCTGGTCGAGCGGGCCCGCGGGGGCGACCCCCGCGCGGTGGCCCGGCTGATCACCCTGGTCGAGTCCGGCGACGAGGTGCTGCCGCAGGTCGCGGCGGCGCTGGCGCCCTTCGCCGGGCACGCCCAGGTGGTCGGCCTGACCGGCTCACCGGGCGTGGGCAAGTCGACCACCACCAACGAGCTGGTCCGGGCGCTGCGGGCGCGCGGCCACCGGGTGGGCGTGCTGGCCATCGACCCGTCCAGCCCGTTCACCGGCGGGGCGATCCTCGGTGACCGGGTCCGGATGCAGGACCACGCCACCGACCCGGGCGTCTACATCCGCTCGATGTCCAGCCGGGGCCACCTGGGCGGGCTGTCCGCGGCCACGCCGCAGGCGGTGCGGGTGCTGGAGGGCGCCGGCTGCGACGTGGTGCTGGTGGAGACCGTCGGCGTCGGCCAGGCCGAGGTCGAGGTGGCCTCGCTGGCCGACACCACGCTGGTGCTGCTCGCGCCGGGCATGGGCGACGCCATCCAGGCGGTCAAGGCCGGCATCCTGGAGATCGCCGACGTCTTCGTGGTGAACAAGGCCGACCGGGACGGCGCCGACGCCACCGTGCGCGACATCCAGGGCATGATCGCGCTGGGCGAGCGCGGGCCGGGCGAGTGGCGGCCGCAGGTGGTCCGCTCCATCGCCGCCCGCGCCGAGGGCATCGACGACATCGCCGCCGCGATCGACAAGCACCGCGACTGGCTGGAGCGCCACGGCGAGCTGCGGCGTCGCCGGGAGGCGCGGGCCGCCGCCGAGATCGAGGCGATCGCGCTGGGCACCCTGCGGGACCGGATCGGCTCGCTGCGCGACGGTACGCAACTGCCGACGCTGGCGGCCAAGGTGGCCGAGGGCGCCATCGACCCGTACGCGGCGGCCGCCGAACTGCTGGAGCAGTTGGGCGCCTGATCCGCCGGCGCGATCAGCGATCTTTTGAACGCCGGATCGCCGAGGGGCGGACCGGCGCCTGACGGGTCCACTGCGGATCCCGGCCGCCTAGTACGCTCGCACCGCCTCACTGAGCGCGTGGGGCCGGACGAACCCGGTGGGAGAGCATGGCTGACGAGACCCAGGAGCTGTCGGTGCTGCCGAACGCGGTGGCGGGCGGTGCGACGCACGTCTCCGACGAGGTGGTGGAGAAGATCGCGGTGGCCGCCGCGAAGTCGGTGTCCGGGGTGGCCGAGCTCGGCGGCGACGTGGCCCGCTTCTTCAACGCCGTGCTGGACCGGGTCGGGCTGGACCAGGTCGGCGACGCCCGGCGCGGCTGCTCGGCGCACGTCACCGACGGGGCGGCGGTGGTCAACCTGGTGATCGTGATCGACGGCGGCCGGCCGGTGCCGGAGGTGACCGACGCGGTGCGCGCCGCGGTGACCTCGGCGGTCGAGGCGTACGGGCTGCGGGTCGACGAGATCAACATCCGGGTCGACGACGTGGCGCTGGGCGGTCCGGCGGCGCCCTCGGCCTGATCCAGGTTACCGGCCGGTACGCACATCCTTAGCGATCGTTCAGGCTGGCGTTCTACACTCGGACTGCATCCGAGGACTCGAGGAGGAGCTCCGCGCATGGACGCCGACGAGATCGCCGCCGGTCGGGCCCGCTGGCAGGCCCGCTACGACGCCGCCCGCAAGCGGGACGCGGACTTCACCACGCTCTCCGGGATGACCGTGGACCCGGTGTACGGTCCGCCCGAGGGGGTGCCCTACCCGGGCTTCGAGCGGATCGGCTGGCCGGGCGAGTTCCCGTACACCCGAGGGCTCTACCCGACCGGCTACCGCGGGCGGACCTGGACCATCCGGCAGTTCGCCGGGTTCGGCAACGCCCAGCAGACCAACGAGCGCTACAAGATGATCCTCGGCGCCGGCGGCGGCGGGCTCTCCGTCGCCTTCGACATGCCGACCCTGATGGGGCGCGACTCCGACGACCCGCAGTCGCTCGGCGAGGTCGGCCACTGCGGCGTGGCGATCGACTCGGCCGCCGACATGGAGGTGCTCTTCGACGGCATCGACCTGGCCGGCGTGACCACCTCGATGACCATCTCCGGCCCGGCCGTGCCGGTCTTCTGCATGTACCTGGTCGCCGCCGAGCGGCAGGGTGCCGACGTGTCCACCCTGGACGGCACGCTCCAGACGGACATCTTCAAGGAGTACATCGCGCAGAAGGAGTGGCTCTTCGACCCGGAGCCGCACCTGCGCCTCATCGGCGACCTGATGGAGTACTGCGCCCGGGAGATTCCGCGGTACAAGCCGCTGTCGGTGTCCGGCTACCACATCCGCGAGGCGGGTTCGACCGCCGCGCAGGAGCTGGCGTACACCCTGGCCGACGGGTTCGGCTACGTCGAGCTGGGGCTCTCCCGCGGGCTGGACGTCAACGTCTTCGCCCCGGGCCTGAGCTTCTTCTTCGACTCCCACGTGGACTTCTTCGAGGAGATCGCCAAGTTCCGCGCGGCCCGCCGGATCTGGGCCCGCTGGCTGCGCGACGTCTACGGCGCCACCAGCGAGAAGGCCCAGTGGCTGCGGTTCCACACGCAGACCGCCGGGGTGTCGCTGACCGCCCAGCAGCCGGTCAACAACGTGGTGCGGACCGCCGTGGAGGCCCTGGCGGCCGTGCTCGGCGGCACCAACTCGCTGCACACCAACGCACTCGACGAGACCCTCGCCCTGCCCACCGACGAGTCGGCCGAGATCGCCCTGCGTACCCAGCAGGTGCTGATGGAGGAGACCGGGGTCGTCAACGTCGCCGACCCGCTCGGCGGCTCGTGGTACGTCGAGGCGCTGACCGACAAGATCGAGGCCGAGGCGGAGGAGATCTTCGCCCGGATCCGGCAGCTCGGCGGCGAGGGCCCGCACAAGATCGGCCCGATGACCTCGGGCATCCTGCGCGGCATCGAGGACGGCTGGTTCACCGGCCACATCGCCGAGTCGGCCTTCGTCTACCAGCAGGCGCTGGAGAAGGGCGACAAGCGGATCGTCGGGGTCAACTGCCACACCGGCACCGTGGCGAAGGACCTGGAGATCCTGCGCATCTCGCACGAGGTCGAGCTGGAGCAGCGCCGGATGCTCGCCGAGCGCAAGGTGGGCCGCGACGACGCCGCCGTGAAGGCCGCCGTGCAGCGGATGGTCGAGGTCAGCCGGACCGGGGAGAACATGATCCCGGCCATGCTGGACGCCGTCCGTGCCGAGGCCACGCTGGGCGAGATCTGCGACGCGCTGCGGGCCGAGTGGGGCGTCTACCGCGAGCCCGCCCGCTTCTGACCCGTCCTCCGCGATCTTGCACTCCGGGCCCGGCAGGTGCGGCCTCTGCGGCATTTGCCGGGGCCGAAACTGCAAGATCGGCGGGGTGGGGGTGGGGTGGCGCCGACCAGGCGTGACAGTTGCAACTGTCGCCGACGCGGTTGATCTGAGTTCCGCGGGACACGTGCGAGACTAGATAACCATGAGCGACCCACGGATCACCTCGTCGATCTTCACCCGCGGCGCGGTCGACCTCAGCGCGTTGCGCGGCACTTCCGAACCCTCCCGTCCCAGCACACCGAGCCAGGCCGGCCCGCCGGCTGGCGTACCCGGCGGCCCGCCGGCGGGCGGCGCCCTGGCCGTCATCGACGTGACCGAGGCGACCTTCCAGTCCGAGGTGTTGGAGCGGTCGCTGACCACGCCGGTGGTCGTGGACTTCTGGGCCGAGTGGTGCGAGCCCTGCAAGCAGCTCTCGCCGGTGCTGGAGCGGCTGGCCGCCGAGGGCGAGGGCGCCTGGGTGCTCGCCAGGGTCGACGTCGACGCCAACCCGCGGCTGGCCCAGATGTTCCGGGTCCAGGGCATCCCGATGGTCTACGCGGTGGTCGGCGGGCAGCCGATCGACGCCTTCTCCGGCGTGGTGCCGGAGGCCCAGCTCCGCCAGTGGATCCAGGCCATCCTCAAGGCCGGTGGCGTGACCGTCGCCGAGCCGGAGGACCCCCGGCTGACCGAGGCCGACGACGCGCTGATGTCCGGCGACCTGGAGGCCGCCGAGGCGGCGTACCGGAAGATCCTGGCCGAGAGCCCGGCGGACGTCGCGGCCGAGGCCGGCCTGGCCCAGGTCGGGGTCGCCCGGCGGGTGGCCGGCGCCGACCCGCGCGCCGCGCTCGCCGCCGCCGAGCAGGCCCCCGACGACATCGAGGCCCAGCTCCTCGCCGCCGACATCGAGGTGCTCAGCGGGCTGGCCGAGCAGGCGTACGCCCGGCTCGTCGGCCTGGTCCGCCGGACCGCCGGCGACGACCGGGAGCAGGTCCGCCAGCACCTGGTGTCGCTGTTCACCATCGCCGGCCCGGACGACCCCGCCGTGGCGGCCGCCCGACGTGCCCTGGCCAGCGCCCTGTTCTGAGTTCACCGCACGCCAGCGCGGGCCGGCGTACCGGCCGGCCCGCCCGACCATCGAGGACGGGAGCCCATGATGCGCCGGATCGCCGTCCTCGACGCGCCGACGAACCTCGGCCTGCGCCCACCCACGTCCACCTCCGTCCCGGGCTGCGCGAAGGCGCCCGGCGCGCTGCGCGACCACGGCCTGCTCGCCCGGCTGCGGGCCCGCGACGCCGGCTGCCTCACCCCGCCCCGGTACGACCCGGGTGACTGGCGCCCCGGCGACGGGGTCTGCCACGCGCCGGAGATCTCCGGCTACTCGGTGGCGCTGGCCGACCGGATCGGCGCGATCATCGACCGCGGCGAGTTCCCGCTGGTGCTCGGCGGGGACTGCTCCGTGCTGCTCGGCTCGGCGATGGCCATGCACCGGCTCGGCGAGGCGGTCGGCGGGCGGATCGGGCTGGTCTTCGTCGACGGCCACTCCGACTTCCGGCACCCCGGCAACGCCTCGTACGTGGGCGCGGCGGCGGGCGAGGACCTGGCCCTGGTCACCGGCCGGGGGCAGGCCGACCTGGCCGCCATCGAGGGGCGGCGCCCCTACTTCCGGGACATCGACGTGGTGGTGCTCGGCATCCGGGCTCAGGACGAGTACCGGCTCGATCTCCAGGCCGCCGGCATCACCACCCGCCCGGTCCCGGCGCTGCGCGCCGAGGGGGCGGCCCGCACCGCCCAGTGGGCGCACGAGCAACTGGCCGACTGCGCCGGCTACTGGGTGCACATCGACGTGGACGTGCTCGACCCGGCGGTGATGCCCGCGGTCGACGCGCCGGACGCGGGCGGCATCGCCTTCGCCGAGCTGGAGATCCTGCTCGCCGGGCTGGTGGACACCCCGCACTGCCTCGGCGTCGAGCTGACCGTCTTCGACCCCGACTACGACCCCGACGGCTCCTACGCCGCCGAGATCGTCAACACCGTGGTGGCCGGGCTCGCCCCGGTCGTCGCGCCCGGCGCGACGCCGCCCCGGCTGCTGCCGTCCGGCCCGGTGGCCCCGGCGCCCCGGCCCGGCAACGGCCGGCCACCGTCGCGCGACGTGCTGCCCGGCCCGGCGGCCGTTCCGGCGCCCGCGGTGGCGGTCGAGCCGATCGGCCCGACCCCGACCGGGGACGGAGACGATCCCGACGGCAACGGCGACCGGCCGGCGGCCGAGCCCCCGCCCGCCGACCCGGCCCGTCCGGGCTCGCTGCGCCGGGCGGTGGAGCCGAACGGGTCGGACGGACCCGAGCCGGCCGGACCGCTGGCATCGGCCGGGCCCGGGTTGCTGCGCCGGGTGGCCGGCGTGGAGGAGGCGGACGAGTCGGAGCCGGACCCGACCCGACCGGGTGTGGACATCGCCTGATCCGTCAGCGGGCGTCGAGGCCGCGGAGGAAGCGTTCGGCGATCGGGACGGCGCTGGCGGTGCTCGACCCGCCCTGCTCGACGAAGACCGCGAACGCCACGTCGCCCTGCCAGCCGACGAACCAGGCGTGGGTGTGCGCCGGGTTGTTGTCGTACTCGGCGGTGCCGGTCTTGCCGTACACCGGCTCGCCGGGCACGTCCGCCAGTGCGCTGGCCGTGCCGCTGGTGACCACCGCGCGCATCATCGTCCGGAGCGCCGTCACCGACTCCGCCTTGAGGGCCGGGCCGGCCGGGGCGGGCTTCGCCGGGGCCGGGTCCAGCAGCAGCTTGGGCTGCTCCCAGTGGCCGCGGGCCACGGCGGCGGTGGCGCCGGCCATGGCGAGCGGGCTGACCACGGTGGTGCCCTGGCCGA
The DNA here is from genome assembly GCF_040639095.1 of Micromonospora sp. NPDC023966. Lineage (NCBI taxonomy): Bacteria > Bacillati > Actinomycetota > Actinomycetes > Micromonosporales > Micromonosporaceae > Micromonospora > Micromonospora sp. NPDC023966. The sequence continues at coordinate 80,637 of NZ_JBEZZJ010000019.1, read as the reverse complement.
TCGCGGCGGCGGCCTGCTCGGTGGCCGAGCCGTTGGCGGAGACCTTGCCGGTGAAGACGTCGGTGCCGAGGTCCCAGGACGCCTCCAGGCCGAGCGTGCGGCCGGCCTGCGCCAGCCCGTCCGGGCCGAGCTTCGGCGCCAGCGAGGTGAAGGCGGTGTTGCAGGACTTCGCGAAGTCGGTGGTGAAGGGGACGTCGCCCAGCTCGAAGTTGTCGGAGTTCTTGAAGGACCGGCCGTCGACCTCGAACGTCTTCGGGCAGCGCACGGTCGCCTCCGGGGTCACCGCGCCCCGGTCGAGCAGGGCCAGGGCGCTGACCATCTTGAAGGTCGAGCCGGGCGGAACCTGGGCGGTGAAGGCGAGGTTCTCGCCGGCCGCACCGGGGCCGTTGGCGGCGGCCAGCACGGCGCCGTCGCTGATGCGTACGGCCACCAGGGCGGACCGCCGGGCCTGCCCGCGCAGCGCCGCGTCGGCGGCGTTCTGGGTGGCCACGTCGAGGGTGGTCTTCAGCGGCTGGCCGGCCTTCGGCTCGCTGCGGAACACCTCGACCCCGCTGGGTGCGGTGGCGCCTTCCGCCGCGGGGTGCTCGGTGATCACGGTCACCCCGGGGGTGCCGCGCAGGCGGTCGTCGTAGCGGCCCTGGAGGCCGCCGTGGCCGACCAGGTCGCCCCGGACGTACTTGTCGGGGTGGGCCTTGAGGTCGTCGGCCTGGGCCGGGTCGACCGAGCCGAGCAGGGCCCGGGCGAACTCGCGGGTCGGGGCCAGGAAGAGCTGGTCGGACTGGAACCGGGTGCCGGGCAGCTCGTAGATGCGGGGCTTGATCTGGCGGTAGGCCTCGTCGCGCAGGGTCACCACCTCGACGAGCGCGCCCCGATCCGCCTCGCTCAGGCGCTTGGGCAGGTCGGAGAGGTCGACCGGCGGGGTGAGCGCGGGCCGGACCGCCTTGAACGCGGCGTCGAGCTTCCGGACCAGGCCCTTCACGTCGGTGACCTCGCCGGGGTTGACCTGCACCCGGACCACCGGGCGGGGCGCGACGATCGGGGCGCCGGCGGAGTCGAGCACGCCGGTCCGGGGCGCGGCCTCCCGGCGCAGTGCGAGCCGGTCGCCGGCCGCCAGCTTCTCGTGCACGACGCTCGGCTCCCAGATGACCTGCCACTGGTCGTCTGCACCGTGCCGGAGGCGTACCGGATTCTCGTAGGTCCAGGTGGTCCCGCCCGGCAGCGGCCAGGTGAGCCGGACCGGCGCGGTGGCGATGTCGGCGGTGACCTTCACCTCGCCCGTGCGCTCGAGCTTCGGCGGGCTGTCGGCCAGCTCGCCGGCGAGCGACCGGAGCTCCTTGGTCACCTCGGTCGCCGGCACCTTGGCGCCGGTCGGGTCGATGAAGCCGACCGCCTGGAGGTCGCCGGAGTGCCAGCCCTTCAGGAAGGCGTCGACGCTCTGCTCCGGCCCGTCCTCGCCCGAGCACCCGGTCAGCCCGCCCGCCGCCAGCACGGCGGCGGCCAGCGCCGCGAGGACCCGGCGGCGAGGGGAGAGGTGGCGGTGGACGGGGTACGACAGGAGCATGAAGCAATCCCTCCGGTTTGAAACTGCCCTGCACGCTAGTACGCCCCGCGGCTCGCCACCGCCCCGAAACGGCCCTTGCGCAGGCAAAGAGTGGCCTGTGGCAGTGTGATGAACATCGCCAGTCCGGGTACTCCGCGACCGGCCGACCACGTACCCGCAACGGGTGAAAGGACAGAGTCCCGATCCGGACGTCCGGCCGGTGGTCCGCCGACGAAGGGGCACAGCGGCAGGCCTAGGCTGGGCGGCAGAGTGACCCACAACGCGGTGGGTCGAGGGGAGTGGCACCGATGGACCGGCGTCCGGCGATCAAACCGGGACCCGACCTCCGGCAGGCTGACACCAGCCGGGACGATGACAGCTTCGATTCGGCGACCGACGGGGACGGTTTCGGCCGTCTCGACACAGGAGTGACCGGGATGACCGGTTCCAGCATCGACACCCTCTACGACCTGGGCCTGCCCGCGCCGGCACTGGGCGACGAGGCCGAGGACGCCGAGCTGGACGAGCCGGTACCGAACGCGGAGCGCCTGGTCGCCCAGGCGGTCGCGCTGGCCGGTGACGATCAGGACGCGGCCACCCTGGTGAGCCGTTTCTGGCGGTTCGCGCCGGACGAGGAGCTGATCGGCTTCACCGCCGAGGAGATGCTCGACGCGGCCCGGGCCCACCGGGACCTCGCCCAGCAGCGGGTACCGGGCGAGCTGAAGCTGCGCATCCACGAGCCCGACGCCGAGCAGCACCACACCGTGATCGAGATCGTCACCGACGACATGCCGTTCCTGGTCGACTCGGTGACCGCGCTGCTGAACTCGCACCACCTCGACGTGCACCTGCTGGTGCACCCGCTGGTCGTGGTCCGGCGTGAGCCGCTCGGCCGGCTGACCGAGGTCTCCGCGGACGTGGAGCCGGACGACGCGATCGCCGGCGACCTGGTCGAGAGCTGGATGCGGATCGAGATCGACCCGGTCCGCGACGCGGCCGAGCGGGACACGCTGCGCCGGGAGCTGCAGCGGGTGCTCACCGACGTGCGGGAGGCCGTCGAGGACTGGCCGAAGATGCGGCAGCGTGCCCTGGCCCTGGCCGACGAGCTGGCCTCGGCGCGCACCTCGGACAACCGTCCGCCGGTGCCGGAGAAGGACATCACCGACTCGGTGGAGCTGCTGCGCTGGCTGGCGCACGACCACTTCACCTTCCTCGGCTACCGCGAGTACCGGCTGGTCGACACGGACGGCGCGGACGGCGGCCAGGCCCTGGAGGCGGTCCTCGGCACCGGGCTGGGCATCCTGCGGTCCGACTCGCCGGAGGCCCGGTCGCTGAACTCGATGACCCCCGAGGCGCACGAGAAGGTGCTGGAGAAGCGCCTGCTCATCATCACCAAGGCCAACTCGCGGGCCACCGTGCACCGCTCGGCCTACCTCGACTACATCGGCTTCAAGATCTTCAACGACGCCGGTGAAGTGGTCGGGGAGCGGCGCTTTCTGGGCCTGTTCTCCACGGCGGCCTACCGGACCAGCGTGCAGGAGCTGCCGGTGGTCCGGCGCAAGGTCGCCGAGGTGCTGGACCGCTCGGGCCTGAGCCTGCGCAGCCACTCCGGCAAGGACCTGCTCCAGATCCTGGAGACCTATCCGCGCGACGAGCTGTTCCAGATCAAGACCGACGACCTCTACCACGCGGTGATCGGCGTGCTCCGCATGGCCGGCCGCCGGCAGCTGCGGGTCTTCCTGCGCCGGGACGGGTACGGGCGGTTCATCTCCTGCCTGATCTACCTGCCGCGGGACCGGTTCACCACCCAGAACCGGCTGCGCATGCAGGACATCCTGCTGCGCGAGCTGAACGGCGTCGGGGTCGACTACACCACCCGGGTGACCGAGTCGATGCTGGCCCGGGTGCACTTCATCGTCCGGACCGACCCGAACAGCCCGCCCGGGGAGATCGACGCCGACCTGCTCGCCGAGGAACTGGCCGACGCCACCCGGCTCTGGGACGACGACTACCGGCTGGTGCTGGAGCGCAAGCTCGGCGACGAGCAGGCCAAGCACCTGTTCAGCCGCTACGCCGACGCCTTCCCGGAGGGCTACAAGGACGGGCACACGCCGTACGAGGCGATGAAGGACCTGGCCAAGCTGGAGCTGCTGGAGGAGCCCGGCCAGCTGGAGATGCACCTGTTCCGCAAGCAGCTCGCCGGGCGCACGAACGGCACCGGCCGGAGCGCCGAGGTCGACGAGACCATGGACGTCCGGTTCAAGGTCTACCGGTACGGCGAGCCGATGATGCTCTCTGCCGTGCTGCCGGTGCTGCACTCGCTCGGCGTCAAGGTGGTCGACGAGCACCCGTACGAGGTGGAGCGCGTCGACGGCCGGATCTGGCTCTACGACTTCGGGCTGCAACTGCCCGAGGCGCACCAGGAGCTGGCCGAGGTCCGCCCGCACGTGGAGAACGCCTTCGCCGCCGCCTGGCGGGGCGAGGCCGAGGTGGACGGCTTCAACGAGCTGGTGCTCCGGGCCGGGCTCACCTGGCGGCAGGTGGTGGTGCTGCGGGCGTACGCGAAGTACCTGCGGCAGGCCGGCACCGTGTTCTCGCAGGAGTACATGGAGCAGACCTTCATCGCGTACCCGCGGATCGCCTCGCTGCTGGTGGAGCTCTTCGAGACCCGGTTCCGGCCGGGCGCGTCCACCCTGGACGAGCGCCGGCAGCGCAGCGGCGAGCTGGTCACCGCGATCGGCTCGGCGCTGGACGACGTGGCCAGCCTCGACCAGGACCGCATCCTGCGCTCCTACCTGACGCTGATCCAGGCCACCCTGCGCACCAGCTTCTACCAGAAGCCGGTCGGCGGGCGACCGAAGTCGTACGTCGCGTTCAAGCTGGACCCGCAGGCGATCCCGGAGCTGCCGGCGCCGCGGCCCAAGTTCGAGATCTTCGTCTACTCGCCGCGGTTCGAGGGCGTGCACCTGCGGTTCGGGCCGGTGGCCCGGGGCGGCCTGCGCTGGTCGGACCGGCGCGAGGACTTCCGCACCGAGGTGCTCGGCCTGGTCAAGGCGCAGATGGTGAAGAACGCCGTGATCGTGCCGGTGGGCGCCAAGGGCGGCTTCGTGCTGAAGCAGAAGCCGGGCGACCGGGACGAGGCGGTGGCCTGCTACAAGGAGTTCGTCGGCGCGCTGCTCGACGTCACCGACAACATCTCCAGCGGCGAGATCGTGCCGCCGGAGGACGTGGTCCGGCACGACGCCGACGACCCGTACCTGGTGGTGGCGGCGGACAAGGGCACCGCGACCTTCTCCGACATCGCCAACGAGATCTCCGCCGCGCACAACTTCTGGCTGGGCGACGCGTTCGCCTCCGGCGGTTCGGCCGGCTACGACCACAAGAAGATGGGCATCACCGCCCGGGGCGCCTGGGAGTCGGTGAAGCGGCACTTCCGGGAGCTGGGGCACGACACCCAGACGCAGGACTTCACCGTGGTCGGCGTCGGCGACATGTCCGGCGACGTGTTCGGCAACGGGATGCTGCTGTCGAAGCACATCCGGCTGGTGGCCGCCTTCGACCACCGGCACATCTTCCTGGACCCCGACCCGGACGCGGCCACCTCGTGGGACGAGCGGAAGCGGCTGTTCGACCTGCCCCGGTCGTCCTGGGAGGACTACAACACCGAGCTGATCTCGGCCGGTGGCGGGGTGTATTCGCGGACCGCCAAGTCGGTGCCGGTCTCGCCGCAGGTGCGTGCGGTGCTCGGCCTCGCCGACGACGTCACGCAGCTCAGCCCGCAGGAGCTGATGAAGGCGATTCTCACCGCGCCGGTGGACCTGTTCTGGAACGGCGGCATCGGCACCTACGTGAAGGCGTCGACGCAGACCAACGCCGAGGTCGGGGACAAGTCCAACGACGCCATCCGGGTGGACGGCAAGGGCCTGCGCTGCCGGGTGGTCGGCGAGGGCGGCAACCTGGGCTTCACCCAGCACGGCCGGATCGAGTACGCCTCGGCCGGCGGGCGGATGTACACCGACTTCATCGACAACGCGGCCGGGGTGGACTGCTCCGACCACGAGGTGAACATCAAGATCCTGCTCAACACGGCGGTCGCCGACGGCGCGCTGGACATGCCGGAACGCGACGAGCTGCTGGCGCAGATGACCGACGAGGTCGCCGAGCTGGTGCTGCGGGACAACTACGACCAGGCCCGGGCGCTGAACAACGCCCAGGCCCAGGCCGCCTCGCTGCTCCCGGTGCACCGCCGCATGATCAGCGACATGGAGCGGTCGGGGGCGCTGGACCGGGCGCTGGAGGCGCTGCCGCCGGACGAGGAACTGGCGGTGCGCGGCGAGACCGGGCTGACCGCGCCGGAGTTCGCGGTGCTGCTGGCGTACGTGAAGATCGTGCTGGAGCGGGAGATCGTCGGCGAGGGGCTGGCGGACGAGGAGTGGACGACCGACGTCCTGGTCAACTACTTCCCGACCCCGCTGCGCGAGCGGTTCGCCGACCGGATGGGCCAGCACCGGCTGCGCCGCGACATCGTCACTACGGTCCTGGTCAACGAGGCGATCAACCGGGGCGGCATCACGTTCGTCTTCCGGGTGGTCGAGGAGACGGCCGCGTCCGCGGCGGACGTACTGCGGGCGTACGTGGTGGTCCGTGAGGTGTTCGGGCTGCGCGAGCTGTGGGACGCGGTCGAGGCGCTGGACAACAAGGTCTCGCCCGAGTTGCAGACGAGCGTCTACCTGGACACCCGCCGGCTGCTCGACCGCGCGGTGCGCTGGCTGGTCACCAACCGGCGCTCGCCGATCGACGTGCCGGGGGAGATCGCCCGGCTGCGGGACGGGGTGGCCCGGCTCCTGCCAGAGCTGGAGAACCTCTTCTACGGCACCGAGCGGGAGGCGATCGCCGCCCACATGGACTCGATGACCGGCAAGGGGCTGCCCCGCGACCTGGCCGAGCAGGCGACCCGGCTGATGTACAGCTTCGGCCTGCTCGACATCGTGGAGACCGCGCAGTCGACCGGCCGGGACGTGAGCGAGGTGGCCTCGGTCTACTTCGTCCTCTCCGACCGGTTCCGGGTGGACGCCCTGCTGTCGAAGATCTCCCTGCTGCCGCGGGAGGACCGCTGGCAGACCCTGGCCCGGATGGCGCTGCGCTACGACCTGTACGCCGCGCTGGCCGCGCTCACCGCGGAGGTCCTCGGCTCCACCCCGGACAGCCTCCCGCCGGTCGAGCGGGTGCAGGAGTGGGAGCAGGCGAACGCCACCTCGATCCACCGGGCGCACCGGGCGATGGGGGAGTTCGACGAGTCCCGCGCCGACCTGTCCGCCCTCTCGGTGCTGCTGCGGCAGATCCGTACCCTGGTGCGGACCTCGGCGGCGGCCTGACGGTACGCCGGCGCGGCCCGGTGGTCGGTCACCCGACCACCGGGCCGCGCCCGTCCGCCTCGCTTCACGCCATGCTGGCGAAGGCGATGACGTTGTCGACGTAGCTGCGGGCGCTCGCGTCGAACGCCCCACCGCAGGTGACCACCCGCAGGCTTGGCTTGTCCGAAGGGCCGTAGACGAGCTCGGTGGGGAAGGCCGTCTTCGGGTACGACTTCACCTCGGTCACCGTGAACGTGGCCGCCGAGCCGTCCTCCCGGGCGATCGAGATGGTGTCGCCCTTCTGGAGCGAGCCGAGGTTGAAGAAGACGGCAGGCCCGAGCTTGGCCGAATCGACGTGGCCGACGATGACCGAGTTGCCGACCTCGCCGGGACTGGGCCCCGGGGAGTACCAGCCCGCCTTCATGGCCTGCTCGAGCGGGGGCACCTGGACCGTGCCGTCCGAGTTCATGCCGAGGGTCATGATCTCGGCGTGCACGCCGATCCGGGGGATCGAGATGGTCGTCGGGGTCGATCGGGGCAGTCCGGCGAGGGTGAGGTCCGGGTGCGGCGTGACCATGGAATCGTCGTCGACGGAAGCCTGGTCGGCGGTCTCCGCGCCGATGACGCCCGCGGGGCCCGGGATGGCGGTCGGAGACGGGGACAGGTCGGCGGGCCCGGCCTGGGCGAGCGGCTGGGGCGGGCGGGGCGGCGGCGCGGTCCGCACGGACGCCCCGATCATGCCGGCGCCCACCATGGCGAGCAGGACGACGACGGCCGCGCCGGCGGCGCGCCACGGTTTCCCGTGACGGCCGCCGGCCCGTGTCGCCGTCCGGTCAGACGAGGTCATCGCCCCGCCGCCGGCGCAGCAGGATCATGCCGCCCAGGGCGGCGGCGCCGATGACGCCAACCCCGCTGGCGGCCATGTTGCGGTCCAGGCTGGTGGTGGTCATGCCACCGTCACCGCCGTCGACGTGGCCACGCGGCATGCAGTCCCGGTCGTGGTCCTTGCGGTCGTGGTCCTTGCGGTCGTGGTCCTTGCGGTCCTCGTCCCGGCTGTCCCAGCTCCGGTTGTCCCAGTCCTTGCGGTCCTCGTCCTTGCGGTCGTGGTCCTTCCGGTCCTCGTCCTTGCGGTCCTCGTCCCGGTCCTTGGCGTCGTGCTCCTTGTTGTCCCGGTCGTTGCGCTCTTCGTCCTTGCGGTTGTCGTCCTTGCGGTCCTCGTCCTTGCGGTTCTCGTCGCTCCGGTCCCGGTCCTTGGCGTCGTGCTCCTTGTTGTCCCGGTCGTTGCGCTCTTCGTCCTTGCGCTCTTCGTCCTTGCGGTTGTCGTCCTTGCGGGCCTGCTCGTTGCCCGACTCGTCGGCGGCCATGCCGCCGCCCTGGCCATCGGCCCCCGACTGCCAGGACTCGTTGCCCTGCCAGTCCTTGTGCTCCTCGCCCTTGGC
>NZ_JBEZZJ010000019.1:0-72207 GCF_040639095.1 Micromonospora sp. NPDC023966 | reverse complement strand
GCCGTCGTCGTGCTTGCCGTCCTCGCCCTTGCCGTCGTCGTGCTTGCCGTCCTCGCCCTTGCCGTCGTCGTGCTTGCCGTCCTCGCCCTTGCCGTCGTCGTGCTTGCCGTCCTCGCCCTTGCCGTCCTCGCCCTTGCCGTCCTCGTGCTTGCCGTCGTCGTGCTTGCCGTCCTCGTGCTTGCGGTCCTCGTCCTTGCGGTCGTGGTCCTTGCGGTCCTCGTCGCTGCGGTCCCAGTCCTTGCGGTCCCAGTTCTTGTGGTCCCAGTCCTCGTGGTCCCCAGAGCAGGTACCGGGAAGGCTGACCTGCGGCTTGGCGACCGTGTACGCGCTGGCCGCGTTCGCCGCCCCGGGCGAGAACAGCAGCAGGGACGCGCCGCCGAGAGCAGCACCCGCAACGAGCTTCCCGAGCATCTTCTTAGCCATGACCTGCGTCACTCCATCCCTGTTTGTCCTGAGCCCGACATCCCTCGAGCTACGACCGACGTTAGACGGTTTCGCGAGTTATCCGGGGAAACATTCGTGTTTAGGAGTTTGTAGGCGATGGGAGAGGTACGGGTGCTACGCGGCTTTTGTGGCGTGCCCAAATGGCTCGGGCCCGTCGTGCCGGCTCGGGTGGTCGCGTGCCCCCTGCGTCGCCCGCGCCGGGCCGTGCCGTGGGGTGGTCGACTGCGCCGGTCTGCCGCTTCCGGTCGGCCGCGCCCCGTTTGGCGCCCCCGGTCCGGTCCGAACCGCATCGAGCCATTGCTATGGAAGCGCTCCCATGTAAGAATCGCTGCACGCGGTTCGGAGAGCCACACCGCGAGCTCAGACGTCGAGGGCAGCCGGGTCACCGGAACGACGTCCGACTCCTCGACCGGCCCCGCGGGCCGGTCGTCCACCACCACCATCACGCCCGTCCGGGTCGGGCGCCCCCGAAGAACCCGTGCGCCGACGGCCGTCCCCCGACGGACGTCCGAGCGTCCTTCCGCCGGGCCGTACGCGGATCCGGTCTCGCTCAAGGAGATCAGTGGCATGAATCTGTGGAGAAGGCTGTCCGGCCGCAGCCGGGCGCTCGCGCTGACCGGCGCCGGCGTCCTGGTCGCCGGCGGGCTGGTGACCCTCCCGGTCACCGCGGCGCAGGCCGCGACCCAGTGCAGCGTGGACTACACCACCAGCGACTGGCCCGGTGGCTTCACCGCGACGGTGAACATCAGGAACCTCGGTGACCCGCTCAGTTCGTGGAACCTCGGCTTCACCTTCCCGAACAGCAGCCAGAAGGTGCAGCAGGGCTGGTCGGCGAAGTGGTCGCAGAGCGGCCAGAACGTCACCGCGCAGAACGAGTCCTACAACGGGTCGCTGGGCACCGGCGCCAGCACCAGCATCGGGTTCAACGGCGCGTGGAGCGGCAGCAACCCGAAGCCGACCCAGTTCACCTTGAACGGCACGGTCTGCAACGGCGGCACGCCGCCCACCACGACGCCGCCGACGACCACCCCGCCGCCGCCGACGACGCCGCCGCCCACCACCCCGCCGCCCACGACGCCGCCGCCGACCACCCCGCCGCCGGGGCAGAAGGCCGACAACCCGTACGCCGGGGCGAAGGGGTACGTGAACCCCGAGTGGAAGGCCAAGGCGGACGCCGAGCCCGGCGGCAGCCGGGTCTCGAACAACCCGACCGCGGTCTGGCTGGACCGGATCGCCGCCATCAACGGCACCAGCAACAGCAGCTCGAACGGCTCGATGGGCGTCCGCGACCACCTGGAGGCGGCGCTGAAGCAGGGCGCCGGCTACATCCAGTTCGTCATCTACAACCTGCCCGGCCGCGACTGCGCCGCGCTGGCCTCCAACGGTGAGCTGGGTCCGGACGAACTGCCCCGCTACAAGGCCGAGTACATCGACCCGATCGCGGCGATCCAGAGCGACCCGAAGTACGCCGGCATCCGGATCATCAACATCATCGAGATCGACTCGCTGCCCAACCTGGTGACCAACACCTCGGGCAACGCGGGCGGCACGGCTATGTGCGACACGGTCAAGGCCAACGGCGCGTACGTCAACGGGGTCGGCTACGCGCTGGCCAAGCTGGGCGCGATCGGCAACGTCTACAACTACATCGACGCCGCGCACCACGGCTGGATCGGTTGGGACAGCAACTTCGGCCCGACCGCCGACATGCTGAAGAGCGCGGCCACCGCCTCCGGCAGCACCGTGCGCAACGTGCACGGCTTCATCGTCAACACGGCGAACTACTCTGCGCTGAAGGAGCCGTACATCAAGATCACCGACACGGTGAACGGCACGAGCGTGCGGCAGTCCAAGTGGATCGACTGGAACCAGTACGTCGACGAGCTGTCCTTCGCCCAGGGCTTCCGGCAGAAGCTGGTCTCGGTGGGCTTCGAGAGCAACATCGGCATGCTGATCGACACCTCCCGCAACGGCTGGGGCGGCACCGCCCGGCCCACCGGCCCGGGCGCGACCACCAGCGTGGACACCTATGTCGACGGTGGCCGCATCGATCGCCGGATCCACGCCGGCAACTGGTGCAACCAGGCCGGGGCCGGTCTCGGTGAGCGTCCGAAGGCGAGCCCCGAGCCGGGCATCGACGCGTACGTCTGGGTCAAGCCCCCGGGTGAGTCGGACGGCTCCAGCAGCCTCATCCCGAACGACGAGGGCAAGGGCTTCGACCGGATGTGCGACCCGACCTACACCGGCAACGCCCGCAACGGCAACAGCATGACCGGGGCCCTGCCGAACGCGCCGATCTCCGGCGCCTGGTTCTCCGCTCAGTTCCAGGAGCTCATGAAGAACGCCTACCCGCCGCTCTCCTGATCCGGCGGCCGGCCCACCCGCGGCGGCGGGAGTGAGGCACCGCCGCGCGGGTTCCCCGGGCCCCTGGTCGACCCCACGTCGACCAGGGGCCCCCGGGCGTCAGGGGACCGTCTTCTCGATCGCCGCCCGGCCCAGCTCGGCCAGGTCGCGGCGGGCCCGCTCCAGGTTCTCCGGGGTGAGGTCCTGGCCCCGGGCCATCACCAGGTCCTCCGGCTCCCACGGCTGCTCCGCGCCGGTCCGGATGTTGTCCCCGCCCGCCCCGGTGCCTGTGCCGGTCGCTCCGGTCCCGGCCGCGTAGGGGTCGCCGAGGAGGTCCGGTGAACCGGTGTCGGGCACCGCGCCGTCGGGCTCGGTGAAGACGGGATTGTTCGGGTCGGTGCCACCGGTGCGCAGCTGCGGCACCGTGCTGTCGTCGTCCACCGCGGCGGCCACCTCGGGGGTCTCCTCCAGCGGCCGCTCGCCACCGCGGTCGCGATCCGTCATGCTGCTGCCCTCCTGTCCGGTCCCTGATCCCCACGGCGTACCCCGTGCGGGCCGGGCCATGCCGAGGCCGGGTCAGCGCTCCTCGGCGGCCTGCGCCTCCGGCGCCTCGGTGGGGCGCAGCCGCTGCCAGAGCAGCATCAGCAGCCCGAAGGCGAGCATCGCCAGGCCGGCCCAGAGGTTGATCCGGACGCCCTGTGCCTTGTCGATCTCCGCGGGCGAGTCGAAGAGGCCCATCAGGCCCACGATCAGCCCGTACGTCACGAACAGCCCGCCGATTACCCGGCGGATGTCGAAGAGCCGGGCCGCCGCGGAGCGCGCCTCCCGCTCGTCCTCGGTCTCGTCGACCAGCGGGTCGTGGGCCTCGCCGTGCTGGTACCGGTCGGCGTCGTCTGCCATGGCGTGCGTCCCTTCCTCAGAAGACCGGGATGTAGAAGAGGGCGGCGAGGACCACGGCGATGACACCGAGCAGCATCGGGGAGCGGTACCAGGCGGCGTCACCGGCCAGCGAGTCGTCCTTGAGCGTGGTGTCGGACAGGCCGTAGACCAGGCCGGTCAGTTCGTCGTTCCGCTTCGGCCGGGTCAACGGCGTCACGATCGCGGCGACCACCGCCACGGTGACGAAGGCGAGGCCCGCACCCCAGAAGCTCTCCTCCAGGTCGGAGTTGAAGTGGATCACGCCGGCCCGGTAGAGCAGGTAGGTCCCGATCGCCACCACGGTGCCCGCCAGCAGCGACCAGAAGCCGGCCAGCGCGCTCATCCGCTTCCAGAACATGCCGATGATGAAGGTGCCGAAGAGCGGGGCGTTGAACACCGAGAAGAGCGCCTGGATGTAGTTCATGATGTTGCTGAACCCGGCCGCGATGAAGGCCGTGCCGATGCCGATCACCACCGCCACCACGGTGGCGATCCGGCCCACCCGGACGTAGTACTCGTCCGAGCGGTCCCGCTTGAAGTACGCCTGCCAGATGTCGTAGGTGAACACCGTGTTGAAGCCGCTGACGTTGGCCGCCATGCCGGCCATGAACGAGGCCACCAGACCGGTCACCGCGATGCCGAGCACCCCGTTGGGCAGCAGGTCGCGCATGAGCAGCGGGATGGCGTTGTTGTAGACCAGGTCGCCGCTGTCGGCCCCGAGACCCTTGACGGTGATCAGGGCGATCAGGCCCGGGATCACGGTCACCAGGGGGATGAGCAGCTTCGGGTACGCCGCGATGATCGGTGTACGCCGGGCCGCGCTCATGTTCCGCGCGGGCAGGGCGCGCTGCACCTCGGCGAAGTTGGTGGTCCAGTAGCCGAACGAGAGCACGAAGCCGAGGCCGAAGACGATGCCCAGCCAGTGGGCGCCGAGCGGGTTGTCCGTGCTGCCGGTGCCCTGCCAGGCGTGCAGCCCGGCCTCACCGAGCTTGGAGCCCTTGACCGCGTCCATCAGGCCGGACACGACGCCGACCTTGACCAGGCCCAGCACGGTGATCGGCACCAGGCCCGCGATGATCACGAAGAACTGGAGCACCTCGTTGTAGATCGCGCCGGAGAGGCCGCCGATGGTGATGTACACCAGCACGATGAACGCGCCGATCACGATCGCCACCCAGAGCGGCCAGCCGAGCAGCAACTGCATGATCAGGGCCAACGCGTAGAGGTTCACCCCGGCGATCAGCACCTGGGCGACCGCGAAGCTGATGGCGTTCAGCAGGTGGGTCGGGCGGTTGAAGCGCAGCCGCAGGTATTCGGGGACGCTGTTGGACCTTCGAGCCGTAGTAGAAGGGCATCATCACGATGCCCAGGAAGACCATCGCCGGCACGGCGCCGATCCAGTAGTAGTGGACCGTCATGACGCCGTACTGCGCGCCGTTGGCCGCCATGCCGATGATCTCCAGGGCGCCCAGGTTCGCCGAGACGAACGCCAGGCCGGTGACCCAGGCGGGCAGCGACCGCCCGGAGAGGAAGAAGTCGACACTGGTGCGGATGGCGCGCCGCGCGGCGAAACCGACGCCGAGCACCGTGACGAAGTAGAGCGCCAGGATCACGTAGTCCAGGGCGTTCATGTCCAACCGGAGACCGTCACCCATCCCGTTGCTCCCTCCCTGGCCGCTGCCGCCCGCAGGTACCCAGTTTGCGAAATTTCATGCCTGGAGGGCGATCCGGCGCACACGGCGGAGCCCCGGCCATCCGTCGGCCGGGGCTCCGTGCGGGGCGTGGGTCAGCGGCCCAGGACCCGGTCCAGGAAGTCCCGGTAACCGCGCACGGCGACCCGGAGCTGCTCGGTGTCGGCCGAGCCGGACTCCTGCCAACCGCCGAGCTTGGCCTTCTGCTCGCGCAGCGCGGCGGAAAGCGCCTCGATGGCCTCCTCGACCAGCGACTGCGCCTCGCCGACCGCGGCCCGCGGGTCGTCCACGAAACGGAGCTGGACGTCCCGCCAGCGGTCCCGGAAGTCCTGGGCGATCTCCGGGGCGAACAGCGTGGCCGCGTCGGTCGGCACCGCGCCCGGCGTGGGCCGGGCCGCGCCGGCCAGCGCCGCGCCCGCCGCGCCGCCCGCGGCCGCCCCGGCCGCGCCCGCGCCGGCCGCCGCGGTGCTGGTGTCCGGGTCGACCATCGCCGGCTCGGCGCTGCCGTACCCGGCCCCGCCGGCGACCGGGGCCTCGTCGCGCACCGCACCGGGATGCGCGGCCTCCCAGCGGTCCGGGTCGTGCAGCCGGTCGGCCGCCGTCGGGTCGGCCCGCTCGTCGTCGAACGCGTCGGTCCGGCCCGGGGCGCCGTCGCCCGGCACGGCGGTGTCCTCGCCGCGCGCGTCCCGCTCGTCCTCCGGGCGCCCGCTGGCCATCGCCGAGGCGGCCACCGCGTCGCCCACCGTGGTCGCGCCGAAGGTCGTCGGCAGCGGCGCCGGGTCGTGGTACACCGGCCGGTCGTCGGCGTCGGCGGCCTCCGCGTCGCGCAGTTCGCGGGCGTCGTACCCGCGGGTCTCGTCGAGTTCCGCATCCCGCCGGTCGGCACGCTCGCCGGCGACCGCCGGGTCGTCGAAGGTGCCCCGGTCGTCCAGCGCGTCCTCCGGCACCTCGGCCGCGGCGGCCCGGTCGCCGGGGTGTGGGACCGGCACCGGCGCGGACCGGACGGCCTCGGGGTGGTCCTGCGTGACCTGCTGCTCTTCCTGACGCATGGCGGCGGCCTCCTCAGCGGCTCGTGGCGTCGTGCTCGTGGTCGTGGTCGGGGTGGCGCTGCTCCGGCGGCTGGTGCCCGACCGGGTCCTCGCCGAGCAGGTCGGCGAAGAGGGCCCGGTAGTGCACGAGCGCCTGCCGGAGCTCCTCGGTGCCGGCCTCGCCGCGCTCGTTGCGCAGCCGGATGTCGTGGGCGTCCCGGTAGTGGGTGAGGGTGCGGGCGTGCTCGACGGAGAGGTGGGCGATCTGTTCGGAGAAGTCCCCGGTGGGGTACCCGCGCTCGGCGATCAGCCGGGTGACCAGTTCGTCGGCGTCACCGACGGTTTCGGCGGGGGAGTCGACGAAACGGACCTGGAGTTCCTCCCAGGCGGCGGCGTACCGGGCCCGGGACTCCGGGCTGAGGGGGATCAGCTCCAGCTCGGCGTGGCGGCGTTCCCGCTCCCGCAGCTCCCGCTCGGCGGCGCCGCGGCTGTCCTGCTCGGCGACGGCCCGGTCGTACTCGGGGCCGAAGCGCTGCTTGAGGGCCCGGCGACGGCTGGCGACCACGGCGACCGCGGCCAGCGCCGCGAGCACCAGAACGACGATGACTATGACGACTACCTGCGTGGGCGACATGGCTCCTCCTTCGCCCGCTGGTATTCCCTCCGGCGCGTGATCGCCAATCCCCATCGGCCGTACTTTCCTGCGCGGATGCGCCCGTCGAACCTGCCCACGCCATGGCCGGGCACACATCCCACGGCGTGCTGAAAAGCGGAGTCGTTCCAGAAGACGTGGCGCACGGGGAGGTTGAGGCCGGCGGGACGGCGGGCGACGGGGTACCTGGTCGCCGGTCGGATCGAGACGGCCCGACCGCCGGATCGCCGGGGGCCCCACTCCGGACGGCTGACCCGTCCACCCCCTTTGGACGAACGTCCGGCCCGGTCCTTCCGGCAGGCGTTCCCGTCCAACGGTGTCCACAGCGAACATTCCGGACCGTAGTGAGAGGCGAGACGGCCGGTAGTGCATCGGGCTGGGATTACGTATCCTGCCCAAGGCGCCCGGGCCGGGGCCCGCGTCGCGGCCCTTCCGGCGGGTGCCGGCGCCACCCCTGCGACACCTTCCCCGGGCGAGGTCTGATGAACACCCGAGACTGGCCGATCCGCGCCAAGCTGACCGCGCTGGTCATCGGTCCGGTGACCGGGCTGCTGGCACTGTGGATCTTCGCCACCACGCTGACCTTCGGGCCGGCCCTCGACCTGCTCGCCGCGCGCACCCTCCTCTACGACCTGGGCCGGCCCGGCGAGAGTGTGGTCACCGAGCTGCAACGGGAACGCCGGCTCTCGGTCGTCCAGCTCGCCGGCGACACCGCCCTGCCGGCCCTGGCCGAGCAGCGCACCCGCACCGACCAGGCGATCGCCGAGCTGCGCCGCCGGGTCGGCGGGGATAAGCTGCGCGACGCCGCCGACGACCTGCTGGACGCCCGGCTCGACCAGTTGGTCGCCGCGCTCGACGCGCTGCCCGCCGGGCGGGGCTTCATCGACAGCCGCAAGGTGGACCGGGCCGGCGCCGTCGGCCTCTACAGCGGGATGATCGGCTCGGCCTTCCAGGCGTTCGCCGGCATGGCCACGCTGCCCGACGCCCAGCTCAACCGGGAGGCGCTGGCGCTCACCGCGCTGGGCCGGTCCCGGGAGCTGCTCGGCCAGGCCGACGCGCTGCTGGCCGGCGCGGTCACCGCCGGCCGGTACGCCGAGGGGGAGCACGAGCAGCTGGTCCGCACCATCGAGAACCAGCGCTTCCTGGCCGAGAACGCGGTGGCCGACCTGCCGCCCGCCGAACGGGCCGGTTACCAGCGGCTCACCGAGGGAGAGGGGTTCGTCCGGCTGCGCGCCCTCCAGGACACCCTGGTCCGCGCCCGCGACCTGCCGGCCGGGCTCGACGTACGGGCCTGGGAGACCAGCTACGCCACGGTCGCCCAGGGCCTGCGGGACTTCGAGCTGCGCGGCGCGGACACCCTCACCGAGCGGTCCGTGCCGATGGCGGTCCGCATCCTGGTCCGCCTGGCCGCGGCCGGGTTGCTCGGCCTGCTCGCCATCGTGGTCTGCGTGCTGGTGGCGCTGCGGGTCGGCCGGTCGCTGGACCGGCGGCTCACCGGGGTCCGGACCGCCGCGCTGGAGATGGCCGAGCACCGGCTGCCCGACGTGGTGGCCCGGCTGCGCCGCGGCGAGGAGGTCGACGTCGCCCACGAGGCGCCCGAGCTGGACCACGGCGGCGACGAGATCGGCCAGGTGGGGCGCGCCTTCAACGAGGTACGCCGAACCGCCGTGCAGGCCGCGGTTGACGAGGTCACCCTGCGCCGCGGCCTCAACGAGGTCTTCCTCAACATCGCCCGGCGCAGCCAGGGCCTGGTGCACCGGCAGCTGGCGCTGCTGGACCGGCTGGAGCGGCGGACCGAGGACCCGGACGAGCTGGCCGGGCTGTTCCAGGTCGACCACCTCGCCACCCGGCTCCGGCGGCATGCCGAGGACCTCGTCATCCTGGCCGGCGCGGCGCCCGGCCGGGGCTGGCGCAACCCGGTCGCCGCGGTCGACGTGGTGCGCGGCGCGATCTCCGAGGTCGAGTCGTACGACCGGGTCGACGTGGGCGAGGTCCAGCCGGCGGGGGTGCTCGGCCGGGCCGTCGGCGACGTGATCCACCTGCTCGCCGAGCTGATCGAGAACGCCACCGTCTTCTCCCCGCCGGGCACCCGGGTGGACGTCACCGGCCGGACCGTGCCGGGCGGCTACACCATCGAGGTCACCGACCGAGGGCTCGGCATGTCGCCGCCCGCCCTGGCCGACGCCAACCGCAAGCTGTCCCGGGCCCCGGAGTTCGACCCGACCGACAGCGCCCGGCTGGGCCATTTCGTGGTCGCCCGGCTGGCCGCCCGCCACGGCGTCCGGGTCGAGCTGCGGCCGGCCGTCCCCGGCGGGATCACCGCCGTCGTGTTCGTCCCGTCCGATTTGATCACCGACGAGCCGGCGATCGGCGCCACCGGCCCGGCCGCCGGGCCGCCCGGGCGGGACGACCGGCGGATGGCCAGGGTGACCCGGCTGGGCACGGTCCCCCGGACCCGGGCCGCCCGGCCCGGCCGGGACCGGCCCGAGTCGGCGGTCGTGCCGCTGCCCGCCGGTCGCGCCTCCGGCGTGGAGTCGCCGGCGGACGGTGACGGCCTGCCCCGCCGGGTCCGGCGGCGCGGGCCGGTGGCCCGCCCCCGGCCGGTCGTCGCCGACAACCCGGCGCACCGCCCGCCCGAGGAGGTGCGCCGGGCCATGTCCGCGCTCCAGTCCGGCACCGCCCGCGGCCGGCGGGACGGCGCCCGCGCCGCCGCCGACGCCACGGCCGCGCGCCGCGGGGCCGCCCCCACGGCGGCGGGACCGGCGACCACCGGGCCGGCCACCGACCCCACGGCCCCCACGGCGGCGACCACCGGACCCGCCGCCGAGCCCACCGCCGCCCCGGACCGGGCCGGCGCTCCGTCCACCGACGCGGCCCGTACCCGGGCCGCCGACCCCTCCCCGCCGGAGCCGGCTCCGGACCATCGAACCGCGACTGAGAGGGACGCCTAGTGGTGCACACGACGCGGCAGAACACCGATCTCGACTGGCTGCTCGACGACCTGGTGGAGCGGGTCCCCGCCGCCCGCCAGGCGGTGGTGCTCTCGGCGGACGGCCTCCTGCTCGGCGCGTCCGCCGACCTGGACCGCACCGACGCGGAACACCTCTGCGCGCTGGCCTCCGGCTTCTCCAGCCTCGCCAAGGGGGCCACCCGGCACATCGGTGGCGGCGCGGTCCGGCAGACCGTGGTGGAGATGGACTCGGCGTACCTGTTCGTCACGGCCGCCGGGCAGGGGGCCTGTCTCGCGGTGGTGAGCGACGCCGACGCCGACATCGGCCTGGTGGCGTACGAGATGGCGATGCTGGTCATCCGGGTGGGCGAGAACCTCAGCGCACCGGCCCGCACGGCGGCGACCGATGCGGGCTGAGTCGCCGGGCCCCCAGCACGAGTGGCTGGACGCCGCCGCCGGCCCGGTGGTCCGCCCGTACACCGTCACCGGCGGCCGGGTGCGCCCGCCGGTCGACGGCTTCGACCTGGTGGCGTTCGTGCTCACCAAGCCGGGGGCGGACCCGGCCGGGGTGCCCGGTCTCCAGCCGGAGCACCGGCGCCTCGCCGAACTGGCCCGACGGCCGGTGGCCGTGGCCGACCTCGCCGCCGACCTGGACCTCGCCGTCGGCGTGGTGCGGGTGCTGCTCGGCGACCTCCTCGCCCGTGGGCTCGTCACGGTGCGCCGGCCGGCCGCCGCCCACCTGCCCGACGACAACATCCTCAAGGCGGTGGTCAGTGGACTCCGTGCGCTTTGACCGGGAGCCGGCCGCGCCGCGGGTGCCGCTGGCTCTGAAGATCCTCATCGCCGGTGGCTTCGGCGCCGGCAAGACGACGCTGGTGAGCGCGTTGAGCGAGGTCCGGCCGTTGCAGACCGAGGAGGTGCTGACCGGCGCCGGCATCGGCACCGACGACGTCTCCGGGGTGGAGCAGAAGTCGACCACCACGGTGGCCATGGACTTCGGCCGGATCACCATCAACGACGACCTCCAGGTCTATCTCTTCGGCACCCCCGGCCAGGACCGGTTCTGGTTCCTCTGGGACGAGCTGGCGTTCGGGGCGCTCGGCGCGGTGGTGCTCGCCGACACCCGCCGGCTGGCCGACTGCTTCCCCTCGATCGACTACTTCGAGCAGCGGGGCATCCCGTTCGTCGTGGGGGTGAACTGCTTCGACGGATCCCGCCGGTTCAGCCTGGAGGCGGTCCGGGACGCCCTGGACCTGGACCCGGAGGTGCCGCTGGTGCTCTGCGACGCCCGGGACCGGCAGTCCGGGAAGTTGGTGCTGATCTCGCTGGTCGAGCACGTCGCGCGGCAGCGCGGCGAGCCGGTGCCGGTGGGCTGACCCCGCTCCGCCCGCCGGCACGGCGCGGGCGGCCCGGAAACCGGTGCCGGGAATGACGCCTAACCGGCCGGCTCCCCGGGAAGCCTCTGGTTGGATCGACGGTGGAGACGGCGGAAGGTGGGAACGGTGACCGGGCAGGACGCGATCGTCCACATCGGGGGCTACACGGCGGAGACGGGCGGGCGGGCCGAGGGCATCGTCGCCGCCCGGCGCGACCCGGCGACCGGCGCGCTGACGCCGCTCGGCACGGTGGCGGTCACCCCGTCTCCGTCGTTCCTCGCCCGGCACCCGGCGCTGCCGGTGCTCTACGCGGTCAACGAACTGTCCGAGGGGCAGGTCAGCGCCTTCCGGGTCGGCCCGGGTGGCCACCTCGACCCGATCGGCGTACGCCCGACCGGCGGGGCGGAGCCCTGCCACCTGGCGGTCGCCCCGGACGGGCGGCACCTGTTCGTGGCGAACTACGGCGGCGGGAGTGTGTCGGTGTTCCGGCTCGACGCCGACGGGACGCCGGGGGAGCGCAGCGATCTGGTCCGGCACGAGGGGCACGGCGCCGACCCGGAGCGGCAGGAGCAGGCGCACTGCCACATGGTCTCGCCCGACCCGCACTGCGGGCCGCTGCTCGCCGTCGACCTGGGCACCGACTCGGTCTACCGGTACGACCTCGACGCCGCCTCCGGCCGGCTGGTGCCCCGCGCCCCCCGGCTGCGTACGCCGGCCGGCGCCGGCCCCCGGCACCTGGCCCGGCACCCGGACGGGCGGCGCTGCTGGCTGGTCGGCGAGCTGGACGGGACGGTCACCGCCTACGACCTGACCCCGGACGGGCTGCACCAGCGGGTCCGGGTGGACGCCAGCGGCCGGGTCGGGCACGTGCAGCCCTCCGAGGTCGCCGTCGGGCCGGACGGCCGCTTCCTCTACGTGGGCAACCGGGGGGTGGGCACGGTGGCGGTCTTCGCGCTGGCCGGGGAGGCGCCGGAGCTGGTGGCCGAGGTCGACACCGGAGGCGGGTGGCCGCGGCACTTCGCCCTGACCGGCGAGTACCTCTACGTGGCCGACGAACGGGCCGACATGATCAGAATCTTCCGGGTGGACCCGGGCAGCGGAGTGCCCGAGCCGGTGGGAGAGCCGGTGCCGGTGGCGAGTCCCACCTGCGTCTGTCCGTGACCGAGCGGTGACTCGAACATCGTCCGAAGTAGACTTTGATCACCTGGGATGACTGATCACTCACTCAAAGTGACGATTTGGCGATCAACTGTTTCTCCTCCGTAACTTTCGTCCGAACGGTTGTGGCAGTAACCCCACGAGATACGCAAGATGGTCACCGTGTCTGGCCGCCATCGCATGCGTTCTAACCTCCGTGGGGCAGGTGCCGTCGCCGCGGCGACCGCCCTCGTCGTCGTCGTAGCCGGTTCCTGGTTCGGTTATCAGCAGCTGGCCGGCCCGAACTGCTCGGGGCGGATCGAACTGTCCGTCGCGGCGACCCCGGAGATCGCCCCCGCCGTACGCGCGGCGGCCGACCAGTGGGTCGCCGACGGCGCGGCGGTCGGTGAGACCTGCATCGCCGTGAACGTCGCCGCCGCCGAGCCGGTCGACGTGGCCGCCGCGGTGGCGAGCAAGCACGGCGCCACCCTGGCCGGGGTCGGGCAGGCCAGCGGCACCGCGGTCACGCCGGACGTCTGGGTGCCGGACTCCTCCACCTGGCTGCTGCGGCTCAAGAGCGGCGGCGCCACCGCGTTCGCGCCGGCCAACGGCGCCTCGATCGCCCGCAGCCCCGTCGTCGTCGCGCTGCCCGAGCCGGTGGCCTCCCGGGTCGGCTGGCCGGAGAAGAAGCTCCACTGGACCGACCTGCTGAACGAGGTCACCAAGAGCACGCCGCTGCGCGCCGGGATCGTCGAGCCGACCCAGGACGCGGCCGGCCTGTCCGGGCTGCTCTCGCTGACCGCCGCCGCGAGCGCCACCGGCGCCGCCGGCTCCCCGCAGGCCCAGGAGGCGATGGTGGGCGCGCTGCGCGCGCTGGCCACCAACCGCTCCTCACTGCGACAGGACCTCCTCGCCCGCTTCCCGCGCTCGTCCGACCCGACGGCCATCGCCAACGGGTTGGGCGCGGCGGCGCTGTCGGAGGAGGACGTGATCGCGTACAACAACACCAAGCCGCCGATCCCGCTGGCCGCGCTCTACCTCGAGCCGGCGCCGATTCCGCTGGACTACCCGTTCGCGGTCCTGCCCGGCATCGAGCCCACCAAGGCGTCGGCCGCGCGGGTGCTCTTCGACGTGCTGCGGACGCCGAGCTTCAAGAACCGGCTGGCGACGCAGGCGCTGCGGGCCCCGGACGGCAACTGGGGCGACGGGTTCAAGGCGCCCCAGGGCGCGCCGAGCCCGGCGAACGGCGGCGCGAGCGCCGTCCCGCCGTCCGGACAGGGCGGCGCGGCCGACCTGGACCCGATCGCCATCCAGAAGGCGACCACCACCTGGTCGGTGGCCACCCAGTCCGGCCGCATGCTCTGCGTCATCGACGTCTCCGGTTCGATGAAGAAGCCCGTGGCGACGGCCAACGGGGCCAGCCGGGAGCAGGTCACCGTCGCCGCCGCGAGCCAGGGCCTGGGACTCTTCGACGACTCCTGGTCGATTGGCCTGTGGACCTTCTCCACCAACCTGAGCGGCTCCCAGGACTACCGCCAGCTGATCGAGATCAAGCCGCTGTCGAGCAACCGCGGCCCGATCCAGCAGCGCCTGGCCTCGATCCGGCCCTCCAACGGCGACACCGGGCTCTACGACACCATGCTCGCCGCGTACCAGAAGGTCCAGCAGGACTGGGAGCCGGGCAAGGTCAACTCGATCGTGCTGTTCACCGACGGCAAGAACGACGACGCCAGCGGCATCACCCAGAAGGCGCTGCTCGACCGGCTCAAGAAGCTGCGGGACGAGGAGCAGCCGGTCCAGGTGATCATCATCGGTATCGGCACCGAGGTCAGCCGCGCCGAGCTCAAGTCGATCACGGACGTGACCGGTGGTGGCTCCTTCGTCACCACCGACCCGAGCAAGATCGGTGAGATCTTCCTGCAGGCGATCGCGCTGCGGCCGCCGGCGCCGCGCTGACCCGACACTCAGCGAACGCGTTCCGCCGTACCGGCAGACCCGGTACGGCGGAACGCTTCCCGGCGAGAGCGGCCGGGAGAAAACTGACGGCAATGCGTCCGAAGCAATCGGTGACCATAACTGTCGAGGCAAGATGACCGGGTGCTTCGAGCCGCGGGTTCCCCACCGGGACCGCGCGGCGCGGGGTCGTCCTGAGCGAAGTGGGGAGGGCCGGTGACGTCGGCGACGCTGTTGACCCCCGCCAGCACCTCGTCGCGACCCGGTGGCGACCGCCCCGGTCCGGCGACGCGCGCCGCGGAACGGTCCTACATCCGCGTCCTGGTGGTGCTCGACACCGCCGTGCTGGCCGTGGCCATCCTGGTCGGGTACGTGGCCCGCTTCGGCGAGGAGCTGCCGAGCGGCTCGAAGATCCCGTACGTGGCGGTGGCGCCCGCCCTGCTGCTGGTCTGGTTGGTCTCGCTCAAGGCGATGCGCTGCTACGACGACCAGGTGCTCGGCTACGGCGCCGACGAATACCGCCGGGTCAGCGCGGCGAGCCTGCGACTGGCCGGCGGCATCGCCATCGCCGGCTACATCGCCGACGTCGGGGTCTCCCGGGGCTTCCTGGCCATCTCCTTCGCGGTCGGCACGATCGGCCTGGAGATGGCCCGGTTCGCCGCCCGCAAGCGGCTGCACCGCGCCCGCGACCGGGGCGCCGGCTGGTCCCGCAAGGTGCTGGTGGTCGGTGACACCGCGCACGTGCTGGAGCTCGTGCACACCCTGCGCCGCGAACCGTACGCCGGCTACCAGGTGGTCGGGGCCTGCATCCCGGACGCGCTGCTCGCCCCGGTGCCGCAGCGGCTGGGTGACGTGCCGGTGGTCGGCTCGTTCCGGGGCATCCCCGAGGCGGCCACCGCGATCGGCGCGGACACCGTGGCGGTCACCGCCTCCGGCGAGCTCACCGCGACGAGGCTGCGCCGGCTGGGCTGGCAGCTCGAGGGCACCGGGGTCGACCTGGTGGTGGCCCCGGCGCTGACCGACGTCGCCGGCCCCCGCATCCACACCCGGCCGGTCGCCGGCCTGCCGCTGATCCACGTCGAGGCGCCCGAGTTCCGGGGCGCCCGCAAGCTGGTCAAGGGGCTGGTCGACCGCTCGATCTCGCTGGTCGCCCTGCTCCTGCTGGCGCCCCTGCTGGCCGTGATCGCGCTCGCCATCAAGCTGGACAGCCGCGGCCCGGTGCTGTTCCGCCAGACCCGGGTCGGCCAGGGCGGCGAGGAGTTCGGCGTCTTCAAGTTCCGCACCATGGTGGTCAACGCCGACGCCCTGCTGGCCGAGCTGGCCGCGCGCAACGAGACCGACGGCCTGATGTTCAAGATGCGCGACGACCCCCGGGTGACCCGGGTCGGCAAGCTGCTGCGCAAGTGGTCCCTGGACGAGCTGCCCCAGCTGGCGAACGTGCTGCTCGGCCAGATGAGCCTGGTCGGCCCCCGCCCGCCGCTGCCCTCCGAGGTGGCCCGGTACGACGGCGACGTGGCCCGCCGGCTGCTGGTCAAGCCCGGCATGACCGGCCTCTGGCAGGTCAGCGGCCGGTCCGACCTGAGCTGGGAGGACGGCATCCGGCTCGACCTCTACTACGTGGAGAACTGGTCGCTCGCCGCCGACCTGACCATCCTCTGGAAGACCTTCGGCGCGGTGCTCAACAGCCGCGGCGCGTACTGACCCGGCGGGTGGCCGGGGCGGGTCAGAGCTGCGGGCCGAGCCAGTCCAGGCAGACCACCACCGCGTCGTCGACCAGGTCACCGGCCACGAAGGCGCGCAGGTCGCCGATCAGCGACCGGACCGCGTCGAGCGGCTCCATCGGCCCGGTCCGCCGCAGGAAGCGGTCCAGCGCGGTCTCGCCGTAGCGGATCCGCTCGGAGGTGGCGTCGATCACCCCGTCGCTGACCACGAAGAGCCGGTCCCCGCGCTGCAGCTGGAACTGCTGCTCCCGGTAGTCGGTGCCCTCGAACATGCCGAGCGGGAACTGCTTGTCCAGTTCCTGCTCGCTCACCTCGCCGTCGCGGAGCAGCACCAGGCGGGGCGAGCCGGCGTCGACCACCGTCATCGACCCGCTGGCCAGGTCCAGCTCCAGCAGGAGCGCGGAGAGGTGCTGTTCGCCCCGGTGCAGCGCGTAGATCGCCTGGTCGGCCAGGGCGGCCTGATCGGCCAGTCCCAGCTCGGCGCGGCGGGCGTTGCGCAGCGCGTGGATCGACAGGGAGGTGAGCATCGAGGCGGCCACCCCCTCGCCCGTGCCGTTGACCACCGAGAGCCAGAGCCGGCGGCCGTCGTCGGACCAGTCGAAGCCGTCGCCACGCACCGCGTACGCCGGCTCCAGTTGGCCGGCCAGGCTGAACGAGGGGCGGATCCGGCTGCGGCCCGGCAGCAGCTCCCACTGCATCTCGGCGGCCAGGGTGAGCCGCCGGCTGCGCCGGGCGGTCAGGTAGATGTCGGTGGTGGCCGCCACGGCGGCCAGTTCGTGGCCGAGCGCGGTGGCGGCGGCGTCCAGCTCGGCCAGGGCGGCCGGGTCGGGCGGCAGCGGCGAGAGCCGGAGCACCCCCCGCCGCTCGCCGCGCATCCCGACCGGGAACCAGCCGGTGCCCTCCGACACGATCGGCTCCTGGTGGTCGAAGCAGCGCCAGGCCGGGTGGCCGGGGGTGACGATCGGCTCACCCCCGGCCAGCGGCAGGAGCGCGGCCAAGCGGTAGTCGACCTGGTACAGCTCGGTGCGGGTGATCCCGTACGACCGTTCGAACTCGGCGGCGAGCCGGTCGACGAGCTGATCCGTCGGCGCCTCCGTGAGGCTCCGCCGCGCCCGATCCTCCGGTCCGCTCATCTTTGCTCCTTTGCACAGGTCGTCGGCCTGTCGGGCCGGGTAGTCTCGGGCGCACCATGGCCGAAGACCGCGGTCCCCAGGGACCTGATGCGAGTATGGCCGCCGACCTCGACGAGGCGGCGGGCACCCTGCTGGCTGTCTGGGAGGCGGCCCGGGAGCGCACCACGAGCCGGCTCTCCAGCGCCCAGCTACGCGCCGTCATGGTCGTCGAGCAGTATGACGGGATCAACCTCCGCCGGCTCGCCACGCTGACCGACATGCTGCTCTCCTCCGCGAGCCGGCTCTGTGACCGCCTGGTGGCCGCCGGGATGCTGGAACGCGAGCCGGGCAGGTACGACCGGCGGGAGATCGCCCTGCATCTGACCCCGACGGCCACCCGGCTCCTCGCCGAGCTGCGCGCCGACCGGCGTCACCGGCTGGACCGGATCCTGGCCGCCATGAGCGCCGAGGGGCGCGCGGCGCTGCTGCGCGGGATGCGCGAGTTCGACGAGGCCGGTCGGCGCGGGGAGGCCGCCGCCGCGGAGGGCTGGCCGGTGCTCCAGCCCTCGGGGGAGCGGATCGGCGACCCGTCCGCCGAGCCGGAGCCACCCGCCGAGCCTCCGGTGGCCCGCACCGCCTGACCCGGCCGGGCCGGTCATTCCGCCGCCACGGCCAGCATGGCGATGTCGTCGTGCACCTGGCCGTCGAGCCAGTCGTCGACCAACCGGAGCAACCGGTCGATCAGCGTGGCCGGCGGCAGGCCGGCGCCGGAGGCGAGCGCCTGCCGCAGCCGGGCCTCGCCGAACATCTCCAGCCGGGTCGGGCCGCCCCGGGCCCGGGTCACCCCGTCGGTGTACGCCACCAGCAGGTCGCCCGGGGCGAGGCGTACCTCCGCCTCGACGAAGCGGGCCGCGGCCAGCGCGCCGACCGGCATGCCGCCCACCCGGACGGGCTCGGTCCGGCCGTCGGTCCGGACCACCAGCGGGGCCGGGTGCCCGCCGCCGGCCACCCGGACCAGCAGCCCGCCGTCCGGCTCGCGGCTCAGGGCGCCCAGCAGGAGGGTGGTGAACTGGGCCCGGCGGGCCGCGTCGGTGGCGTCCAGCAGCGCGCGGTTGAGCAGCGCCATCAGCTCCCGCGGGCGCTGCTCGACGAGCCGCAAGGTCTGCAACGACCGGGCGTACCCGCCCGGTCAGCACGGCCGTCCAGCAACTCGCGGGCGAGCCGGGAGTCGGCCGGCAGCGCCGTCCCGGCCGCCCGTCGGGCGGCCGTCACCGCCGGTGAACGGGCGCTTCGGTCTGTTGACCCGTGCGCATGCTGTCGGTGCACTCCTCGATCGCGGACTGGTTGCCTGACGGCAGCGTACGGAGCGGGGTTGTCGAACGCCCGTCGAGGAAGGCCGGGGTCAGCCGGAACGGGCCAGCCAGCCGACCGGCCGGTCGACGATCCGGCGGACCACCGAGGCGGCCCCGCCGACCGCCGCGGACTGCGCCCCGAGCGCGGCCGGGCGCACCGCCACCGGCGACCAGGCGGCGGTGAGCACCCGCCGGGAGATCTCCGCGACCACCGGCGGGCGCAGCCAGGGGGCGAGCGGGGCGTATCCACCGCCGAGCACCACGGTGTCCAGGTCAAGCAGGTTCACCACGCCCGCGACGGCCACCCCGAGGGCGGTCCCGGCGTCCGCCAGCGCGGCCAGCGTGGCCGGGTCGCCCGCTGCGGCCAGGTCGGCCAGCCGGGTGGCCGCGGTGTCCGCCGGCAGGTCCGCGCCGGCCAGGCCGGCGGCGGCCAGGATCGCCTCCTGGCCCGCGTACCGCTCCAGGCAGCCCTGGCCGCCGCAGCGGCACGGCCGCCCCTGCGGCTGCACGGGGATGTGACCGATCTCGCCGCTCCAGCCGCGCGTGCCCCGGTAGAGCACCCCGTCCAGCACGATCCCGGCGCCGATGCCGATCTCGCCGGTGATGTGCAGGAAGCTCGCCGAGCCGGGTGGGCCGGCGTGCAGTTCCCCGAGGGCGGCCAGGTTGGCCTCGTTGTCGACCACCAGCGGAGGGACCCCGTGGACGCGCTCGGCGAGCGGGTTCCCGGCGAGCAGGGCGGGCACGTCGACCTCGCGCCAGCCGAGGTTGGGCGCGAGCCGGACGAGGCCGCCGTCGCCGACCAGCCCCGGCACGGCGAGCGCCGCGCCGGCCAGGGTCAGGCCGTCGCGTACGGCGGCGGCGCGGGCCTCGGCGGCCAGCGCGGCGAGCCGGTCCAGGGCGTCGGTGGGGGAGACCGGGCGCAGATCGGCGCGGCGCACCAGGTGGTGCCGGACCGTCCCGGTCAGGTCGACCACGCAGGCGGCCAGGTAGTCGACGTTCACCTCCAGCCCGAGTCCGGCCGGGCCGTCGGCGGCCAGCACCAGGCCGCGGGCGGGCCGCCCCGCCCCGGTGCGCGGCGCGGGCTCCGCCTCGGCCACCAACCGGCCGGCGATCAGGTCGTCGACCACCGCGGAGACGGTGGCCCGGGTCAGCCCGGTCCCGGCGGCGATCTCGGCCCGGGACGGCGGTCGGTCGGCGGCGGCGATCCGCCGGAGCACGACCGCGAGGTTGAGCTCGCGGAGGCTGCCCTGCCGGACCGCCCCGTCGGTGCTGGCGCTGGTCACCGCTTGACACTGCCACATCGCCGCCATTTAATTCAACCACTGAACAAATTGCGGACGACATCCCCGGAGGTCCCCATGGCATCCCGTCCCACCCCCGCCGACAAGTTCTCCTTCGGTCTCTGGACCGTGGGCTGGCCGGCCCGCGACCCGTTCGGCGACGCCACCCGGCCCGCGCTGGACGCGGTCGAGGCCGTCCACAAGCTGGCCGAGCTGGGCGCGTACGGGATCACCTTCCACGACGACGACCTGGTCCCCTTCGGCGCGGACGCCGTCACCCGCGACGGCCACCTGACCCGGTTCCGCAAGGCCCTCGACGAGACCGGCCTGGTCGTGCCGATGGTCACCACCAACCTCTTCACCCACCCGGTGTTCAAGGACGGCGGCTTCACCAGCAACGACCGCGACATCCGCCGGTACGCGCTGCGCAAGGTGCTGCGCAACGTCGACCTCGCCGCCGAGCTGGGCGCCCGCACCTTCGTGATGTGGGGCGGCCGGGAGGGCGCCGAGTACGACCTGGCCAAGGACGTCCGCGCCGCGCTGGACCGCTACCGGGAGGCCGTCGACCTGCTCTGCCAGTACGTCGTCGACCAGGGCTACGACCTGCGCTTCGCCCTCGAGCCGAAGCCGAACGAGCCGCGGGGCGACATCCTGCTGCCGACCGTCGGGCACGCGATGGCCTTCATCTCCACCCTGGCCCACCCCGAGCTGGTCGGCCTGAACCCCGAGGTCGGCCACGAGCAGATGGCCGGGCTGAACTTCGCGCACGGCATCGCCCAGGCGCTCTGGCAGGGCAAGCTGTTCCACATCGACCTCAACGGCCAGCGCGGCATCAAGTACGACCAGGACCTGGTCTTCGGCCACGGTGACCTGCTCAACGCGTTCGCCCTGGTCGACCTGCTGGAGAACGGCGGGCCGAACGGCGGTCCCGCCTACGACGGGCCGCGGCACTTCGACTACAAGCCCTCCCGGACCGAGGACATGACCGGCGTGTGGGCGTCGGCCGAGGCGAACATGCGCACCTACCTGCTGCTCAAGGAGCGGGCCGCGGCGTTCCGGGCCGACCCGGAGGTGGCCGAGGCGCTGGCCGCCAGCAAGGTGACCGAGCTGGCCACCCCGACGCTCAACCCGGGCGAGGGCTACGCCGACCTGCTCGCCGACCGCTCCGCGTTCGAGGAGTTCGACCCGGACGCGGCCGGGGCGAAGGGCTTCGGCTTCGTCCGGCTCAACCAGCTCGCCGTCGAGCACCTGCTCGGCGCGCGCTGAGGCGGGTCGCCATGCCGCTCGTCGCCGGAATCGACTCGTCGACCCAGTCCTGCAAGGTGGTGGTCCGGGACGCGGAGACCGGCGCGCTGGTCCGGCAGGGCCGCGCGCCGCACCCCGAGGGCACCGAGGTCGACCCCCAGGCCTGGTGGGAGGCCCTGCGGACGGCCGTCGCCGAGGCCGGCGGGCTGACCGACGTGGCCGCCGTCGCGGTCGGTGGCCAGCAGCACGGCATGGTCTGCCTGGACGAGGCGGGGCAGGTGGTCCGCCCGGCGCTGCTCTGGAACGACACCCGCTCCGCCGACGCCGCCCGCGAGCTGGTCGAGGAGGCGGGCGGCGGGGAGGCCGGCCGCCGGTTCTGGGCCGACGCGACCGGCTCCGTGCCGGTGGCCAGCTTCACCGTGACGAAGCTGCGCTGGCTGGCCCGGCACGAGCCGGCCAACGCCGACCGGGTGGCCGCCGTCTGCCTGCCGCACGACTGGCTCACCTGGCGGCTGGCCGGCGCCCCCGGCCTGGCCGCGCTGCGCACCGACCGGGGCGACGCCAGCGGCACCGGCTACTGGTCGCCGCGCACCGGCGAATACCGGCTCGACCTGCTGGAACGCGCCTTCGGACGGCGGCTGCGGGTGCCCGTGGTGCTCGGCCCGGCCGAGGTGGCCGGGCACCTCGACCCGGGGGCGCTCGGCGGCGGAGCGGGCGGCGCCGCCGGCCCGGTCCTGCTCGGACCGGGCACCGGGGACAACGCCGCCGCCGCGCTCGGCGCCGGGGCCGGCCCGGGCGACGTGGTCGTCTCGATCGGCACCTCGGGCACCGTCTTCGCGGTCGCCGACACGCCGGCCGCCGACCCGAGCGGGGCGGTCGCGGGCTTCGCGGACGCCACCGGCCGGTTCCTGCCGCTGGTCTGCACCCTCAACGCGGCCCGGGTGCTCGACGCCGCCGCGAGGCTGCTCGGCGTCGACCTGGCCACGCTGAGCGAGCTGGCCCTGGCCGCCCCGCCGGGTGCCGACGGGCTGGTCATGGTGCCCTACCTGGAGGGGGAGCGGACCCCGGACCGGCCCACCGCCACCGGCGCGCTGCACGGCCTCACCCTGGGCACCTCGACCCCGGCCCACCTGGCCCGGGCCGCCGTCGAGGGCATGCTCTGCGCGCTGGCCGACGGCCTCGACGCGCTGACCGCGCAGGGCGCCCGCGCCGACCGGATCATCCTGGTCGGCGGCGGGGCCCGGTCCGCCGCGGTGCGGCGGATCGCCCCGCAGGTCTTCGGCCGCCCGGTGGTCGTGCCCCCGCCCGGGGAGTACGTCGCCGACGGGGCCGCCCGCCAGGCCGCCTGGGTCGCCCTGGGCGGGGCGGCGCCGCCCACCTGGTCGATCGGCGACACCGAGGAGTACGGGGTCGACGACGGTGCCGGACGCGCCGGGCCGGAGTCGTCGGACGTTCCCGCGGTCCGCGAGCGTTACGCGCTGGCCCGGGACCGCGTAGTGGACCGGGTGCGCGGATAAACCGGATGCCGGGCGGCCGACCGGTGGGGATCATCGTGGCGTGCCGCCACCTTCCCCTCCCGGAGACGCCGCCCGGCCCAGCCCGCTGCCCGTCTTCCAGTACGACGACGTCGACAGCCCGGGCGACGTCATCGACACGCTGCTGCTGACCGACTTCGTCACCGGCCGCCATCCCTGGGCGCGGACCGTCCGCCTGGCCAAGGTCCGGGCCGGGGCCCGGCTGGTGCCCGAGCGGGCGGCGCTGACCCGGACCGCCATCGAGCGCAACCGGGTGGCCCGGCTCGCCGGCGGCGACGGCTGGACGGTACGGGTGGTGAGCTGGCGTGGCCGAGGCGCGGAGGTGACGGTCACCGCCGTCGACGAGGCGACCGGCGCGGCGGTCCTTGACGAGATCGTCAAGGGCGGGGCGGAGCCGGTGCAGCCGGACACCGGCCCGATCGGGTTCTGGCACCAGAACCCCCGCCGAGGGGCCCAACGGGACACCCGGCGGATCACGACGCCGACCTGGGCCGACATCCGGGCCAACTATCCAGCCGCGGCGGCGACCCCGCTGGACGCCCTGATGGCGGCGACCCCCGAGACGGTCGCCGGCCGGCTGCTGCTCATGCACGGGCCGCCGGGCACCGGGAAGACCACGGCGCTGCGTGCGCTCGCCCTTCAGTGGCGTGACTGGTGCCAGGTGGACTGCGTCCTCGACCCCGAGGCGCTCTTCGGCGATCCCGCCTACCTGGCCGAGGTGGCGGTGGGGGAGGACGAGGAGGGCGACGACGGCGAGGACCGCCGCCGGTGGCGGCTGCTCATCCTCGAGGACTGCGACGAGCTGATCCGGGGGGAGGCCCGGCAGGCGACCGGGCAGGCCCTGTCCCGCCTGCTCAACCTGACCGATGGGCTGCTCGGCCAGGGGCGCAACGTGCTGGTCGCGATCACCACCAACGAGGAGCTGTCCCGCCTGCATCCGGCGGTGACCCGGCCCGGGCGCTGCCTGGCCCGGATCGAGGTCGGCCCGCTGTCGCACGCCGAGGCGGCCGACTGGCTGGGCACCTCCGCCGGCGTCCCGCCGCAGGGCGCCACCCTCGCCGAGCTGTACGCGCTGCGCGCCGGGACGGCGCCGGCCGGCGCGGTGCCGGTCGAGATCGGCGGCTACCTCTGACCGGGTGGGGGCCCGTGTTCCGGCTGTGATCCGCACCTGATTGGCTGCCCGGCATGAGCAGTGGCACGAGGGTCTCCCGGCGGGGGAACGCGGCCCACCGGTTCTACAGCGTCGTGGTGTTCGTGGTCCTCGCCTCGCTGGACAACGTGGCCATCGGCTTGATCCCGCCGCTGTACGGGCCGATCTCCGGCGCGCTGGGCGTGTCGCAGCGGCTGCTCGGCCTGGTCACCGCGGTCAGCTTCCTGGTCAGCGCGCTCGCCGCGGTGGCCTGGGCGTACGTCGGCGACCGCACCGACCGCAAGCCGCTGCTCATGGTCGGCACGCTGATCTGGGCGGCGGGCACCGGGGGCAGCGCCCTCGCCCAGCACTACCCGACGTTCCTGATCGCCCAGCTCGTCGCCGCGGTCGGGCTGGGCGCGGTCGGCTCGGTCGGCTTCTCCGTTGTCACCGACCTGATCTCGCCCCGCCGCCGGGGGCTGGTGATGAGCTTCTGGGGCCTGTCCCAGGGCGTCGGCACGCTGGCCGGCACCCTGACCGGGGGCCTGCTCGGCGCCACCGACTGGCGGCGGCCGTTCCTGGTGCTCACCGGGGTCGGCCTGGCCGCCACCGTGGCGTACCTGTTCACCTACGACATCCGGCGCGGACAGAGCGAACCGGAGCTGGCCGCGGCGCTTGACGCCGGCGGCGAGTACGACTACCGGATCAGCCGCGCGGACCTGCCCCGGATCCTGGCCCGGCGGACCAACCACTGGCTGGTCCTCCAGGGGCTGACCGCGCAGGCGGCCTTCGGCTCGCTGGTCTGGCTGCCGGTGCTGTTCAGCCAGCGGGCCGAGGCACAGGGCTATTCGGCGGCCACCGCCGTGGTGGTGGGCAGCGTCTTCGCCACCCTGTTCCAGCTCGGCGGGGTGCTCTCCATCGTGGGCGGCCTGGCCGGCGACGCGCTGCAACGGCGTACGCCGAGCGGGCGGGCCCTGGTCGCGGCGGTGGGCATCCTCGCGGCCGTGCCGTTCTACCTGGTCCTGTTCTTCGTGCCGATCCGGATCGACGTGCCGGACGGCGGCAGCTCCGGCGCGGTGATCAGGGCCGTGCTGGCCAGCGTGTTCACCGAGCCGACGGTCGGGCTGAGCCTGCTCGCGGCCGTGCTCGCCCTCGCGCTCACCTCGGCCAACTCGCCCAACTGGTTCGCGCTGATCGCCGACGTCAACCCGCCCGAGCACCGGGGCACGGTCTACAGCCTCGGCAACCTGGTCAACGGGGTCGGCCGGGCGGCCGGCAACGGGCTGGTCGGGGTGGCCTTCCAGGCGCTCCGCGGGGCCTTCCCGCCGCCGCTGAACTACGCCGTCGGGCTGGCCGCGTTCCAGCTCTTCTTCATCCCGACCGGCGTCATGTACTGGCTGGCCGCCCGCACCTCACCCCGGGACATCGCCCAGGTCCACGACCTCCTGCACGCCCGCGCCGACCGCCTGTGAGGAGGGGCCCCCTCTCAACGCCAGGCGTTGAGAGGGGCCCTCCTCGCAGTGTCAGGCGCGGTACCAGACGGTCGTGTCGGTGGAGACGGCATCGCCCTCCAGCGGGCCGCTCGACGCCAGCACCTCGGCGCCGGCCGGCAGCGGCACCGGCTCCGCGCCGAAGTTGGTCAGCACGGTGAGCCCGCCGTTGGTGAAGGCGAGCACCTCGTCACCGGAGGAGAGCCAGCGCAGCGGCCCCCGGGCCAGGCCGTGCTCGCGGCGCAGCCGCAGCGCCGTCCGGTACAGCTCGTAGGTCGAGCCGTCGACCCCGCGCTGCCGGTCGAGCGCGTACTCGGCCCAGAGCGGCGGCTGGGGGAGCCAGCTCGCGTCGGTCGGGCCGAAGCCGTACGACGGGGCGTCGGCCTCCCACGGGATCGGCACCCGGCAGCCGTCCCGGCCGCGCTGGGTGTGCAGGCTGCGCTCCCAGGTCGGGTCCTGCCGGGCCTCGTCGGGCAGCGTGGTGTGCTCAGGCAGCCCCAGTTCCTCGCCCTGGTAGAGGTAGGCCGAGCCGGGTAGGGCGAGCATCAGCAGGCTGGCCGCCCGGGCCCGGCGCAGGCCGAGCGCGGCGTCGGGCTGCGGGTCTCCGATGCCGATGCCGTTGGGGCGGCCGCCGCCGACGGCGAGCCCGAGCCGGGAGGCGTGCCGGACCACGTCGTGGTTCGACAGCACCCACGTGGTCGGGGCGCCCACCGAGTCGGTGGCCTCCAGCGAGCGGGTGATCACCGCGTACTGGGCGGGGGCGGTCCAGGCGGCGAGCAGGTACTCGAAGTTGAACGCCTGGTGCATCTCGTCCGGCCGGACGTAGCGGGCCAGCCGCTCGGCCGGCTCCACCCACGCCTCGGCGACCAGGATCCGCTCCCCGTCGTAGGAGTCGAGCAGCCGCCGCCACTCCCGGTAGATGTCGTGCACACCGTCCTGGTCCCACATCGGCGGGCGCGGCTTGTCCACCTCCTGACCGGAGAGGATCTCCTGCGGCTCCTGCCAGTCGGCCAGGTCGGCCTGCTTGATCAGCCCGTGCGCCACGTCGACCCGGAACCCGTCGACGCCCCGGTCCAGCCAGAACCGCAGGATGTCCAGGAACTCGGCGCGCACCTCCGGGTTGCCCCAGTTGAGGTCGGGCTGGCCGGAGTCGAACAGGTGCAGGTACCACTGGCCGTCCGGCAGCCGGGTCCAGGCCGGCCCGCCGAAGACGCTCTCCCAGTCGTTCGGCGGCGCGGCCCCCTGCGGGCCCTTGCCGTCCCGGAAGATGTACCGCTGCCGCTCCGGGCTGCCCGGCGCGGCCGTGACGGCGGCCTGGAACCAGCGGTGCTGGGACGAGGTGTGGTTCGGGACCAGGTCGACGATCACCCGCAGGCCGCGTGCCTTCGCCTCGGCGATCATCTTGTCGGCGTCCGCCAGGGTGCCGAAGAGCGGGTCGACGTCGCGGTAGTCCGCCACGTCGTAGCCGGCGTCGGCCTGCGGGGACGGGTAGAACGGCGACAGCCAGATCGCGTCGACCCCCAGCTCGCTGAGGTGACCGAGGCGGGCCGTGATGCCCGGGAGGTCGCCGATGCCGTCGCCGTTGGAGTCGGCGAACGAGCGCGGGTAGATCTGGTAGATGACGGCCTCGGTCCACCAGCCGGTGGCCGGGTCCTGCTGCGTCGCGTCGGTGTTCAGCGCCTTCTCCCTGTCGTGCGTGCGGGACGAATCCGTTCAGTTTGCCCGGGGCGGCGCGGTCGATTCACGCACCACCAGGCGAGTGGGCAGGATCACCGAGGCCGGCGACCCGTCGTCGGTGTCGGCGCCGCGCGGCGCCGGCACCAGCCCCGGGTACGCGTGGGCGGCGCGCCCGCCCAGCGGGTCGAGGAGCATCCGCGCGGCGAGCAGCCCCTGCTCCGCCGCCGGTTGGGCGATCGTGCTCAGCCCGAGCGCGCCGGCCAGGTCGTGGTCGTCGATGCCGATCACGCTGACGTCCTGCGGCACCCGCAACCCCGCGTCGC
Organism: Micromonospora sp. NPDC023966; assembly: GCF_040639095.1. NCBI lineage: Bacteria > Bacillati > Actinomycetota > Actinomycetes > Micromonosporales > Micromonosporaceae > Micromonospora > Micromonospora sp. NPDC023966. Next base: position 44,851 of record NZ_JBEZZJ010000019.1, on the reverse strand, counting down.
GCAGCGCGGTCATCGCGCCCATCGCCATCTCGTCGCAGGCGGCGAAGATCGCGGTGGGCGGCTCTCCCCGGGCCAGCAGCTCGGCGGTCGCCCGGGTGCCGCCGTCGACGGTGAACTGCGACTCGACGTCCAGGCTCGGGTCGGGCCGGAGCCCGGCCGTGCGCAGCGCCTCCTCGTAGCCGCGTCGCCGGTCCAGGTGGGTGGTGAAGGCCAGCTCGTCGTCCGGGTCGCCGGAGATGTGCGCGATCCGGGTGTGGCCGAGGTCGAGCAGGTGCCGGGTGGCGGTCCGTGCCGCGGCCACGTCGTCGATCCGGACGCAGGGCCAGCCGGGCACCCCGCTGCCGGAGCTGATTGTCACGCCGGGCAGGGCCAGCTTGGTCAGCGCGGTCAGGTCGGCCGGCCGCAGCGGGGTGGCGACCAGGATGATCGCGTCGACCCGCTTGTGCAGGCTGGCCGGGTGCAGCACCCGCTGCCGGATCTGTTCCCGCCCGCCGAGGTTGTAGAGCAGCAGGTCGTAGCCGTTCTGGTGGAGGAAGTCCTCGACCGCCTCGACCACGGTGCCGAAGAACCAGCGGGTGATCCGGGGGACCACCACCGCCACCGTGCCGGTCTTCCCGCCGGCCAGTCGGGAGGCGCTCGGCGAGACGGCGTACTGGAGCTGCTCGGCGGCGGCGAGGACCCGGCGCCGCGTCGCGGCCGAGACCGTCGGCAGGCCGCGCAGCGCCCGGGAGACGGTGGCCGTGGAGACCCCGGCCAGTCGGGCGACATCGTCAATCTTCGTCATCGGTTCCCCGCTCCGACCCGCGCCCGCCGCCGCCGGAGAACCGGCGGCGGCGGAGCATCGGATCAGCCCTTGACGCTGCCGGCGAGCAGGCCCCGCACGAAAAAGCGCTGGAGGGACAGGAACACGATCAGCGGTACGACGATCGACACGAACGCGCCGGCCGTCAGCCGTTGCCACTCGTTGCCCCGGGTGCCGGCCAGCTCGGCGAGCCGGACGGTGAGCGGGGCGGTCTCGTCGCCGCCACCCGCGAAGATCAGCGCGACCAGCAGGTCGTTCCAGACCCACAGGAACTGGAAGATGCCGAACGCGGCCAGTGCCGGGGTGATCAGCGGCAGGACGATGGTGCGGAAGATCTTCGGGTGGGTGGCCCCGTCGACCCGGGCCGCCTCCATCAGGTCCCCCGGGAGCTGCGCGATGAAGTTGTGCAGCAGGAACACGGCGAACGGGAGCGCGAAGCAGGTGTGCGCGAACCACACCTGGGCGAACTTCTGCTCGTCGACCAGGTCCCAGGCGGGGAGCACCTGGACCCCGGCGATGGTGACGCCGGTGGAGAAGAACTTCAGCAGCGGCACGAGAGCCATCTGCAGCGGCACGATCTGCAGCGCGAAGATGGCGATGTAGACCCAGTCCCGTCCCTTGAAGTTCATCCACGCCAGCGCGTACGCGGCCAGCGAGGCGAACGCCAGCGGGAAGAGCACCGACGGGATGGTGATCGCCAGCGAGTTGATGAAGTAGCTGGCCAGCTGCCCCGACGAGCCGGTGCTGAACAACACCTCCTGGTAGTTCTCCAGGGTGAACTGCGGGTCGCTGAAGAACGTCCACCAGCCGGTGGTCTTGATCTGGTCCTCGGGCCGGATCGAGGAGATGAACAGGCCGAAGGTCGGGATCGTCCAGAGCAGCGCGATGACGATCGAGACCAGCGTGGCGGTGCGGCTGTTCAGCCGCTTGCGGACCCGGGCGGCCCGGCTGGGCGTCCCGGTGGCCTGGACGCCGGCTCCGACGGTGGGGGTGGCGGTGGTCATCTCAGCCCTCCCGCTGCTGACGCAGGTTGCGGATCTGGTAGATCACGATCGGGATGACCAGGACGAAGAGGAAGACCGCGAGCGCGGAGCCCTGCCCGTTCTCCTGGTACCGGAACGCCTGGTTGTACATCTCGGTGGCGATCACGTTGGTGTCGTAGTTGCCGTTGGTGGCGGTCCGGACGATGTCGAAGACCTTGAGCGTGGCGATCGAGAGCGTCACCACCACGACGATCAGCGCCGGCCGGATGCTCGGCATGGTGATCTGCCAGAACATCTGCCACGGGGAGACCCCGTCGAGGCGGGCCGCCTCGACGATGTCGGCCGGGATGGCCTTGATCGCCGCGGAGAGCACCACCATGGCGAAGCCGGCCTGGATCCACACCATGATCACGATCAGCAGGAAGGTGTTCAGCGGCGATTCCAGCAGCCACTGCTTCGGCTCCCCGCCCAGGCTCACGACGATCTGGTTGAGCAGGCCGATCTGGTCGCTGTCGCCGCGGTAGGCGTAGACGAACTTCCAGATGATGGCGGCGCCGACGAACGAGATCGCCATCGGCAGGAAGATCAGGGACTTGGCCACCGCCTCGAACCGGGCCTTGTCCACGAGGACGGCGTAGATCAGGCCGAACGCGGTGGCCAGCAGCGGCACGAGGAGCACCCAGACCAGGCTGTTGATCAGCACCCGGACGATCGAGTCCTCGGAGAACATCCAGGTGTAGTTGGCCAGGCCCACCCAGTTGCTGCTGTCCTTGTCCATGAACGAGAGGAGGGTGGTCCGGATCGCCGGCACCACCAGTCCGACGATGAGAAACAGCAGTGTCGGCAACAGGAAGAAGAGCGCGATCACGCCTTCCCGCGGCTTGCGCCGGCGGGGCAGGGACGCGCCGCTCGCCACGGCGGCGACCAGCCTCTCCTCCCGCCGGCGGGCGAACCAGGCCGGCACCACGTCGAGGAGCAGGAGCAGCCCGCCCACCACCGCGACGAAAGCGATCAGCCCGTACATCAGCATGAGGAACTTCGGCTGTTCCGCCGCGAAGTCGAACTCCATCGACCCTCCCTCAAGGGTTCGGTTGCGGGCGGTGGCCCGGCCCGCGTCGCGGACCGGGCCACCGCCTCAGATCACTTCCAGCTGCTCTCGATGCCGTTCAGCACCGTGGTGGTGTCCTTGCCGTTGATCCAGTCGACCATGCCCTTCCAGAAGGTGCCCGCGCCGACCGCGGCCGGCATCAGGTCCGAGCCGTCGAACCGGAACTCGGTCTTCGGGTCCTGCAGGATCTGGACGGAGAGCTTGTCCACCGGGTTCGGGACGTTGTTGATGTCGAGCTTCTTGTTCGCCGACAGCCAGTCGCCGATCTTGGCGCGGCTGTTGACGTACTCGCCGGAGGCCAGGTAGGTCTGCACCGCCTGGACCTCGGGACGGTCCGCGAAGGCCGAGACGAACTCACCGGCGCCCAGCACCGGCTTGCCCTTGGCCGGGTCGACGGCCGGGAAGTAGAACGCGAAGACGTCGCCGTCCTCGGCCACCTTGGTGCCCTCCGGCCACTGGTTGGCGTAGAAGGACGCCTGGCGGTGCATGGCGCACTTGCCGGTGGTGATCGGCGTGCCGGCCTCCTGGAAGGAGGTGGTGGCGATGCTCTTCACGCCGCCGAAGCCGCCGTTGACGTACTTCTCGTTCTTGAGGATGCTGCCGGCCTTGTCGACCGCGTCGGCGACCTTCGGGTCGTTGAACGGGATGCCGTGGGTGGTCCACTGGTCGTAGACCTCCACGCCCTGGGTGCGCAGCAGCACGTCCTCGATCCAGTCGGTGGCCGGCCAGCCGGTGGCGTCACCGGACTCGATGCCCGCGCACCACGGCTTGGTGCCGCTCGCCGCGATCTTGTCGCTGAGCGCGATGAGCTCGTCCCAGGTGGTCGGGACGGTCCAGCCCTTCTCCTTGAAGGTCTTCGGCGAGTACCACACGTAGGACTTCACGTTGGAGCCGAGCGGGACGCCGTAGAGCTTGCCGTCCACGGTGCTGTACTTCAGCCAGTCGGGGGAGAAGTTCTGCTCGGCCAGCGCCTTGGTGTCGGCGCCGACCGTCTTGAGCTTGCCCGCGTCGGCGAACCGCTTGAGCAGGCCCGGCTGCGGGATGAAGGCCAGGTCGGGAGCGTTGCCGCCGTCGACGCGGACGCCCAGCTGGGCCTCGAACTCGCCCGAGCCCTCGTGGTCGATGTCGATGCCGGTGCAGTCCTCGAACTGCTTCCAGGACTGGTCCAGGCGGTCGGCCTCGATGTCCCGGATCGACGAGTAGATCGTGACCTTCTTGCCGTCGTGGCCCTGGTACTTCTCGTATGCGGCGCACTCGGGCGAGCTCGCCTTGCTGCTCTTCTTGTCGTTGCCGGTGCCGCAGGCGGTGACGCCGAGCGCCAGCCCCAGAACGCCGGCGATCGCGAGAGCCTGGCGTGATCTGGCAAACGCCATGCCGATCTCCTTCCTTGCCGGCGCGTGGAGGAAATCGAACTCGCGCCGGTCCGATGGTCGTCCACACATGTAAGCGCTTGCATCCCGTCCGGTCCACCCCCTGGCGGACACGGCCCGGTAACAATCCGGAAACCCGCTCACCGGCCGTGGGCGCGCTCCCACGCTCCGCTGACACGCTGACCTGCGGAGCCCTTCCCATCGATGGAACTTTCTGCCACCCTGTCCCTATCGGATCGAAAACTTTCAACATAGGAGGCAATGGATGCGCAAGCGCTGGTTCAGCCTCGCGGCGGTGACGGCCGTCCTCGTGGCCCTGGTGCCGGCGGCGCCGGCCATGGCCGCGCCGACGTTCAAGGTTCCGTTCCCCTGCAACCAGTCCTGGTCCGGCCAGACCCGGTCCGACCACAGCCCGCCCTACGCCGTCGACTTCAACCGCACCGACGACCTCGGCGACCCGGTGGTGGCCAGCGCGCCCGGCACCGTCGACCGGGTGACGGACCTCGGCAGCACCAGCTACGGCAAGTACGTCCGGATCGACCACGGCAACGGCTACACCACCTACTACGCCCACCTGAGCAGCTTCAACGTCTCCGTCGGGCAGACCGTCGGCTACGGCCGGGTGATCGGCTACGTGGGCAGCACCGGCGGCTCGACCGGCCCGCACCTGCACTACGAGCAGCGGCTCAACGGCAGCGACGTCCAGGTCCGGTTCAACGGGGCGCTCGCCCTCTACTGGGGCACCAAGACCTACACCAGCGACAACGGCTGCTCCGGCGCGAACACCGGTGCCGGCACCGTCAACACCGCCTCCGGCGTGGCGCTGACCGTCCGCTCCGGCCCGGGCACCGGTTACAGCGCGGTCGGCACGGTGGCCGACGGCGCGAGCGTCACCATCTACTGCCAGACCAGCGGCACCTCGGTCTCCGGCACCTACGGCACCAGCTCGATCTGGGACCGGATCGGCTCCGGCCGGTACATCTCCGACGCGTACGTCTACACCGGATACGACGGCTACATCCCGAGCGTGCCCCGCTGCTGACCTGACGGGCGCGGGGCCGTGGGCCCCGCGCAGCGGACAAACCGGGGCCGCCGCAGCACAGCGCCGGGGTCGCCGGGTCCGGCCGCTCCTGTCTGGGAGGACGGAGCTTTCGAACCCGACGACCCCGGCGGGTCAGGGGTGGTGGGAGGTCGGCGCTAATTGTTGAAGATGCTGACGCCGCCCGGGCCGACCAGCAGGCCGACGACGATGAGGACGATGCCCCACAGGATCTGCCGGCGGAACAGCGCAAGGATGCCGGCGACCACCAGTACGACTGCGAGAATCCAGAGAATCAGCTCCATGTCGGCTGGATACCCGTCCGTCGGATCCCGGAAACCTGCTTCTCAGCCCAGATGATCACCCACATGGAAGATGCTGTACGCCTGCTTGATGACCGGGTGCGCGACGTTGCGGACCCGCACGCCGCCCGGGGTGGTGCCCCGCTCGGTGCCGTGGTGGGCGTGCCCGTGCAGGGCCAGCGCGGTGGGCGCCGAGTCGATGGCCTGGCCGAGCTGGTAGCAGCCGAGGAACGGGTAGATCTCCAGCGGCTCGCCAGCGAGCGTGTCCGGCACGGGGGAGTAGTGGGTGAGCGCGACCAGCAGGTCGCAGTCGAGCCCACGCAATGCCGCGCCGAGGGCGTCCGCACTCTCCTTGGTGGTCTGGACGAACGCCTTCATCTCCGGCTCGCCGAAGTCGCTGGCACACCGGCCGGCGAACCCGCCGCCGAACCCCTTCGCCCCGGCCACGCCGAGCCGCCCGCCGGCGCACTCCAGCACGATCCCGGTCCCCTCCAGCACGGTGATCCCGGCGTCCTCCAGCACCTTCACCACCTGCGGCACCTGGTCGCAGTGGTGGTCGTGGTTGCCGAGCACGGTGATCACCGGAACGCCGAGGTCGCCGAACTCCTGTGCCACGCACCGTGCCTCGGACTCGGTGCCGTGCCGGGTCAGGTCCCCAGCGAGCAGGAGCGCGTCGGCGCAGTCGGGCAACTCCTCCAGCGCGGGCCGGAAGCGGCCGACCACGTCCTCGTCCAGGTGCACGTCTCCGACGGCGGCGATCCGGATCACCATCGAACCTCCCTCACGGCAACTCCTCGACCTGGGTGGGGGCCTGCGTGCGGATCACGCCGATGTCGCTGGTGACCGGCACGTCCGGGAAGCGCTCGGTGACCCGCCGCAGGATCTCCTCCCGCCGGTGCGGGCTCTCCACCTCGCCGTAGAGCACCAGGCCGCGCTCGCGGCGCACCACCGTGATGCCCTGCTCGGCGACGTCCGGGTCCTCGGCCAGCATGCTCTGGATCTCGGCCTCGACGTACTCGTCGGGCGGCCCGCCGGCGTGGTGCTCGGTCACGGTGTCTCCCTTCCTCCGGTCGCGCCGCCGGGCAGCACGTCCAGCCGGTCGAGCAGCACCAGGAACGCCTCGGCGTACGGCGAGTGCTGCGTCTCCTTCCGTACCCGTTCCCAGTCGATCTGTTCTCGCAGTGAACGGGCGAGCGGCAGGGCCCGGGCGAAGTCGCAGTAGTGCTGGGAGAAGCTGAGCAGCTTGTGCACCATGAGCTGGCTGGCCGAGAGAACCGGCATGTGGATGGCGTCGACCGGCCGCACGATGGTGTCGGTGAAGGTCTCCTCGGTCACCGGGGTCTCGATGGGCCGGTGGATCAGGTCCACCATCCGACCCTCGTCGTAGACCTTGACCAGCCAGTCCTCCGGGGGGCGTTCGGCGGTGAAGCCGGCCTCGACCAGGGCCTCCAGGGCGCGGTCCACGTCCTGTTGCCGGATCAGGAAGTCCACGTCGTGGTCGCTGGAGTGGCCGCCGTGGGCGTACACGGCGAAGCTGCCGCCCAGCGCGAAGGGGATCTCGGACTGCTTGAGCACGGCGGCGACCTTCTTCAGCGTGTGCACCAGGGTCTCGTCCCCGCGCTCGGCCATCTGGGTCTCCCGTCGTCGTAGGTGGCGGTGGGAATGAAGTTGCGTACCCGGCGAACGGGGCGGCCACACATGTTGCGGGCGCGGCCCGCCGTGCTGGGGACAGATCCGGACAAACCACCGAAGGTGAGCGCGGGTCGGATAGCCTCGGCAGGGTGGCCAGGTCACTGCGGGTGCGGCGCGGCAGGGCCCGACTGCGCGCCGTCGCCCTGATCGGCATCGACGGCTCGGGCAAGACCACCCAGGCTCACCGGCTCGCCGAGGCGCTCAGCGCCGCGGGCCACCCCGCCACCTACCACCGCAACGCCGGCGGCCGCCGCTGGCTCGGCCGGCTGGCCCAGCGACTCGGCCGGCCCGACGCGCAGCGGCTCGTCGGGCGCAACGGGCTGCTCGCCCTGGAGTCGGTGCTCCGCTGGCTGGCCATCGCGCTCGCCCTGCTCACCTGCCTGCTGACCGGCCGCACGGCGGTGATGGACCGCTGGTCCGCCTGCCAGTACGCCAGCATCCGGGCGCACGGCGGGCAGCGCTGGGAGCGGCTGGCCCGGGCCGGCTACCGGGTCTTCCCGCCGCCCCGGGTCACCATCCTGCTGACCGTGGACCCGGTGGAGGCGTACCGGCGGATCGAGCGGCGCGGCACCGACCACGAGAGCATGCAGTGGCTCAGCGCGGCGGCCACCGCCTACCGGACCCTGCCGGAGTACGGCAGCTTCGTGGTGGTGGACGGGAGCGGCAGCCCGGAGGAGGTGTCCCGCCGGATCCGCGCGCACCTGACCGAGTGGCTCTCTGGCGATCCGCCCTCGCCGACCGGCCCGACCCCGGGCGGCACCCGACCGCCGTCCGGCGGGGCCGGTCCCACCGAACCGGTCCCGGCTCAGGCCCGCCCGTAGACCGGGATGCTCGCCCCGCTGGTCGGGGCCGAATCGTCCGAGGCCAGGAAGCGGATCACCGCGGCGATCTCGGCCGGCGGGACCCAGCGCCGGTGGTCGGCGTCCGGCTGGGCGGCCCGGTTGGCCGGTGTGTCGATCACGCTGGGCAGCACCGTGTTGCAGCGCACCCCGCGCGGCCGGTACTCCACCGCCACGGCGTTGGCGAAGGCCTGCACGGCCGCCTTGGCGGTGGCGTAGCCGGCCGCGCCGGGGAACGGGGCCACCGCGGCCCGCGCCGACACGCAGACCACCGCGCCGCCGCCGGCCGCCACCAGGTGCGGCAGCGCGGCCTGGGTGACCAGGTACGTGGGGCGCAGGTTGAGCCGCAGCATCCGGTCGAACTCCTCGATCGGGGTCTCGTGCACCAGCCCGCCGCTGGCGTACCCCCCGACCAGGTTGACCACGGCGCGCAGCGGCGCGCTCGGCTCGTCGGTGGCGGCGGCCACCGCCCGCGCGACCCCGGCGGGGTCCAGCAGGTCGGCCGCGACGCGGACCGGCCCAGCGGCCGCGGGCGCCGTCCCGGCACCCTTCCGTTCGGGTACGACCACCCGCCAGCCGGCCTCCAGGAAGGCGGCGGTGACCGCACCGCCCAGCCCGCCCGTCCCCCCGGTCACCAGCACCGTGCGCTCCGCCATGGGCACACGCTAACCGTCCGGCCCGGTTGGCGGTGAAAGGGGGCGTGATCCGGCCCGGTCGATGTCGGTCGGTCGGGTGGGACCGGCCGACCGGTGACCTCGGCGCGGCCGTCCGGACGGCGCGGCGGGCACGACCGCCGGAGCGGCCGCCGGCCGGCGCGACGGAGTCGACCGGAGCGGAGGAGGTGGCCGGGCTGCGGGAATGGGACCCTTGGCACGGCGGACGGGCGCGGAAGGCGGTACTTTTCCCGATACGCGGCGTCATGGTTGACGGTCACGCCTCGTGAAAGTAAGTTTCATCCGTGGCGAAGAGTCCGAAGATTTCTGCGAGTCACGAGCCCGGTGGACTGATCGTCCACATCAGCGGCCTCCTGCCCTCGCTGTCCCCGGCTGAGCAGCGGGTGGCCCGGCTGGTCGTCGCCGACCCGGCCGACGCCGCCCGGCGCACCATCACCGACCTCGCCACCGCCGCCCAGACATCCGAGGCCACCGTCATCCGGTTCTGCCGGTCGGTCGGCATGGACGGCTACCCCCAGCTGCGCATCCGGCTCGCCGCCGAGGCCGCCCGCCGGATCGAGCCACCGGACGCCCGGGTGGTCGGCGGCGACATCCCGCCCGGCGCCGACCTGGCGCAGATCATCGCCACCATCGCGTTCAACGACGCGCGGGCCGTGGAGGAGACCGCCGAGCAGCTCGACCCGGCCGTCTGCGAGCGGGTGGTCGAGGCGATCGGCGGGGCCGGCCGGATCGACGTCTACGGCGCCGGCGCCAGCGGCTTCGTCGCCTCGGACTTCCAGCAGAAGCTGCACCGCATCGGCCGCACCGCCTTCTACTTTCCGGACGTGCACACCGCGCTCACCTCGGCCGCACTGCTCGGCCGAGGCGACGTCGCGGTCGGCATCTCGCACACCGGCACCACCTCGGACGTCATCGAGGTGCTCGAACAGGCCCGCGCCCGGGGCGCCACCACGGTCGCGCTGACCAACTTCCCCCGCTCGCCGATCACCGAGGTCGCCGACCACGTGCTGACCACCGCGGCCCGGGAGACCACCTACCGCTCCGGCGCGATGGCCAGCCGGCTGGCCCAGTTGACCGTGGTCGACTGCCTCTTCGTGGGGGTGGCCGCCCGGAACCGGGCCAAGGCCAGGAAGGCCCTGGAGGTGACCGCCGAGGCGGTCCAGTCGCACCGGGTCGGCGCCGGCCGGAGGCGGGCATGACGGCGGGGCGGGTGGAGCGGGACGAGATCGCCGCGGTGCGGCCCGTGGTCCGGGTCGGCGCCCCCACCGAGCGGCGCAACCCGCACAGCCTCGACCTCGACCTGATGTCGACCCGGGACGTGCTCACCGTCATCAACGAGGCGGACCGGCGGGTGCCCGCCGCCGTGGCCGCCGTCCTCGACGAGATCGCCGAGACCGTCGACCTGGCCGTCGCCGCGCTGCGCGGCGGCAACCGGGTGCACTACTTCGGCGCCGGCACCTCCGGCCGTCTCGGCGTGCTGGACGCCGCCGAGCTGGCTCCCACCTTCAACTCGCCGCGGCACTGGTTCTGCGCCCACCTGGCCGGCGGCCCCGAGGCCATGTGGCGGGCCGTCGAGGACGCCGAGGACGACGAGCGCGGCGGCGCCGCCGAGGCCGCCGACTGCGTACGCCCCGGCGACCTGGTGGTCGGGCTGGCCGCCAGCGGGCGCACCCCGTACGTCCTCGGGGCGCTCGCCGCAGCCCGGGCGCAGGGGGCCGCGACCGTGCTGCTCTGCGCCAATCCGGAGGCCGAAGCCGCCGGGTCGGTCGACGTCTTCATCGGGGTGGACACCGGACCGGAGGTGGTCACCGGGTCGACCCGGATGAAGGCGGGCACCGCGCAGAAGTTGGTGCTCAACACGTTCTCGACGGCCGTCATGGTGCGCCTCGGCCGGGTCTACTCGAACCTCATGATCGACATGGTGGCCACGAACGCCAAGTTGCGCGGCCGGATGATCTCGATCCTCATGGAGGCCACCGGCTGTGCCGAGGAGATCTGCCGCAGCGCCCTGAACGAGGCGGACGGCGACCTCAAGACAGCCCTCGTCTCGCTGGTCTCCGGCGCCGAGGTCTCCGCCGCCCGAGCCGCCCTGGCCCGCTCCGCCGACCAGGTACGCGGCGCGCTCGCCCTGCTCGCCTCCTGACGCCTTCGCCCCGCCGGGTCCCCTCCCGGCGGCCTCCGCACCACGGGTGCGACGCGTATCACGTGGCGGAAGGGACGTCTCGCCCGGTGCGGATTGTTCAACCAGGCGTGGGGTAATCCTCACCGGTGGCTGAACCGACGGGTCCGCGAGCGCGTATCTCGCAGTGACCAGGATCGCAATGATGCGGTGACGCGGGTCGCTGTGTTCATGGAATTCGCAATGGTGCGATTTCCTGAGCGGACGACGATTCCGCTGCTCCGACGCCTCCTGGCCGGGGCGCACGCGAGCCACCCGGGCAGGGGTCCTGACAGCAAACATGGACCGGGCTCTCAGCTACTACTCAGGCATTCGTGACAGTTTCGACTCACGACATGGAATCCCCGACGCGTCTCATCTGTTGTGTAGGTGTCAGCACCTGCGGGCACAGCGGAGGTTACGGGGAGGGCTGATGAACGTGGGGATGGCAAGGAACCGGGCAACCGGCGCGAGCGAGGGGACCGTGGCAATCGTGGACAAGAACATCGGCATGCGTACCGACGAGGTCGCCGAGGAGCGGGACCTGGTCGGCGTCTACCTGCACGAGATCTCCCGGACGCCGCTGCTGGACGCCGCCAAGGAGGTCGATCTCTCCAAGGCGATCGAGGCCGGCCTCTACGCCGAGCACCTGCTCGGCGAGGACCGCGTCCCCGCCGGCGTCGACCGGGAGGACCTGGAGCGGCTGGTCGTCGAGGGTGAGCGCGCGAAGGACCTGTTCATCCGCGCCAACCTGCGACTGGTCGTCTCGATCGCCCGCCGCTACGTGCGGTCGGGCATGCCCATGCTGGACCTGATCCAGGAGGGCAACACCGGCCTGGTCCGGGCCGTCGAGAAGTTCGACTACGAGCGCGGCTACAAGTTCTCCACCTACGCGACCTGGTGGATCCGTCAGGCCATCAGCCGGGCGATCGCCCAGCAGGAGCGCACCGTGCGGCTGCCCGTGCACCTGGTCGAGGACGTCAACCGGATGCGCAACGTGGCCCGGCAGCTCACCCGTGAGCTGGGCAGCGACCCGGAGCCGGAGCAGATCGCGGCGGCGCTCGGCGTCACCGTCGAGCGGGTCAACGAGCTGCGCCGCTGGTCGCAGGACACCGTCTCGCTGGACACCCCGGTGGGCGACGACGGCGACACCAACCTCGGCGACCTGGTCGCCGACAGCGACGCCCCGTCGCCGGAGGAGATCGTCCTCACCGGCCTGGAGCGGCAGCGGATCGAGGGTCTGCTCAACCACCTCGACGACCGTTCGGCCGGCATCATGCGGGCCCGCTACGGCCTGGAGGACGGGCGCGAGCACTCGCTCACCGAGGTCGCCTCGCGGTTCTCGCTCTCCCGCGAGCGGATCCGCCAGCTGGAGATCCAGGCCCTCGGCCGGCTCCGTGAGCTGGCCCGCGCCGAGGGGCTGCAGGCGGCCTGAGCTGGTAGTAATGGATTGAACGAACGGCCGGCGTCCGATAGGGGGACGCCGGCCGTTCGTCGTCTCGGGGTCAGCGCACCCGGCCGTAGCCGGCGATGCTCATGATGTCCATGTCCCGCTTGTTGACGTTGCGGCCCGCGCTGGGCGCGTCGATGATCTGGCCCCCGCCCACGTAGATGGCCACGTGGCCGAGGCCGGAGTAGAACACCAGGTCGCCGGGTTGCAGCGAACCACGACTGATCCGTGAGGTCGCGTCCCACTGCATCGCCGCGTTGTGCGGCAGGGACTTGCCGGCGGCCCGCCAGGCCGCCAGGGTCAGGCCCGAGCAGTCGTAGCTGCCTGGGCCGTCGTCGCCGTAGCCGTACGGCTTGCCGATCGCACCGTAGGCGTAGCGCACGGCCACGCCGGCGGAGCCGGAGATGGCCGGGGCGCTGCCGGCGGAGCTGGACTTCGCGGGCGCCTCGGTGGCCCGGCCGTACGCCTTCCGGCGCAGCTCGTAGAGGCGGGCCAGGTCCGCCTCGATCTTCTTCTTGCCGACGGTCAGCTGCTTGGCCTGCGCCGCCTCCCGGGCCAGCGTGGCGTCGAGCCGGGTCTTCTGGTCGATCAGCCGGCGCTGGTTCTCGGTGAAGCCGGCGATGGTCTGCTGTCGCTGGCGGGTCAGCTGGTCCAGGGTGCCCAGCCGGTCCGGCAGCGTGGCCGGCCCGCCCGGCTCCAGCAGGGCGTGCGCGGTGCGCATGCCCCCGGTCTTGTACGCGGTCGCGGCGAGGACGCCCACGTCGGCGCGGCTCCGCTCGGCCTGCTCCTGCAGCGGGCCGATCCTGGCCTGCAACGTGGCCGCGGTGGCCTTGTTGGCCTTGATCTCCTCGTTGAGCTTGTTGTACGACTCGACGATTCGCTCCAGCTCAGTCGAGGACTTCTCGATCTGCTTCGTCAGCTCGGCGGGGGTGGGCTCGGCGCGAGCCACCGACGCCGGGGCGAGCAGCGCGGCCGAGAGGCCGGCGACCGCCAGCGAGCGCAGCAGGATCCGTAAGGACGACAAGAGCGGAAGGCTCCTCTCCGACTCCTCGCCGGGCGGCGCGCGCGACCCGGCGACACCGGCCCGGGGCCATCCGGGTGGATGGCGGTCGACCGGACCAGCCTGCCCAACCTAACCCGTGACCGGTGTGGCGGTGAGTTGAAGCAGGGGCGAAAGTTGGCAAAGTGCCAGGAAGTGCCGCCGGTACGGGTGACGCTTCGTGACCGGTTCGCGGGCGGGCCGTCGCGGAACCGGCGTCCGGTGGGCGTATCGCGCCACTGGCCCGATTCGTCGTTCTGGGCGGATGTCGCCAGGCAACGCTCCGCAAAGTTACGACAAAGGCGGATATCGATCCCGTTTCCCGGCGCGATGCTCTCCCGGCGGCAGGCGGGTGGCCAGGGAAAACGCCCGGCCGGGGTGGCGGGCCCGCAACACAATGAAGCGCGGAGCCCGGGAATCCCGCGCGGCAGCATCGTCGGCGCGGCACCCGGCCCCGCGATCCCCGGGAGGCCGCCGTGCAGACCGATGGCTCCACCACCCGCCCGCCCCGGTCACCGGGCGCGACCACACCGACCCTGCTCTACGCCCGGCCGGGCATCGTGGTCACCGGCGAGCGCTTCACCGTCGGCCGCAAGAGTTGGCCGGTCGCCGACATCACGCAGCTCTGGACGGCCCGCGGCCCGCAGGACCGGCTCGCCCTCCGGGCGGTCGCCGTCTCCGCCGCGCTGATCGGCGCGGTCGGCCTGCTGCTCGGCTTCACCGGCGGGCTGCAACGGCTCACCGCGGCGGCGTACCTCACGCTGGGCGCGGTGGGGCTGCTGCCACTGCTGCTCGTGCTGGTCGGGGACCGCTGGCGGCCCCGGGCGCACGAGCTGTGGGGACGGCTCGGCGGCGCGGAGGTGCTGCTGTTCAGCAGCGACGACGAGCGGCAGTTCGGTCAGGTCACCCGGGCCCTGCAACGGGCCCGGGAGGGGGTACGCCACGGCGGCTGGACGGACCCGCCGGCGGCCCAGCCGTGGCGGCCGAACCGCTGACCGCCCCGGGTCAGCCGGCGACCGGCGCCGGGGTGCGCTTCGGCTGCTCGGCGGCCAGCCAGTGGCTCACCCGGCGCTCGGCGTAGAACGAGACGAACGGCACGGTGCCGGCGAGCATCACCAGCAGCATCCGCTTCAGCGGCCAGTCGGTGCGGCGCGACAGGTCGAAGGTCAGCGCCAGGTAGATCATGTACAGCCAGCCGTGGGCGGTGCCGACCACGGCCACCACGGTCGGGTTGTCGAAGCCGTACTTCAGCGGCATGCCGATCAGGACCAGCACCACCAGCGCGACGCCCACGATCCAGGCGATCACGCGGTACCGGGTAAGGGCTCCGCCCACCGTCGTCCGTCCTTCCGCACCGGCCTCAGCCGGGATAGTCGCCGGGCCTCGCGCCCGGGTTGGCGTTCAACCAGGAAAGGTAGCGGTTGTACGCGGCCAGTTCGCCGTCGTCGACCCCGTCGACCGGGGCGGCCGGCACCCGGCTGACCCGCACCGGCCGGCGTACCGCCGGGGTGGTGGCGGCCGGCTCGGGGTCGGCGGCCGCAGGCGGCGCCGGGGTGGCCCGCTGCTCGCGCGTGGCCCGCAGCGTGTGCCGCAGCTCACGCCACCAGACGAAGATCACGAAGCCGGCGAAGACCGGCCACTCGATCGCGTAACCGAAGCTCAGCGTGTTGCCTCCGGCGGCCCGGGTGACCTGCCACCAGCCCAGCCCGAGGAAGCCCACCACCAGCACGACCATGGCCACGTGGCGAGCGATCCACGCCGGTGTCCAGAGCCGCTTCATGCCATCGAGGGTACCGGGCCCGCCAGCCGTCTCCGACGCGGCGTCGTAGGTGGATCGGGGTTTGGTGACACCCCGGCTGGGCATTCGTCTAGACGCCAGCCCGAACGAGACGAGGGGGCGACGATGACCGAATCAGTACGCCGTGACGCCAGTCCGGAGCAGCGGGTGACCGAGTGGGACGGCGACCACGCGCGCACCCAGGACGTGGACGGTGAGCTGCTCGGGGTGGACCCCGCCGAGCTCGGCGACGAGGACCTGATCCGGGAGATGCAGAGCCTGCACCGGACCCGGCTGGACACCCTCCGGCACGCCACCGACTCGGCGCTCGCCAACCACCTGCGCCGCACCGCCGAGCTGGAGACCGAGTACCTGGCCCGGCACCCGGGCCGGGAGGTCGACCCGAGCCGGCTGCGGGACGCCTGATGGCCAGCCACGCCGAGCGCGGCATGTCCGCGCCGCCCGAGGTGGTCTTCAACACCGCCACGGACCCGGACCGGTCGTCGGCCTGGCTGCCCGAGGAGCTGCGCCGGTCCGGCACCCACCGGGTCGAGGTGGTCGACGCCGAGGACATGCGGGCGCGCTGGAGCTCCGAGTCCGCCGGCTGGTCGGCGGACATCGACGTCGAGCCGGCCGACGCCGGTGGCGCCCGGGTGCGGCTGGACCTCAACGGCACCGACCACGGGATGGCCGACGAGATCCTGGCCAGCCTCGCCCGCGAGGTGGCCGACAACCTGACCGCCGGCTGAGCCGGCACCGCCACGACGATCGAGGAGGCCGGGTGACCGGGAGTGGCCTGAAACAGAAGGTGGCGCGGATACGCCAGGCGTACGCGCCGCACGAGCACCGGCCGCTCGGCGGCTACCTGTTGGCGATGGGCACCTACGGCGCGGTCACCGCGTCGCTGGTCGGCCTGGTCAAGGCGTCCGGCCGCCCGGTGCCGGAGCGGCCCTCGGCCGGCGATGTCGTGCTGCTCTCGATCGCGACCCACAAGCTGAGCCGGCTGCTCTCCAAGGACGCGATCACCAGCCCGCTGCGCGCGCCGTTCACCCGGTACGACCACCCGATCGGCAGCGGCGAGGTGATGGAGGAGGTCCGGGACCAGGGCAGCCCGACCCGGCACGCGGTTGGCGAGTTGGTGAGCTGCCCCTTCTGCCTGGCCGTCTGGGTGGCCACCGGCCTCACCGGCGGGCTGGTGCTGGCGCCCCGGCTGACCCGGCTGGTCGCCACCGCGCTGACCGCGGTGGCCGCCTCCGACTTCCTCCAGATGGGTTACGCGGCGGCCCAGCAGGCGGCCGAGGGCGGGCACCAGGCGGAGTGACCTCACGACGGAAAGGGGGCCGCGCACCGCGCCGGCCCCCTTTTTTGGTGTTCGGCCCGCTCAGGTGGGGGTGGTGCCGTGGTCCTCGCCGGCCCAGCCGCGCGACGCCTCCGGCTCCCGCTCGTCGCGGTCTTCGCCGGTGATGATGTCGTCGGCGACCGCGGTCTCGTCGTGCTCGCCGGCGAAGTCGGGGTCCGGCAGCGTGTCCGTGCCCTCCGGTGGCTGGCCGAGCGCCGGGGGATGCTCGTGTTCCTGGTTACGGTCGCTCATCGCGCTGTCCTCTCCGTCCTCGGGCCGTCCGCGGAACGCTCAGCCCGCCGTCCCGCCGAGCAGGTCGGCCGCCTCGTCGACCGCGTACTCACCCTCGGGCAGCGCCGCGATCCGGGACAGCAGTTCGGCGGGAAGTTCGGCGGACACCGCCCGGCGGTAGATGTTCGCCTGGGTGACCCGCTCCTGGCCGCGGAAGATGTCGTCGAGCAGTTCGTCGAGCTGCCGGGTCTCCGGCTGCTCGGTCACGGGCGCGTCGTCGGTCACGCCGATCAGCTACCCGGGCCCGAATCGGTCAAACGTCGCCACCCGCCCCGACCCCGTCCCGTTGATCATGAGGTTAGCGGCAGTAAGCCGCCGCTAACTTCATGATCAACGGCCGCCTGACGGCTGGGGTGGGGCGGGTGGGGGTGCTTCAGGCGGGGGTGGGGAGGGTGGCGCGGCGGGTGCGGACCGCCTGGGCGAGGTGGTCGAGGACCTCGGCGGTGGTGTCCCAGCCGATGCAGGCGTCGGTCACCGACTGGCCGTAGGTCAGCCGGCGGGTGGGGTCGAGGTCCTGGCGGCCGGGCTGGAGGAAGCTCTCCAGCATGATGCCGACGATGCCGCGCTGACCGGCGGCGAGCTGGGCGGCCACGTCGGCGGCGACCACCGGCTGGTTGCGGTGGTCCTTGCCGCTGTTGGCGTGGCTGGCGTCCACCACCACCCGCTCGGGCAGCCCGGCCGCGCGCAGTAGGTCGAGCGCGCCCGCCACCGACTCCGCGTCGTAGTTGGGCCGGCCACCGCCGCCGCGCAGCACCAGGTGACCGTCGGCGTTGCCCCGGGTGTGCATGATCGCCGGGGTGCCGGAGACGTCGATGCCGGGGAAGACGTGCGGCACGCCGGCCGCCCGGATCGCGTCCACCGCCGTGGCGATGCTGCCGTCGGGGCGGTTCTTCATGCCGATCGGCATGGACAGCCCGGAGGCGAGCTGGCGGTGCACCTGGCTCTCCACGGTCCGCGCGCCGATCGCGCCCCAGGCCACCGTGTCGGCGATGTACTGGGGGGTGATCGGGTCGAGGAACTCGCACCCGACCGGCAGGCCCAGCCGTAGCACGTCGAGCAGGAGCGCCCGCGCGGTGCGCAGGCCGGTGTTCACGTCGCCGGAGCCGTCCAGGCCCGGGTCGTTGATCAGGCCCTTCCAGCCCACGGTCGAGCGCGGCTTCTCGAAGTAGACCCGCATCACCACGAGCAGGTCGTCGGCGAGTCGGTCGGCGGCCTGGCGCAGCCGGCCCGCGTACTCCAGGGCGGCGGCGGGGTCGTGCACCGAGCAGGGGCCGACCACGACCAGCAGCCGGTCGTCGGCGCGGTCGAGCACCCGGCCGACGGCACGCCGGCCGGCCACCACGGCCTCGGCGAGGGACTCCTCGAGCGGCAGGTGGTGGTGCAGCAGAGCCGGGGTGGTCAGCGGCACGACACGGTCGATCCGCTGGTCGATGACCCGATGGACATCCGGGGTCGTCGTCACGGTGGGGTTCCTTCCGCCGACCGTGCCCGGGGCCGGCGCCCGGGATCGAGCCGGCTGCTCGTACGCGAAAGGGCAGGGAATCATCCCTGCCCGGCCGGCTCGAAGAGGAGTGACGTCAGCTCATGGTTGAGTCACCGGCTCCTCCAGCCGGCTGCCTAAACCATCGATACGACCGCGTCACGCCCGCCAGCGTACCCGACGGGATGGGCGGGTCTCACCCGCTCGTCGGGCAAGCCGCGCCCCATGTTAACGCTGATCGATGGAACGCCGGGTAACGCGGGCGGCACCGGACGTGTCCGCCGGCCGTCCGCGCGCGTTGATCGCAGGGCTGGGCCGGCCGGTCGTCCCGATATCTGGGAGGCGGGGCGCCGGTGGGGCCATCGCGGGGTGCGGGAACGGTGGGCCGAATGACCTGCTCCGCGTACCGCATGGTGGGAGGCGCGGGGGTTCCGCGGTCTTCCGGCGGGGGTATGGGAACGGCATGAGCCAGGAGCAGAGCGACCAGGACCGGATCGAGTCCCGGGCCCACCTGCTGCCCGAGGAGGCGGCGGTCGGCAGCGAGGACCCGGAGGCGCAGGCCGACGGGATCCTCGCCGAATCGGACATCCGGGAGGAGGACCGGAACGCCGCCCCGGACACGGTGCTGGAGCACCGGACGTCCGATCAGACCGTGACCCCCGTCGAGCCGCCCGACTGAGCCGTGGCGCCGCGGGCCCGCTGGGAACCCCGGTAGGTGGTGTCCCGCAACCAGGCGAGCGGACCGACCACCCGCAGGCCCGGCGGCGCGTTGCCGATCGGATCGAAGGCCAGCGCGGCGTCCTCCCGGGCGCCGCGCCGGCCGTCCATCCGCACCTCGCCGAACGGTCGCCACGGCCCGACCGCCGAGGCCACCGCCAGCACGAGCCGCGGCCCGTCGTCGCCGGCCACCGCCGACAGCTCGGCCAGGCCGCGGCCCAGCTCCGGCGAGTCCGGGTCGGCCAGCACCGCCAGGTACAGGCGCCGCCGGCCCGCCCGGAACGACATGATCGAGCTGTACGTCCCGGTGAAGCGACGCCGCGGCAGCGGCAGGTGGCGCAGCACCGGCGCGGCCCCACTCGAACTCGCGAGCAGGTCCACCGGCGACTCCGGGTCGCGGTGCAGCCGGATGCCCACCCCGAGCACGTCCGGCCAGCTCCCCGGGGTGGGCACGCCCTTGGACAGCCGGACCGTCGCCGGCCACCGCCCGGGCAGGTCGAGCAGCGGCACGCCGGTCGGCGGGCCCGGCGTACCCCAGATCAGCACCTCGGCGGAGAAGGTGCGGCCGGCGGGATGCAGCAGCCGGGCGTGCCGGAGCCGGGCCAGTGCGGCGGCGGCGCGTTCGACCGCGGACGATGCGGGGGAGGACATGTCGGGCGAGTACCCCGGCACGCGGGGACGATGCTCCCCGCGCGTCACCTTTCCACCCGCGAGATCGGATAGCGTCGTGCCATGCCCGACAGCGGTTACCCCTGGCCGATCGAGACGACCCGACTGGACAACGGTCTACGCGTGGTGGTGAGCGAGGACCGCACCGCCCCCGCGGTCGCCGTGAACCTCTGGTACGACGTGGGTTCCCGCCACGAGCCGGCGGGCCAGACGGGCTTCGCCCACCTCTTCGAGCACCTGATGTTCGAGGGCTCCGTCAACGTGGCGAAGACCGAGCACATGAAGCTCATCCAGGGCTCCGGCGGCTCGCTCAACGCCACCACCAACCCGGACCGGACCAACTACTTCGAGACGGTCCCGGCCGAGCACCTGGAGTTGGCGCTCTGGCTGGAGGCCGACCGGATGGGCGGGCTGGTCCCGGCGCTGACCCAGGAGACGCTGGACAACCAGCGGGACGTGGTCAAGAACGAGCGGCGCCAGCGCTACGAGAACGTGCCGTACGGCGACGCCTGGCTGCGCCTGCTGCCGCTGCTCTACCCGCCCGGCCATCCGTACCACCACGCCACGATCGGTTCGATGGCCGACCTGAACGCCGCCGACCTGGCCACCTTCCAGGCGTTCCACAGCACCTGGTACGCGCCGAACAACGCGGTCCTCACCGTGGTCGGCGACACCACCGCCGCCGAGGTGTTCGCGCTGGCCGACAAGTACTTCGGCGCCCTGCCGCCGCGCGACGACATCCCGGCCGCCCCGGACGGGCGCACCGTCCCGGCGACCGGGCGGCCCGCGGCGGAGATGGTCACCGCCGACGTGCCCGCTCCCCGGGTCTACCTGGCGCACCGCACCCACCCGTTCGGCACGCCCGGCTACGACGTGACCACCGTGCTCGCCACCGTGCTGGGCAGCGGCCGGGGCAGCCGGCTCTACCAGCGGCTCGCCGACGGCGAGCGGATCGCCCAGCCGGACCTGGTCGGGGCGTACGGGGTGGACCTCGCGCACGGCCCGGCGCCGCTGATCGCCACCGCCACGGCCCGCCCCGGGGTGACCGGGGAGCGGCTGCGCGAGGGGCTGACCGACGTGGTCGACGAGCTGGCCACCGTGCCGGTGACCGCCGCCGAGCTGGACCGGGCCAAGGCGCTGCTGAGCACCATGTGGTGGCGGCAGATGTCCACGGTGGACGGCCGGGCGGACACCCTCGGCCGGTACGCCACCCAGTTCGGTGACCCGGCCAAGGCCGCCGAGCGGCTGCCCGCCTGGCTCGCCGTCACCGCGGAACAGATCGCCGAGCAGGCCGCCGAGCTGCTCGGCCCGGCCGACCGGGCGACCCTTTCCTACCTGCCCGAGGAGACCTCATGACGCTGATCACCGCCCGTCCCGGCCCGGGCGCCGCCCGCCCGTACCGGTTTCCGCAGGTGGTCCGCCGGTCCGCCGCCGGCGGGCAGGTCGTCGCCGCGCACCTGCCCGGGCAGAACCTCGCCGTCGCGCTGCTGCTGCTCGACGGCGGCGCCGCTCGGGAGCCGGTCGGCAAGGAGGGGCTCGGCGGGGTGCTGGCCAAGGCGCTGGAGGAGGGGACCGCGCAGCGGGACGCCACCGCGTACGCCCTGGCCATCGAGGCGCTCGGCACCGAGCTGGTGACCGGCCTGGACTGGGACTCCTTCCAGATCAGCGTGCAGGCGCCGGTGGACCGGCTGAGCGCGGCCGTGGAACTGCTCGCCGAGGCGGTGCGGACGCCGAAGCTCGACCCGGCCGACGTGCGCCGGGTCCGCGACGACGAGGCGACCGCGCTGCGGATGGACTGGGCGAACCCCGGTCCCCGAGCCGACGCCGTGCTCCGCGCCGACCTCTTCGGCGCGGACAACCGCTGGGGCCGCCCGCTCTACGGCGACCCGGAGAGCGTGGCCGCCCTGGACGTGGACGACGTGACGGTCTTCCACTCCGAGTGGCTCATCCGCCCCGGCACGCTGATCGTCGCCGGTGACCTGGAGCGGATCGATCTCGACGCGCTCGCCGCGACGGTGTTCACCGGGGCGGGCGGCGGCGCCGTGGACAAGGGCGGCCCGATCGAGGTGCCGGTGTCGGACCGGCGGCGGATCATCCTGGTCGACCGTCCCGGCTCGGTGCAGTCCACGCTCCGCCTCGGGCACCCGTCGCCGCACCGCGCCCACCCGGACCACGTGCCGATGACGCTGGCCGGCACGGTGCTCGGCGGGGCGTTCACCTCGCGGCTCAACCACCTGATCCGCGAGGTGCGCGGCTACACGTACGGGATCCGGGGCGACTTCGCCTCGTCCCGCCGGTTCGGCCGGTTCGCGATCAGCTCCGGGGTGCAGACCGCGGTGACCGCGCCGGCCCTGGTCGAGGCGGTCGGCGAGGTGTCCCGTACCCGGCTGACCGGGGTGACCGAGGACGAGCTGGCGGTCGCCCGCTCCTGGCGGGCCGGCCAGCTCTCGGTCGAGCTGCAGAGCCCCCGGGCCATCGCCTCGGCGCTGACCACGCTGGTGGTGCACGACCTGCCGGACGACTATCACGCCCGGCTGCGCGAGGCGCTGCTCGCCGCGACCGTCGAGGAGGTCTCCGCGGCGGCCGCCGCCCACCTGCACCCGGAGTCGCTCACCATGGTCGTCGAGGGCGACTCGGCGGTGATCCGGGACGAGCTGGTGGCCGCCGGCCTCGGCGAGGTGGTCGACCACACCGCCTGACGGCGCGGCACCGGGTGTGATTCGCGTCGCGTCGGCCGGTCGGCGGTCATCGGGTGCCGTACGCGGATGCTGCGGCCGGGGGCCCGGCCGGCGGGGGATTCTCCGCCGGCGGCCCGCCGTCGGGCGTTGTCGTTGCAGGTGGCGGACCCGATCGGCGAAGGCGCGGGCCGCCGGCGCGGCCCGCGCGGTGGGAAAGCGTTCCCGCCGGCGCCGTCCAGCTGGGTAGCCTCGCGGGCATGAGGATCGGCATTGTGGGGGCCACCGGCCAGGTCGGTGGCGTGATGCGGCAGGTGCTGGCGGAGCGCGAGTTCCCGGCGGAGCAGGTGCGGCTGTTCGCCTCGGCCCGGTCGGCCGGGCGCACGCTGCCCTGGCGCGACGGCGAGGTCACCGTCGAGGACGCCGCCACGGCGGACTACCGGGGCCTGGACATCGTGCTCTTCTCGGCGGGCAAGGGCACCGCGAAGGAACTGGCCCCCCGGGTCGCCGAGGCCGGCGCGGTCGTCATCGACAACTCCTCGGCGTTCCGGATGGACCCCGAGGTGCCGCTGGTGGTCGCCGAGGTCAACCCGCATGCCGTCGCCGACCGGCCCAAGGGCATCGTGGCCAACCCGAACTGCACCACCATGGCGGCCATGCCGGTGCTGCGCCCGCTGCACCAGGAGGCCGAGCTCGTCGGCCTGGTCGTCGCCACCTATCAGGCGGTCTCCGGGGCCGGCCTGGCCGGCGTGGCGGAGCTGGACGAGCAGGTCCGCAAGGTCGCCGAGCACGCGGCCGAACTCGCGTTCGACGGCTCGGCCGTCGAGTTCCCCGCGCCGCGCTCGTTCGCCCGTCCGGTCGCCTTCAACGTGCTCCCGCTGGCCGGCGCGATCGTCGACGACGGGTCCTTCGAGACCGACGAGGAGCAGAAGCTGCGCAACGAGAGCCGGAAGATCCTCGGGATTCCCGGGCTCAAGGTCTCCGGCACCTGCGTCCGGGTGCCGGTCTTCACCGGCCACTCCCTCCAGGTCAACGCGCGCTTCGCCCGGCCGATCACCCCGGCCCGGGCCCGCGAGCTGCTCGACGGCGCGCCGGGCGTGGCGCTCTCCGAGGTGCCGACCCCGCTGGAGGCGGCCGGCCAGGACCCCACCTTCGTCGGGCGGATCCGCGCCGACGAGACCGTCGAGCACGGCCTCGCCCTGTTCTGCTCCAACGACAACCTGCGCAAGGGCGCCGCCCTCAACGCCGTGCAGATCGCCGAACTGGTCGCCGCCGAACTCCGCTGATCCCGGTCCCGCGTGCCCGGCCGGTGGCCGGGCACGCGGGCGGGAAATGCGGTGAGATGGGTACGACCCCACCAGTCGACACGGGAGGCCCCCATTGGCGGACGAGCGGACCCGGCAGGCCCTGACCGACCTCATCGCGAGCCGCCGGCTCGGCGTGCTCGCCACTTTGAAGCGGGACGGCCGGCCACAGCTGTCCACGGTGGTCTTCTCCTTCGACCGGGAGGCCGGGCTGATCCGGATCTCGGTCACCGACGGCCGGGCCAAGACCGCCAACCTGCGCCGTGACCCCCGGGCCAGCTTCCATGTCAGCAGCGAGGACGGCTGGGCGTACGCGGTGGCCGAGGCCCGCGCCGAGCTGACCCCGGTGGCGGAGCGACCGGACGACCCGACCGTCGAGGAACTGGTCGGGCTCTACCGGGCGGTGCAGGGCGAACACCCGGACTGGGACGACTTCCGGCGGGCCATGGTGGCCGAGCACCGGCTGGTGCTCCGGCTGCACGTCGAGCGGGTCTACGGGATGCCTCCACGCGGCTGAGCGGCGCGGCGGAAGGGGTCCGGGTTACCTCACCCGGGCCGCCGGGTAGACCGCCGTGCCGACACCGAGAGGGGAGCACCATGACAACGGTCGGAGAGTTCATGACGACCCGGTTGGTGACGATGGACGGCAGCGACACCCTCACCGCCGCGGCGCAGGAAATGCGGGACAGCGCGATCGGCGACGTGGTGGTGACCGATGGCGACAACGTGGTCGGCATCGTCACGGACCGGGACATCACGGTGCGGGGCGTGGCCGAGAACATGGATCCCAACACCACCCGGCTCAACCAGATCACCAGCAAGGACGTGGTGACGGTGAGCCAGTACGACGACGCGGTGGCCGCCGCCGACCTGATGCGCACCTACGCGGTCCGCCGGTTGCCGGTGATCGACGACGGCCGCCTGGTCGGCCTCGTCTCCATGGGTGACCTGGCCGTGGAGCGGGAGCCCCAGTCGGTGCTCGCCGACATCAGCGCCGACGAACCGAACAACTGACTCGTCCGCCGCGGTGACGCCGGTTCCCGGTTCGGGGGCCGGCGTTTCGCGCTGCCCTGGACGCGCAGGCGCCGCGGCATCCGAAGGCCGACTCACCCGAACCGGGCGAGGTTGACCCCGTACCGCGGTGGGGACCCGTCCTCGGACGTCGGAGGCCGCGGATCGCGGGAGGAGTCGCCCGGATGGACATGACCACGAGATTCTTCGAGGAACTGGACCGGCGAGGGTTCGAACCGCTGCTGGCCAAGACCTCCGGAACCCTCCGGTTCGACCTGCACGAGGGGCCGCAGACCACGCACTGGCTGCTGGAGATCGACCGGGGCAATCTCCGGGTCCGCCAGGAGGACCAGGAGGCCGACACCGTGGTGGGGACCGAACCGCGGCTCTTCGGCGAGCTGGTCAGCGGTGAGGAGAACACCATCGCCGCCCTGCTGCGCGGGGACATGACGGTCTCCGGTGACCTGCGCCTGGTGTTGCAGATCGAGCGGATCTTTCCCGGTCCGCCGGACTCCCGGGGACCGCGCCACTCGTTCCAGAGGAGGACTGTCTGATGGCCGCGAGCAACACCATCCGGATCCTGGACGGCAACACGTTCGTGGTCTCCGAGGACACCGGTGACATCGAGGCCACGCCGAGCGAGCCGACCGGCCTCTTCTCGCTGGACATGAGGTTCCTCTCGAAGTGGGTGCTCACCGTCAACGGCGAGCGCCTGAATGCGCTCTCCTACGACGACCTCCAGTACTACGAGGCCCGGTTCTTCCTGGTGCCGGGGATGGCCACGCACTACATCGACGCCAAGCTGTCGATCATCCGGGAGCGGGCGGTGGGGGGCAGCTTCCGGGAGTCGCTGACCATCCTCAACCACGACGAGAAGGCGGTCGACCTGGAGATCCGGATGGACGCCGGCGCCGACTTCGCCGACCTCTTCCAGGTCAAGGACGAGATCCTGAACAAGAAGGGCGAGACCTACGCCGAGGCCGAGTCGGACAAGCTCCGGCTCGGCTACCGGCGGGGCAACTTCCGCCGGGAGACGGTCATCTCCGCCTCCCGGCCGGCCCGCTACGACCACAACGGGTTCGCCTGGAGCATCCACCTGGAACCCAACGAGCAGTGGGACACCGCCATCGACGTGCAGACGCACGCGGTCGGACCGGGCGGGCGGGACCTGCGGATGGGGCTGCGCGCGCACGGCACCGAGCGGCTGGCCCTCCAGCACGACCTGGAGGAGTGGGTCGCCCGGGCGCCGAAGGTGAACACCGAGCACGAGCAGTTGGCCTCGACGTACCGGCGCAGCCTGATCGACCTGGCCGCGCTGCGGTTCTCGCCGCTCTCGCTCGGCGGGCAGACGCTGCCGGCCGCCGGTCTGCCCTGGTTCATGACCATGTTCGGCCGGGACAGCATCCTCACCTGCCTCCAGGTGCTGCCGTTCGCCCCGGAGATGTCGAAGACCACGCTGCGCATCCTCGGCGCGTTGCAGGGCACCCGGTTCGACGACTTCCGTGACGAGGACCCGGGCCGGATCCTGCACGAGATGCGCTACGGCGAGACCGCCGCCTTCGAGGAGCAGCCGCACTCGCCGTACTACGGCTCGGTGGACGCGACGCCGCTGTTCATCGTCCTGCTCGACGAGTACGAGAAGTGGAGCGGCGACGTCGCGCTGGTCAAGGAGCTGGAACGGGAGTGCCGGGCCGCGCTGAAGTGGATCGACGACTACGCCGACCTGGTCGGCAGTGGCTACATCTGGTACGAGCGGCGCAACAGCGACACCGGCCTGGAGAACCAGTGCTGGAAGGACTCCTGGGACTCCATCTCCTACTCCGACGGCACGCTGCCGCCGTTCCCGCGGGCCACCTGCGAGGTGCAGGGGTACGCGTACGACGCGAAGATGCGGGCCGCCCGGCTGGCCCGGGAGTTCTGGGACGATCCGGCGTACGCCGACCAGCTGGAACGCGAGGCGGCGCAGCTGAAGGAGCGGTTCAACCGGGACTGGTGGGTGCCCGACGGCGGCTACTACGCCCTGGCCCTCGACCCGACCGGCCGGCAGTGCGACGTGCTCAGCTCCAACATCGGCCACCTGCTGTGGAGCGGCATCGTGGAAGACGACCGGGCGGCGCAGATCGCGGCACACCTGGTCGGTCCGCGGCTCTTCTCCGGCTGGGGGGTGCGCACCCTGGCCGAGGGCGAGGTCCGCTACAACCCGATCGGCTACCACAACGGCACGATCTGGCCGTTCGACAACTCCTTCATCGCCTGGGGCCTGCGCCGGTACGGCTTCGCCGAGGAGGCCGCCACCATCGCCAACGGCATCCTGGACGCGGCGCGGTACTTCGACGGGCGGCTGCCGGAGGCGTTCGGTGGCTACCAGCGGGAGCTGACCAAGTTCCCGGTGGAGTACCCGACGGCGTGCAGCCCGCAGGCCTGGTCGACCGGGGCTCCGCTGATGCTGATCCGGACCATGCTGGGCCTGGAGCCGCACGAGGGACACCTCGCGGTGGACCCGCGGCTGCCCCTCGGCATGGGCCGGATCGAGGTGCTGGACATCCCGGGCCGGTGGGGCCGGGTGGACGCCTTCGCCCGGGGCCGGATCGACCTGCGCAACATGGTCGACTGACCGGCGCCGCCGAGCCCGCGGGCCCGACGGCGCCCGCGCGCTCAGTGCCCGGGCAGCAGCGTGTCGCCGTGCGCCTCGCTCTCGGGGAGCAGGCAGAACTCGTTGCCCTCCGGGTCGGCCAGCACGGTCCACCGGGGCAGCTCGCGAACCACCGTCGCGCCCGCCTCCAGCACGGCGGCCCGCTCCTCGGCGTCACCGACCAGGTCGAGGTGGATCCGGCCGGAGGCGGGCAGGTCGTCGACCGGGCTGATCCAGACGTCGGGCCGGCGGCCGGCGGGGTCGCGCAGCAGCACCGACTCGTCCGGCTCCAGCGACCGGTCGGCGAGCTTCACCCGGTCCTGGTCGACCACGGGCAGCCCGGTCACCGTGCTCCAGAACGGGGCGAGCAGGTAGGGGTCGCGGCAGTGGATGACGATGGCGGTGAGCTCGGGCATGCCCTGCACCGTAGTCGGCTCAGGCCGGCGGCAGGACGGTGTCCAGGAACGCGGCGGTGACCGCCCGGATGTCGGGGCGGGCCAGGTCGAGCGCGTGCCCGCCGTGGGTGAGCCAGAGGTGCGCCGGGTGGCCGGCGGCGAGCAGCCGGCCGGCCAGCCGGACCGACTGGGCGGCCGGCACCGCCGCGTCGTCGCGGCCGTGCACCAGCAGCACCGGCACGCCCGAACCCAGATGGCTGGCGACGGTCGCGTCCACGGTCGCCGCGTCGCCCGCGGCGGGCGGGTGGCCGAGCAGGCCCACCCACGGGTCGTCGTGGCGGCGCAGCCGCTGCCACTCCGGGTCCACCGGGTCGACCGGCGCCCAGTACGCCAGCACCGCCCGGACGTCGCCCGGCCGCTCCACCCCGCGCAGACCCAGGTGCAGGGCCAGCATCGCGCCGGCCGAGTCGCCGCCGACCAGCAGCGGCAACCCGCCCGCCGCGGCCCGGGCGGCGCGCGCGGCGGCGCGTACGTCGTCGAGCTGGGCCGGCCAGTGGGCCTCGGCCGCGAAGCGGTAGGTGGCGGGCACCACCCGCAGCCCGAGCGGGGCGAGGGCGGACCCGTCCTCGTCGGAGCGGGCCCGCCACCCGCCGCCGTGGATCCAGAGCAGTACCGCGCGATCGGTCATCCGGCCATGCTGGCCGCTCGGGGGCGCCGCCCGCCACTCGCTCTGCGGATGGCAGAGCGGGCGCCTTTCGCCCCTACGGTCGCGTAACCTACTCGGGGTAAAGTTGGCGAATGTCGGAACTCGTGTACCCGCCCGTGATCCTCGCCGCCAAGACGATGTTCCGCGCTCTCGACCTGCGCCTGCGCATCGAGGGCAGCCACCACGTGCCGCGCACCGGCGGGGCGGTGCTGGCGTCCAACCACGTCAGCTACCTCGACTTCATCTTCTGCGGGTACGGCGCGCACGACTCCCGCCGGCTGGTCCGGTTCATGGCCAAGGAGTCCGTCTTCCGGCACAAGGTCTCCGGCCCGCTGATGCGCGGCATGAAACACATCCCGGTGAACCGGGCCGCCGGCGCCGGGTCGTACGCCTCGGCGGTGGGCGCGCTGCGCCGCGGCGAGGTGGTCGGCGTCTTCCCGGAGGCGACCATCAGCCGCTCCTTCACCGTGAAGGACCTGAAGAACGGCGCGGCCCGGATGGCCCAGGAGGCCGCCGTGCCGCTGCTGCCGGTCGCGCTCTGGGGCACCCAGCGGCTGTGGACCAAGGGCCGGCCGCGCACCCTGACCCGCCGGCACACCCCGATCAGCATCCTGGTGGGCGAGCCGATGGACCCGGCCGACTACCCGGACGGCAACGCCCTGACCGCCGAACTGCGCACCCGGCTCGCCGCGCTGGTCGACCGGGCCCAGCGGGAGTACCCGGACCAGCCCAGCGGCCCGGACGACGCCTGGTGGCAGCCGGCCCACCTGGGCGGCACCGCGCCGACCCCGGAGCAGGCCGTCGAGCTGGACCGCCAGGACCGCCGTACCCGCACCGCCTGATCCGCGCCTGGGGCGTGGCCGGATCGTTCCGCATCCGGGCATGATGGTGTCTGCCGGCCGGGCGCCCGCCCGACCAGGATCGAGCCCATGAGCAGAGCAGCACTCGTCGTCATCGACGTCCAGGAGTCCTTCCGGCAGCGCCCGATCTGGGCCCACGCCTCCCAGCCGGACATCGTCGACCAGGTGAACCGGCTGGTCGACGCGGCCCGCGGCCGTGGCGACCTGGTGGTCTGGGTCCTGCACGCCGAGCCGGGCACCGGTGGCGTCTTCGACCCGGCGCTCGGGCACGTCCGGCTGATCGACGGCCTCGCCCCGGCGGCCGGGGAGCCGACGCTGGTCAAGACCTCGCACAACGCCTTCACCACCACCAACCTCCAGCAGGTGCTCACCCTCGCCGGGATCCGCGAGGTGACGGTCTGCGGCATCCGCACCGAGCAGTGTGTGGAGACCACCGCCCGGGTCGGCTGCGACCTCGGGTACGAGATGACCTTCGTGACCGACGCGACCGTCACCTTCCCCACCCCGCACCGGGATCTGCCGGCCGACGCCCCGCTGGAGCAGATCCTGGCCGACTCCCGCACCCTGTCCACCGCCGAGATGATCGCTCGCACCGAGTACGCCCTGGCCGGCCGGTTCGCCACTGTGCGCACCGTCGCCGAGGTCGTGCGACAACTCCAGCTCGGCGCGTCTGGCGCCGCGCCACGACCTGGAGCCGTCGCCGGCGCGGTCCCGGTCGGCGCCTGATCCGATGGCCCGGGTCGACCGACGGCTCCAGCTCGGCGCGTCCGGCGCCGCGCCCCGACCCGGCGCCGTCGTGTTTCTCCTGGTCCCGCAGCTGCACCTGCTGGACCTCGCCGGGCCGGCCCAGGTCTTCTCCACCGCCGCCGACCTCGGGTACGACTACCGCCTGCACTACGTCGCCGCCACGCCCGAGGTGCCGACCGTGCAGGGAGTGTCGTTGCGGGCCACGCCGGACTGGCCCGCGCTGGGCCCCGACGACCTCGTGGTCGTACCCGGGTGGCGGTTGTCGGCGCACGGCCCGGCGGGGCCGGTCGGCCCGGACGAGCTGCGGCGGCTGGCCGACCACCACGCGGCCGGCGGCACCGTGGCGAGCGTCTGCGCGGGCGCCTTCGCGCTGGCCAGGGCCGGCCTGCTCGACGGGCGGCGCTGCACCACCCACCACGACGTGCAGGACGAGCTGGCCCGGCGGCACCCGGCGGCCCGGGTGGTCCGGGACGTGCTCTACGTGGTCGACGACCGGGTGGTCAGCTCGGCCGGCATCGCCAGCGGCATCGACGTCGCGCTGCACCTGATCGCCACCCGGCACGGCCCGGCGGTGGCCGCCCGGATCGCCCGCACGCTCGTCGTGTACGCCCGGCGCAACGGCCACGAGCAGCAGGCCAGCGCGATGATGCGGCACCGGTCGCACCTCTCCGACGCGGTGCACCGGGCGCAGGACCTGATCGACGCGCGCTACGCCGAGCCGCTGCCGCTGGCGGAGCTGGCCGCCGCCTGCGGGGTGGCCGAACGCAGCCTGAGCCGGCTGTTCCGCCAGGCCACCGGGCTGACCCCGCTCGGCTACCAGCAACTGCTGCGGGTGGAACGCGCCGAGCACCTCATCGGGCACGGCGCCACGGTGGAGGCCGCTGCCCGGGCCGTCGGCTTCACCGACGCCCGGATGCTGCGCCGGCTGCGCTCCCGGGGTCGCCCAGCCGCGCTGCGGCTGGTCGGCTGAGCCCTCGCGTCAGCAGGCGGAGCCGGGGCGGTCCCGCGCCGGGACGTCCTGGCGGGGCCAGGCCGCGGGCTCCGCCACCGCCGGGCGGTAGTAGTCGTCGCGGGACAGGAACTCGACCGGCAGCGAACCGGGCAGGGTCACCGCGCCCCGGGCCGGGCCGGGCGCCGGGCCCATCCGGACCCGCAGGGTGTCCCGCTCCGGCGGCGAGAGGTCCACCAGCTCGGGGCGGGCCAGCCGGTACGCGGCCACCGAGCGGCGTACCTGCCGGGCCAGCGCGGTGACCAGGCCAATCGGGCCGGCGAGCGCCAGCGCGGGCTGCCGGATGGTGCGCAGCGCGTCGCAGACCACCCGCAGCTCGCCGGTGCCGCCCGGGCCCTCGGCCAGCTCCAGCCGGGACGGCCACTGCCAGCGGATCTGGCCGCTGACCAGGCGGGACAGCCGGACCGGGCGCCGGTGCCGGGCGTCCGTCCGGCTGTCCCGCCCGGAGACCAGGGACAGCTCGGAGCCGGTGCAGACGTACGCCAGCCGCCGGTCGGTGAGCGTGACCGTCGCGGGGGTGGGCAGCGCCCAGGACCGGACGTCGTCGGTGGGGCCGAGCAGGTGACCGGCCACCGGCAGCCGGTGCTGCCCGAGCAGGTGTTCGCCCGGCTCGGGGATCAGCGCGTGCCGCCGATCGAGCACGGGGCGGGTGGGATCGTCATCGACGTCGAAGCGGTGCGGCCCGATGAAGAAGGGTGCGGCGTCCTCCGGCACGGTCACGACCTCCCGGTCCCGGTCTGCGATACGTCGAGCCTGGCCCACCTGGGTGCGGCTGTCATGACAGCCGTTAGGGGGTCGGCCGGTCGGCGGACGCCTGAGACCGGTAGATGCCGATATCTTCCGGCCGGACGAGGCCGTCCTCGATCGCCCGGGCGAGCAGCGCCGCCTTCGTGGCGGCCGGCCGCCCCGCACGGGTGTACTTGATCCGCGCCCGGTCCACGTACTGCTTCACGGTGTGCTCGCTGATCCGCATCCGGCGCGCCACCGACGCCTTCGACATCGACTGGAACCACAGCAGCAGGGCCTCGCGCTCCTTGTCCGACAGGGCCGGCCGGTCCGGCCGGGGGTCGCCCACGAGCGCCCCGGCCAGCGCGGGCGGCACGTACGGGCGGTCGTTCGCGGCGGCGAGCACGGTGGCCACGCAGTGCTCCCGCCCCTCGTGCTTGGCCAGGAACGCCACCGCGCCGGCGTCCAGCGCGGCCAGCATGGTCTCCGGGTCGGTGTGCTCGGAGTAGACCACCACCCGGCGACCCGCGGCGCTCAGCTCGGCCAGCTTGTCGAGCACCATCCGCCCGTGCAGCCGCAGGTCGAGCAGGACCACCTCGGCGTCCGGGGCGGCGCGCAGCACCACGTCCGGGTCGTCCCCGGTGGCCAGCACCCGCAGCCCGGGCTCGCCGGCCAGCCAGGCGCGTACCCCGTCGATCACGACCGGATGGTCGTCCACGATCGCCACGCCGACCGGCTGCGCGCCGGTCACGTCCTCCGCCACCGGGTCTGCGTCCATCTGATCTCCCCGTCCCGCTCGTGCAGGTGTTCCACCGGCCCGTCCCCGTGCCCGCCGGGCGGGCCGGTCGCGTCCGGCCCGTCGTGGTCGGGCGTGACCAGGCTGACCACCACCTCGTCGGGGCCGGCCACCACGGTCAGCCGGGCCCAGCCCCGGGCGCCGGCGAGCGCCGCGGTCGGCGGGTCGGCCAGCCGCCGGCGGACCTCGACCGGCAGCTCAGGCGGCGCCCCGAGCGCGACCAGCGCGATCGGCAGGCCGTTCCGTTCCGCCAGGTCGGCGGCGGCGCGCAGCTCGTGCAGCAGCGGATCCGGCACGTCGTCCGACTCGGCGATCAGCCGGCGCAGCCGGGCCGCCGCCAGCAGGGCCCGGTGGCGTACCGCCGGGTCGGCCGGGTCGGCGTCGCCGGCCGCGAGGGCGGCCAGCACCTCCTTCGCCGTGCCGCTGACCAGGGCGAGCCGCGCCTGCCGGTCCCGCCGCGCCCGTTCCGCCGCGTCCCGCTCCGCCGCCACGACCAGGGCCGCCGCGGCGGTGCCGGCCCGGTCCCGGGCCAGCGCGGCGATCGCCGCCGCGCCGGCGAAGACCGCCACCGGCAGTGACGAGGTGCCGTAGACGTACATCGCATAGCGGCTGAGGTCGGCCGGGGCGGTGGCGTCGTGCAGGACCACCGCGGCCAGGGCGATCGCCGCGTGCGCGCCGAGCAGCGCGAGCAGCCAGCCCAGTGGCCGCCGCCAGAGCACCACCAGGAAGAACCAGGCCAGCCCGCCCCACACCCAGTTGGCCGTCGTGAACAGCTGCCGCTCACCGGCCGCCGCGAAGACCGTCCCGTCGACCACGAGCAACGCCGCCGCCAGCCGCCGGGCGGGTGGCAGCCCGCCGCCCAGCAGGCGTACGCCGGCCGCGCCGCCGATCGCCGCGGTCACCAGCCAGCCGGCGGCGACCACCGGCGGGGCGGCCAGCCGGGACCAGGCACCGAGCAGCGCCGGCAGCCCGATCGCCAGGTGCCAGGCCAGCGCGATCACCACCGCCACGATCCGCGCACCCCGGTCCGAGGCGTCGGACACCGCGTGCGCCGCGGTCGCGGCCGCCCCCGGATCGGCGCGCTCCGGCCTCCGCTGCCGTACGGCCGGACGGGTCGCCGTGCCGGTCCCGGCCGTTCCCGACTCAGTGGACACCCGGCCACTCCAGTCGGATCCGGGTGCCGGCGCCAGGGGCGGAGGTCACCTCTGCGCGGCCACCCACCGTGGCCATCCGGCCGTGGATGGACTCGCGCAGCCCGTACCGGTGGGCCGGGACGGTGGCCGGGTCGAAGCCGGGGCCGTCGTCGGCCACCTCGACCACCACGGCGCCGGCGTCCCGGGCCAGGCGCAGCGTGGCCGCGGCGCCCGGCGCGTGCCGGACCACGTTGGCCAGCGCGGCGGCGGCGCTGTCGGCGAGCGCCGCGGCGACACCCGCCGGCACCCGGCACGGCATCAGCGTCGCGGCCACGGTCAGCTCGGGCAGCCGGGCGAGGACCGTCCGCAGCCGCTCGTCCAGGGCCACCGCGCCGGCCGCCGGTGCCGAGCGCGCGTCGGCAAGCTCGGTGAGGGCACGCAGGTCGGCCGCGCACCGCTCGCGCAGCGCGGCGGACCGGCCGGACACCGCGCCGAGCCCGACCATGGTGAGCGTGGCGAGGACGGTGTCGTGCAGGTCCCGGTTCTGCCGCCGCTCGGCCTCCCGGGCGCCCCGCCCCACCACCGCCTCGTGGGACAGCCGCTGGAAGTCCGTGAAGGCGGCGTCGGCGTGCCCGATCCGGCGGCGCATCACCGCGGTCATCATCGCCGTGCAACCGGTCTGCACCAGCAGCGTCCCGGCGTGCGCCCGCGCCTCCACCGGGTTGCCGGCCAGGGTGGCGCCGGCCGCGTAGCCGGCGGTGACCAGCAGACCGGCCGGGACCGACCAGCGGGTCGGGGCGGTGGCCTGCGCGTTGATCACGGTGGTGCTGGCGAGCACCGCGACCCAGCTCCCCTCGCCGGGCAGCACCTCCGGTGCGACCAGCCAGGGGATGGCCAGCCCGGTCGCGGTGGTCAGCGCCACGTCACCAGCCACCAGCGCGCCGGCGATCCCGTACCGGAGCGCGCGTACGGCGTACCAGACGGACCAGGCGGTGAGCGCGACGATCGCCGGGACCAGCAGGGCCACCCGGACCGGCGGGGTGCGCACCGCCAGCGCGACCACCGCGGCGACCACGCCGCAGGTGATCCGGAGCAGCGCCGGCAGGGTGGTGAAGACCAGGGTGAACGCGCCGCCCGCCGGCCGGTCCAGTGGGGACGGCGGCAGGGTCGTGGCGGCTACGACCGGCATCGGGGGAGGTGTCCTTCCGGCAGCGACCCGGTCGGGTCCGCACGGCCTAGATCGACGCCGGAGAATAGCATGCTCGCAGGCAACTGGTCACCCACGGTACGCGGCGCGTCGCTCTACCGGATTCCGGCCGGTGATGGGCCGGCTCCGACCTGCTCAGGCGCGGGCCACCGCGAGCAGGTGGGAGCTGGCACCGAGCACCGCCGGGTCGCGTTCGAACGCCTCGGCACAGGCCACCGCGTCGGCGAAGAGTCGCTCGGCCGGGCCGGTGCCGAGCGCGTTCAGCAGCGGCCAGAGCGGACCCTCCAGCCCGTACAGCGCGGGGGTCGGCAGGCCGGCCGCGACGAATTCGTCCACGACCTGCTCCGGGCGGTGGAAGTAGGCCGTGGTGAAGCCGGTCCGGGGGTCGTTCACCCCGGTGGCGTACGCCTCGCGCAGCAGCGAGCGGCTGCGCTCGTCCACCAGGCCCTGCGCGGTCAGGTCGATCAGGGCCGCGTTGCGGCTGATCACCGCCGCGAGCACCGGACCGCCGGGCCGGGTCACCCGGGCCGCCTCGCGCAGCGTGGCCACCCGGTCCGCCCGGTCGGGCAGGTGATAGAGCGGGCCGAGCAGCAGGGTCGCGTCGGCCGAGCCGCCGGGCAGCGGCAGTTCCCGGGCATCGCCCACAGTCGCGGTGATCCCCGGGTGTGCCGCCCGGGCCGCCGCCACGTGCGCCGGCACCAGATCGATCAGGTGCACCCGGTGCCCGGCCGTGGCGAGCCAGCCCGCGTACGCGCCGGGGCCACCGCCGACGTCCAGCACCTCGGCTGGTGGGGCGGGAAGCAAGCGGCTGAGCAGGTCGCGGGTGCGGCGTGCCTCCAGCCGTCTCTGGGGCGTCCGGTCGAGCCGGTCGGCCTCGTCGAAGACCTCGGTGTAGTAGCGCCGGATGTCCGGCTCGGCGGGTCGGTGCTGCGGCATGCGTCGATGGTGGACGACGGGGTCCCGGGCGGTCACCCGGTTTACCGGGCGAACCGCTGGCGCGGCGCTCCTACCCTGCGACCATGACGTACCAACCGGCCATGGTGCCGCCCAGGAAGTCGAACACGACCCGGGTCGTGCTCACCGTCGTCGGTGTGGTGCTCGCGCTCTGCTGCGTGGGCGGCGTCGTCGGCGGCTTCGCCCTCTACCGCGCGGTGCAGGACGCCACCGGCCCGGCCCGGACCACCGTGGACACGTTCGCCGGCGCGCTGGTCGCCCGCGACTACCCGACCGCGTACGACCAGCTCTGCGGGCGGGTGCGTGACCGGGTCAGCCGGGAGGACTTCGTCCGGCAGCAGTCCGCCCAGCCCGCGCTGACCGGCTACCGCATCGTCGGGTTGAACGTCACGAACAGCAACGGGCGGGTCCGCGGGTCGGCGGACGTGCGCTTCACCCCGCAGAGCGGCACCACCGTGACGCAGGCATTCGTCCTCGTCAAGGAGGACGGCGGGTGGCGGATCTGCGAGTGACGGTGGCGCGACGATCCGCCGTCGTCGCGATCGCCCGGGGGTGACGGTGTGACATCCCACGGGGGACCGGCGCTGAGGGGACGGAACGAAAGCACAGGACTCGTGACCAGCGTGTCCGTGTTCACACCCCATAACGGAGTCCGTTGGTCTCCGGCGCCGGGCGGGCCACTTCACCCCCCCTCCGCCCTCCGGCGTCGGTACCGCGGCTCGCACGGACGACCTGCCCCCCGGTTTCTCCGTGCGAGGTCGCGATCCGCGCTCGATCCGGCGCGGCGAGGCGGCGGCCGCCCCCCGGCCGCCGCCTCACTCATCTCCGCCTACCGGGCGGACGCCTCGTCGGCGCGCCGGCGCAGCCACTCCAGCGCCGACCCGGCGTGGCGCAGCACCGAGATGTGCCCGTCATCCGGGTAGCGGCGCAGCTCCGCTGCGGGACAGTGCCGGGCCAGCCACTCGGCGTGAGCCACCGGCGCGATCCCGTCCCGCTCGCCGTGCAGCAGCAGCACCGGCGGCGTCACCTGGGCGGGGTCGAAGCCCCACGGGTGCACGTAGGCCAGGTCGTCGTCGATCAGCCCGCCCGGACCGGACCGCGTCGCCGGGCCCACCACACTGTCGAACCAGGACCACTCGGCGTGCAGCGCGGCCAGGTCGGCCGGGGTGAACTCCGGGTCGTACACGGCGCCTGAGTTCTCGTGCGCCTCCTTGGCCGCCCGTCCCGCGGCGGCCGCCCGCAGCGACGCCACCCCGGCGGGCACCATGCCGGCGAACCAGTCCAGGCCGGCCGCGCCGTACGGCGCCAGGGCGGCGCCGCACACCACCGCGACCACCCGGTCGGGCAGGAGCGCCCCGCAGGCCAGGGCGTGCGGACCGCCGCCGGAGTGGCCCATCATCGCGAACCGGTCGAGGCCCAGCGCGTCGGCCACCGCGGCGACGTCGGCGGCCGCGGAGGCGATGTCCCGCCCCGGCAGCGGCGTCGATCCGCCGTAGCCGGGACGGTCGTGGGAGACCCAGCGGAGGCCGAGCCGGTCGGCCGCGGCGAACAGCGGCGCGGGCGGCGCGCCGATGTTCGGCGTGCCGTGGTGCCAGAAGACGGCGAGACGGTCCGACCCGCCGGTGTCGTAGACGTGCAGAGTGCGGCCGTCGCTCAGGCCGAGGTCCGTCTCGGTCACCATGGCCGGAGCGTACGTCGACCCCGCCCCGGCCGCCGACCGGGACCGCACGCCGTTCACCGCCGACAGCCGCCGCCACGTCTCGGTGTACGAGCGGGTCGGCGCCGGTACGGTCGGGGCGTGACCGAGACCGCCCACCTGACCGAGACCCGGTCCGCGTACGACGCCGTCGCCGTCGACTACGCCGCGCTGGTCACTGCCAAGCTGCCCGAGCTGCCGCTGGACCGGGCACTGCTCGGCGCCTTCGCCGAGCTGGTCCGCGCCGCCGGCGGGCCGGTGGCCGACCTCGGCTGCGGTCCGGGCCACGTCACCGCCCACCTGGCGGCCCTGGGCGTCGAGGCGTTCGGCCTCGACCTGTCGCCGCGGATGGTCGCGCTGGCCCGCCGGGCGTACCCGGGGCTGCGCTTCGAGGTCGGCTCGATGACCGGGCTGGACCTGCCCGACGGGCGGCTCGGCGGGGTGCTCAGCTGGTGGTCCATCGTGCACACCCCGCGCGAGCTGCTGCCCCGGGTGTTCGCCGAGTTCCAGCGGGTACTCGCCCCCGGCGGGCACGCGCTGCTCGGCTTCCACGGCGGCGACGACGAGCACGTCCGCCGCGACCAGGCCTACGGCCACCGGGTGGCGCTCGACGTGCACTTCGCCCGGCCCGACGGGATCGCCGGGCTGCTCGCGGAGGCGGGTCTCGTGGTCACCGCGAGCATGTGGGCGGCGCCGGAGCAGGGGCGGCGCCGCCCGTCGGCGTACCTGTTCGCCCGCAAGCCTGGGTAGGGTCGACGCGTGGCGGTGTTCGGGGCGGTTCTGCTGGTCGTCGGCTGTCTCGCCGGGGTCCTCGCGCTCCTGGCCTGGCTGGGGTCGCGGGTGCGGCGCCGGGGCGTCGGCGGTGACGTGATGGGGCCGTTCGACGAGATCTGGCATCCCGCCGCGCACCGGTTCCGCGCCGAGATCAGGGTGTACGGGGAGCGCGTGGTGCCGCCCCGCTCCGGCGAACCGGAGGGTGTGGTCTAGGTCACACCCTGGGTCCGGCCGGGCTGTCGAATCGGTTGCTCCTCGGCCGTCGACAGGGTGGAAGCCGGCGCGGGGCCGGCCACGAAGGAGGCACCATCATGCGACTCACCATCACCACGTTCCTGACCCTCGACGGCGTCATGCAGGCCCCGGGCGGCGTGGAGGAGGACCGCTCCGGCGGGTTCGACCTGGGCGGCTGGCTGCCGCCGCACTTCGACGAGACGGTCGGCGGGTGGATGGGTGAGACCTTGGAGCGGGCCGAGGCCCTGCTGCTAGGCCGCCGCACCTACGACATCATGGCCGCCTACTGGCCGCACGTGACCGACCCGGCCGAGGGCGGGCCGGACAACCCGCTCAACCGGCTGCCGAAGTACGTCGCCACCAACCGGGACGACGAGCTGAACTGGTCGGGTTCGCACCGCCTCGGCGGCGACCTGGCCGCCGCGGTCACCGAACTCAAGAACCGCCCCGGCGGCGAACTCCAGGTGCACGGCAGCGGCGCGCTCGCCCGGTCGCTGATGCGGGAAGGGCTCATCGACACGTACCAGCTGCTGGTCTTTCCGGTCGTGCTGGGGCGCGGGCAGCGACTCTTCGCCGACGGCGTGCCCCCGGCGGGCCTGCGGCTGACCGGCACCCGCACCTCCGGCACCGGGGTGACCATGCTGACCTACGACAGCACGGGCGCGCCGAGCTTCGTCAACGTCTGAGGGGCGCGGGTTCCTGGAGGTGGTCGTGTCTCCACTGGGGAGTATCACTCCTGTGGCATCGACCACCCCAACCGGATGAAAAGGAAGATCACGGATGGCTGGTCGCGGCACCCTGTCCGCTCAAGCCGTCTGCCGTAGTCGGATCGCGTCGGTCCTGGCCAGCGGTACTGGCTGTACGAATGGCTGTACGGCTGCGCGCTAGGCCGGGTCTTCAAGCGACGCCGGTGCGGCAAGCTCGGCCAGGTGGTGCAGCGAGTTGGCGAGATGCTCGGGCCCGAACGGCGGGAATTGGAGGTATTCCCGAATGAACTGCGGCACCGCCGACCAGTCGTAGGTGAGCGTCACCTCGGTCTCCGACGGACCGAGCGGCGCAAGCTCATAACGCCAGATCCAGCCGCCGAACTCCAGGCGACCGTCGCCCTTCTCCTCCCCGGTCAGCCAGCCGATGGCGCGCGGCGGGTCGAGCACCTGGACCTTGTTGACCACCTGGTAGTCCCCATCCGGATGGTTGGCGTGATACATGTCCATCCGGAAGATCTGCCCGACCTCGGTCAGCGGAGCCCGGTCGACAGATTCCTGAACCCAGCCGGTGCCATCGATCGCGGAGTGAGTCGTCGGGTCTGCCAGCACCGCGAACACCTTTGCGGCAGGCGCGGCGACAGTCAGGGTGGCGCTCACGTTCTCCTGGTCCACCGTGTGCAACCTCCTCGTCATCTCGTCTCGAACCTCCCACAGATGCGGAGGGGAGGTTCCCAACATGCCGACGACGCGGCGAGGCGGAACTCATCGGTCGTCTTGGGGGACCGAACCGACCGTCCACCGGCCGTACGTGGGCACTCTGCTCATCGGGGTGCTCGGTCCGCTGGCTCGGGGTGCCCGCCGGACTGCTCAGCAGCACGCGCCAGGATGGGGCGGGACCGCCAGATCCGCAAGGACAGGCGCAGCAGGTAGAGATGCACAGCTGCCACGACGGCCGTCACCGCAAGCCCGGTCAGCCCGTCGATGGTGCCAATATCCGCCACCAAGACCATGGCCAGTACCACGAGGCTGACGAGATAGATCGCCGCCGCCACCAGGAAGACGAGGCCCAGGGCCGGGACGATCCTCGCGGCCCTCGCCGATCCTTGCCTGAGGAGCTGGGCCACCTTGAGCGCCACCACGACGGCGACGGCCGGGGCCGCCCACTCGACGATGATGACCGGCCGCTGGCTGGTACCCCGCGAGGCATCCCACGCCAGGTAGTCGAAGAACCCGAACAACGGGCCGATGAACCCGAAGGTCAGCACCCAGGTCACAGGCCTAACCACCAGGGTCAGCACGGCGCCGATGCAGAGAAGGCGGCTGACGCAGCTTCCCGATGCCGGCGTCCTCACAGCATGGAGTGTGCCGGGCTCGACGCCGCTGCGCTGTCCCGCCACGATCAAGCCTCGACAGGCCGTCCTGGCGTGCCGCAGGCCGTCTGTTGTACTTCAAACGGGCGCGGTAAAGCCGCTGACCTGGGGTGACGGTGGTGCGCCCGGCAGGATTCGAACCTGCGGCCTTGGGATCAGAAGAAGATCGCGGATGGCTGGCCGGGTGGTTTGCTCCTGGTCAGCCCGTCCGTGGTTGTCGGGCAGCGTCGGCGTCAGCGGACGGGCTTGGCTGTACGAATGGCTGTACAGCGACAGGACGAGCGGGAGTTCGTCCTAGCTCTTGTTGTCCTCGAACTCCCACAGCCCGAGTCGACCGACCTTCTCTACAAACTCAGCCCGGCTGGCCGCCTCGACGTTCCCGATCAGCTTGCGTAGCGCCGCCTCAACAGCTGCGGTTGAGAACTCTTCTACGAACAGCCAATGGCGCCCTACCAGGAAGGGCTGCCGCCGCAGTAGGTCCGCCAGGGCGGCAGGCGTGCAGGCAGTCACCTGGTACTGCTCCTCGCCTGCCTCCCCAACGGCCCCGACGTACACCTCCACCAGCTGGAAGGTGTTCGAAGGATCGAAGGGCTCCCCTGATTCCACGTCCGGGAAACGCACCTGCCGGACCTCTGCGCGCATGGTGGCAAGTTAACGCCAACGTTCTAGCGACTCACGCGGTGGGCCACACCGTTCGGAACAACGGATCTCCTCGTCGGGCAGTCGTAGACCGTCCGGGGAGGCTGGCATGGGTCAGGATGTGCCGATGACGATCTCCGCTGACGACTCCGGTCGGGTCCGGATTGTGACGGCGGTTCTTCGCGACGGCGATCGGGTGTTGCTGTGTCATCGAAGCGCCGGACGCCGTTGGTATCCCGACGTGTGGGACCTGCCGGGCGGTCATGTTGAGGAGGGGGAGGATCCGAAAGAGAGCCTTGTCCGCGAGCTTCGGGAGGAGTTGGGAATCACGGCATCGGAGCCGTCCAGCCCGCCGATGCATGAGATCCGGACCGCGACGTTCGACATGCAGATCTGGTTGGTCGACAGGTGGACCGGAACACCCGTCAACGCCGCGCCGGACGAGCACGACGCTGTGGCGTGGTTCGAGACGGCCGACCTTGACAGCCTGCGTCTCGCCCATGAGTCGTATCTCTCGATGCTCACCGCCGTGCTCGTCACGTGACGTCGCTCCGGAAGCCAGGGGTGCGTGCTGCGGGGCAGGTCCGGGCCGTCCTGCCGGCGCTCCTACGCCCACGTCCTGCCGGAGATCGAGCGGGCTGCCGTGGACGAGGCCCGCGAAGCACCTCTTCGGGTGACTTGGCTGTACGGAGGCGCGTGGTGATCGTCGACCGGGAGCGGAAAGCTGCTGACCTGCGGTGACGGTGGTGCGCCCGGCAGGATTCGAACCTGCGGCCTTGGGATTAGAAGTCCCCTGCTCTATCCGCTGAGCTACGGGCGCGCGTCGACGATGTCGCGCCAAGAGGGTACCGCCGACCCGGGCCTCGCCGGGGGAACGGGTGGGCGCGGCCACGTCGCTGCTCAGGGTCCCACGGCCCGGCTCCCGCGGGCACCCCGATAACCGGGTCACGGGCCACCGGCCCCAGGTCGGTCCGTACCCTCGGCGTCGTGCTGCTCGACCAGGAAACCGAGAACGAGATCGCGTACGAGCTGTGCCAGCTCCTCGGCCGCGCCATCCTGCCCGTCGTCGGGTCCGACGGCCCCGGCGCGCCGGCCGGGACCTTCGGCACCGCCTTCTTCTACAGCGAGCTGGTCGGCGCGACCGACGACGGCGAGGTGGTGCAGGAGTGGCTGCTCACCGCCGCAGCGACCACCCG
The DNA here is from genome assembly GCF_040639095.1 of Micromonospora sp. NPDC023966. NCBI lineage: Bacteria > Bacillati > Actinomycetota > Actinomycetes > Micromonosporales > Micromonosporaceae > Micromonospora > Micromonospora sp. NPDC023966. The sequence continues at coordinate 2,351 of NZ_JBEZZJ010000019.1, read as the reverse complement.
GACGCCGTACGGGGAGATCGGGCTGCGGCCGAGCGTCACCGAGCCGGCGGACGGGGCTGCGGAGCCGATCGAGCTGCCCGACTTCGCGAGCCGGTGGCTGCAACTGCCGGAGCTCGGTCTGGCCGCCATGCCCACCGGCGGGCTGCACGGGTACGCCGACGATCGGGGCTGGAGCTGGCGTACCCAGCAGGTGACCGACGCCGTGGCCGCGCCGGCCGACGCGGTCGCCCGGGTGGGCGCGGAGCCCGGCTCGGCGTTCGTGCTGGCGCTCGGCGTCGGTGCCGACGGGTCGCGGCCGCTGGAGGCGGTGATCGAGCGGGTGGCGCGCGACGGCGACGAGGTGCGGGTCACCCCCGAACTGCCGCCGGGGTACGTGGGCGCGCCGGTGTTCGGCGTCGAGGTGCCCGACGGAGGCCTCTCGTTGCGCTGCCTGGGCCTCCTGCTGCCGGCGAACGACGGCGGTCACCCGGTCGCGACGTTCGACCGGATCCGGTCGGCCCTGGCGGCGGCGACCGCCGGCTACCGCTGACCCGCCCGGCTCAGCTCTCGGCGGTCGCGCCGGCCGGCTCGTCGGCCGGCTCGTCGGCCGGCCGCCGCGGCGCCGGCGTCGCGGGTTCCGGCTCGGTCGGTCCGACGCCGAGGAAGCCGTCCGCCCACCGTCCGACCTCCGCGAACACCTTTTCGCGTACGGCGGGGCCGGAGAGGGTCAGGTCGTGCAGCCCGCCGTCGAAGCGGGCCAGGGTGACGTGCCGGCCGAGCCGGGGCGCCCAGCGCACCATGTGCTCCACGTCGAGCACCGCGTCGGCGAGGGTGGCGGAGTCGTGCCACTTGGTGCCCCGGTAGCTGCGGGTGGAGCAGGCCAGCAGCACCGGCACCGGGATGTCCAGGCCGGCCCGGAGCTGACGCTGGCCGGCGCGGATCGCGTTGATCCAGCCCGCCCGCACCGGGAACCCGGCGAGCGGCTTCCAGGCCAGGTCGTAGCGCCACTCGCCGCGGTGGTCGGCGTGCAGGCTCTCGCCGTACACGGTGCCCAGCCCGAACGGGAGGATGCGTTGCGGCGCCCGGCGGCCCAGCCGGGAGACGGCGGCCGCGAGGGGTCGGCGGACCAGCCAGGGCGCGTTGATGTCGAAGAACGGGCTATTCAGGAAGATGCCATCGACCAGGCCGGCCTCGCGGCGGGCGTGCGCCCAGAGCGAGATGATCAGGCCGCCGGTGGAGTGGCCCATGGCGAGCAGGGTGTCGTGCCCCTCGTCCTCGCGGATGATCTTCGCGGCGGCGTCCAGCTCAGGGAAGTAGTCGCTCAGGTCGCGGCAGAAGTTCGGGGTCTGGTGCGGTTGCAGGCTGCGGCCGTACTTGCGCAGGTCGAGGGCGTAGAAGTCCCAGCCGCGCTCGGCGAAGAAGTCGGCGACGTGGGTCTGGAAGAAGTAGTCGACGAAGCCGTGCACATAGAGGACGGCCCGGCCGGTGGGGCGCTCCGCCCGCCGGCGGACCAGGGTCGCGACGACCGGTCCCTCGTCGTCGGTGCCCAGGTCGATCGTCTGCCGCTCGTACGGCGGTCCCAGCACGTCCGGTTCCACGACCGCGACGGTACGCCGCCACGCTACCCGGCGGTAGCCCCCCGCCCCCGTCGCGCCGGCACCGGGCACGGGCGGGGGCGGGGCGGCCTCAGACAGTCTCGGCGTCGGCGCGCTCGGCGGCCTGCGCGGGGATGCCCTCCGGCTGGTCGGTCTCGCGCAGGTGCTTGTTGTGGCGCGGCTCCTGCCGGGTCTTCGCGTCGTTGAGCCGGCGGCGCAGGTCGTCCCGGACGTCGTTGAGCGCGGCGTGCAGGTCCTCCTCGGTGGAGGTGGTGACGATCTTCTGCCGGCCCGCGACCCAGCACTCCAGCGTGACCTTCTGGCCCCGGGCGTTCCGGTCCTTGACCGACACCTCCAGCTCGGTGGCGTCGGCGTGGAACCCGGCGAGCCGGGCGTCGAGGGTCGCGAACTGCTCCGCGATCCAGTTCCGGTCGCCCTGGGAGAACCCGGCGCCGACCCGGAGGCACTCGGCCACGGTCGCGGGGTTCGCCACGGCGCTCATCGGCGGGCCTCGCAGACGTCTCGGAGAAGCATCGTCGCTCCCTTTCTCTCGGTTGATCAAGTTCATACCCAGTCGGTGCGCGTCCGGAACCGCCTCATCGGGTGACCTTCGGATCAGGTTCCGCCGCAGGTCAGGGCGTAGGTCCGGCGGTGCCTAGCAGGTCGGGCCCTGATCAGGTGGTTGTCCACGGTGAGATGCTTCGTCCCGCCCGGTCGGCCATGATCGTCGTGCTCCCGGCGCTGGTCTGACTCTTTGTCCACCTGGCGCCTCGGCTG
>NZ_JBEZZJ010000018.1:0-112894 GCF_040639095.1 Micromonospora sp. NPDC023966 | reverse complement strand
GATGGTACTGCACTCGGGAGGGTGTGGGAGAGTAGGACACCGCCGGACAACCTTTCCAGTCAGGGCCACCCTTCGGGGTGGCCCTGACTGCGTTTTCCAGGCTTTGATGCGGCGCCCGGAGGGGGCGCCGCAACCATTCAGCGGTGCTGGATGCCCTCGCGGAGCTGGCGGAACAGTGCTGCGGAATCGTTCACGGACCGGCCCGGGAACATCGCCATCACCACACTGCCGTGGTCGGCCCACCCGCAGACCGCGAAGTCCCCGCCGTCGCCGCTCGTCGTACCGCACTTCATCACGCCGCCCAGGCCGCCGGCGTCCACCTCGCGCACCCCGGTGACCTTGCCGGTCTCGTCGGCCATCAACCCGAAGAGGCTGTCCAGGTCGCGCTCCGGCTGCCACAGCAGGGTGGTGCCGCCGAAGAGGAGCACCGACCGCTTGGCGTCCGCCGGGTCGGTGTAGACCGTGCCGAAGCTGCGGTCCAGCTCGATGTCGGCGGCGAACCCGTCGCGCAGGTAGTCGGCCGTGCTGCGGGCCCGTTCGCTGTCGTCCCGGGTGAGCCCGGCCACCGTGGCCGGCGTGCTCAGCTCGGTGTCCTTCTCCGCCAGCACCCGCCAGCCACCGAGGCCGAGTGCCCCGGCACCGGCCAGCCCGACCACGAGCGCGGTCGCCAGCGCGATCTTCCGCCGCCGGGAGGCGGGGCGTCGCTCGGGCTCCAGCGCCGGGTCGCGGCGGCTCAGCCGGATCGGCTCATCGGTCAGGTCGACCGGCTCGGGACCGCCGTCGACCGGCCGCTCGGTGAGGTGCGCGTCGGACATGTCCGCCACCGTACGCGAACTAACAGGTGGCGCACGCCGGGTCTCCGAAAGCGCTCCGTAGACTTTCAGGGTGACCGAGAGACTGGATGCCCGACGCCCCGACGCCCCGACCCTTGCCGGCCAGTACCAGCCCGGCGAGGTAGAGCAGCGACGGTACGAGCAGTGGGTAGCCGCCGGCCACTTCCGGGCGTCGGCGGAGAGCGACAAGCCGCCCTTCACCATCGTCATCCCGCCGCCGAACGTCACCGGCTCGCTGCACATGGGGCACGCGTTCGAGCACACCCTGATGGACGCGCTGAACCGGCGTAAGCGGATGCAGGGCTACGAGGCGCTCTGGCTGCCCGGCATGGACCACGCCGGCATCGCCACCCAGAACCTGGTCGAGCGGCAGCTCGCCGGCGAGGGGCTGTCCCGGCACGACCTGGGCCGGGAGAAGTTCGTCGAGCGGGTCTGGCAGTGGAAGGCCGAGTCCGGCGGCGCCATCCTGGGTCAGATGCGTCGCCTCGGCGACGCGGTCGACTGGGACCGCGAGCGCTTCACCATGGACGAGGGCCTGTCCCGGGCCGTCCAGACCATGTTCAAGAAGCTCTTCGACGACGGCCTCATCTATCGAGCGAACCGGATCATCAACTGGTGCCCGCGCTGCCTCACCGCGCTCTCCGACATCGAGGTCGAGCACACCGACGACGAGGGTGAGCTGATCTCGATCCGCTACAGCGACGACGTCGTGGTGGCCACCACCCGGGCCGAGACCATGCTCGGCGACACCGCGGTCGCGGTGCACCCCGACGACGAGCGCTACCGGCACCTGATCGGCACCGAGGTGTCCCTGCCGCTCACCGACCGGCGGATCCCGATCGTCGGCGACGAGCACGTCGACCCGAGCTTCGGCACCGGCATGGTGAAGGTGACGCCGGCGCACGACCCGAACGACTTCGAGATCGGCCAGCGGCACGACCTGCCGGCGCTGGCGATCATGGACGAGCGCGGCATCATCACCGCGCCGGGCCCGTTCCAGGGCCTCGACCGGTACGAAGCCCGCCCGGCGATCGTGGCGGCGCTGCGCGAGCAGGGCCTGATCGTCGCCGAGAAGCGGCCGTACGTGCACGCCGTGGGGCACTGCTCCCGTTGCAAGACCACCGTCGAGCCGCGGCTGTCGCTGCAGTGGTTCGTCAACACCGCCCCGCTGGCCAAGGCCGCCGGCGACGCGGTGCGCGACGGCCGGGTGAAGATCGAGCCGGCCGAGCTGGCCAAGCGCTACTTCGTCTGGGTCGACAACATGCACGACTGGTGCATCTCCCGCCAGCTCTGGTGGGGCCACCGCATCCCGGTCTGGTACGGCCCGAACGGCGAGATCGTCTGCGTCGGACCCGGCGAGGAGCCGCCGACCGGCGACGGCTGGCGGCAGGACGAGGACGTCCTGGACACCTGGTTCTCCAGCGGCCTCTGGCCGTTCTCCACCCTCGGCTGGCCGGAGCGCACCCCGGACCTGGCGAAGTTCTACCCCACCAGCGTGCTGGTCACCGGCTACGACATCCTCTTCTTCTGGGTCGCCCGGATGATGATGTTCGGCCTCTACGCCATGGACGGCGTGCAGCCGTTCGACGTGGTCGCCCTGCACGGCATGGTCCGCGACGAGCACGGCAAGAAGATGTCGAAGTCGTTCGGCAACGTGGTGGACCCGCTGGACTGGATCGACCGGTTCGGCGCCGACGCCACCCGGTTCACCCTGGCCCGGGGCGCCAACCCCGGTCAGGACGTGCCGGTCAGCGAGGAGTGGTGCCAGGGCTCCCGCAACTTCTGCAACAAGCTCTGGAACGCCACCCGGTTCGCGCTGCTGAACGGCGCGCACACCGACGGGCCGCTGCCCGCCGTGGCCGAGCTGTCGACGGTCGACCGGTGGATCCTCTCCCGGCTGGCGCACATCACCGCCGAGGTGGACGAGCAGTTCGAGGCGTACGAGTTTGCCAAGGTCTGCGACCTGCTCTACCACTTCGCCTGGGACGACGTCTGCGACTGGTACGTGGAGCTGAGCAAGCCGGTGCTCGCTGAGGGCGGGCCGGCCGCCGACGCCACCCGCCGGGTGCTCGGGCACGTGCTGGACCAGCTGCTGCGGCTGCTGCACCCGGTGATCCCGTTCGTCACCGACGAGCTGTGGACCGCGCTGACCGGCGGCGAGACGGTGATGACCGCCGCCTGGCCGGCGGCGGACCGTACCCTCGTGGACGACGCCGCGGAGGTCGAGGTCGGCACCCTCCAGCGGGTGGTGACCGAGATCCGGCGGTTCCGTTCCGACCAGGGGCTGCGCCCGACGCAGCGGGTGACGGCCCGGCTCGACGGCCTGGCCGGCGCCGGCATCGCGGCGCACGAGCCGCTGGTCCGCTCGCTGGTCCGGCTCGACGCGCCCGGCAACGACTTCCAGGCCAGCGCCACCCTCGCCATGCCGGGCGAGGTCAGCGTCGCGCTCGACACCCGGGGTTCGATCGACGTGGCCGCCGAGCGGGCCCGACTGACCAAGGACCGCGCGGCCGCCGAGAAGGAGGCCGCGCAGGCGCGGGCGAAGCTGGACAATCCGGCGTTCGTCGGCAAGGCGCCCGAGCCGGTGGTCGCCAAGATCCGCGAGCGGCTGGCGGTGGCCGAGGCGGATCTGGTCCGGATCAACGCCGCCCTGGAGGGGTTGTCCGCGTGACCGACCGCACCGAATTCGCCGAGGTGGAGGCCGCGCTCAACGCGCGCGGCTTCACCCGCATGCACTTCGAGCTGGAGAAGATCGAGAGCCTGCTCGACCTGCTCGGCAGCCCGCAGCGGGCGTACCCGTCGATCCACCTGACCGGCACCAACGGCAAGACCTCGACGGCCCGGATGATCGACTCGGTGCTGCGGGCGTTCGGGCTGCACACCGGCCGTTACACCAGCCCGCACCTGGAGACCGTGCGGGAGCGGATCAGCCTGGACGGCGAGCCGGTCAGCGAGGACCGCTTCGTGGCCATGTACCGCGAGGTGGCGCCGCTGGCGGAGCTGATCGACCAGCGCTCGGCCGAGCCGCTGACCTACTTCGACCTCACCACCGCGCTGGCCTTCGCCACCTTCGCCGACGCCCCGGTGGACGTCGCCGTGGTGGAGGTGGGGCTCGGCGGCGCCGAGGACGCCACCAACGTCATCCAGGCCGGGGTCGCCGTGATCACCCCGATCGGGCTGGACCACACCGAGTGGCTCGGCGACACCATCGAGGACATCGCGCTGCACAAGGCGGGCATCATCCACTCCGGCGCCACCGTGATCGCGGCGGCCCAGGAGGAGGAGGCCGCCCGGCCGATCCTGGAACGCTGCGCCGAGGTGGGCGCCACCGTCGCCCGGGAGGGCGCCGAGTTCGGCGTGCTGCGCCGCGCGGTCGCCGTCGGCGGCCAGGTGCTCACCATCCAGGGCCTCGGCGGGGTGTACGAGGAGATCTTCATCCCGCTGCACGGCGCCCACCAGGCCCAGAACGCCGCCGTGGCGCTGGCCGCGGTGGAGGCGTTCCTCGGCGCGGGCGCGCGGCGGCAGCTCGACATCGAGGCGGTCCGGGAGGGCTTCGCCGCGACCAGCTCGCCGGGGCGGCTGGAGAAGGTGCGTACCGCCCCGACGGTCCTGCTCGACGGCGCGCACAACCCGCACGGGATGGCCGCCACCGTCACCGCGCTCCAGGAGGAGTTCGCGTTCAGCAAGCTGGTCGGCGTGCTGGCCGTGCTCGGCGACAAGGACGCGGCCAGCCTGCTGGAGCTGCTGGAGCCGGTGCTCGACTCGATCGTGGTCGCCGAGAACAGCTCGCCCCGGGCGATGCCCGTCGACGAGCTGGCCGCGCTGGCCCGGGAGGTCTTCGGGCCGGACCGGGTGCAGGTGGCCGAGGAGATGCCGGACGCCATCGAGGCGGCCGTCGCCGAGGCCGAGTCCGACGTGCCGGGCGAGCTGGCCGGGGTGGGTGTGCTGATCACCGGATCGGTGGTGACCGTGGCCGACGCCCGCCGGCTGCTCAAGCGATGACCGGCCCGGTCGACGAGCGCCCCGGCGAGGGCGCCCCGACAGAGGGCGTCCCGACCAAGGGCGCTCCGACCGAGGGCGGGGAGCAGCGGCGCTCCGGGCTGCGCAACCCCGACAAGGCGGTCCGTGGCCTCGGGGCCGGCACGCTCGCGCTGGAGGCGCTGGTGCTGCTGCTGGCCATCCAGCCGATCCGGGTGGTCGGCGGCGACCTGAGCGGCGCGGCCATCGCCGCGATCGTCGCGCTGGCGGTCGCCTGCGTGCTGCTGGCGGGTCAGATGAAGCGGGCGTGGGCCTGGCCCGCCGGCACGGTCCTCCAGGGCCTGCTGCTGCTCTCCGGGCTGCTGCACTGGTCGCTGTTCGCGCTCGGCGTCATCTTCGCCCTGGTGTGGGCGTACGCGCTGCACGTGCGGCGGGTCATCCTCGGCTGAGCGGCCGCCCCGGCTGCGGGCGGGGCTCAGGCGTCGGCGAGGGTGCGCCACTGGGTGAGCGCGACGCCGTGCCCGTCCGGGTCGCGGAAGGCGGCCGCCCACACCTCCAGCTTGGTGCCCCGGTTGACCACCCGTGGGGCGTACGTGAACCGGACGCCCGACCCGCGCAGCCGCTCGTACGCCGCCTGGATGTCGTCGACCTCCAGGTTGACGTGGACCAGCCGGCGGCTGATCGGGGCGGCCCCGGTCACCCGGCGCAGCACCAGGCGGGTCGGCCCGGAGGCGAGGACGGCGTTCCCCTCGCCCCGGTCCAGCTCGGTGAAGCCGAGATCCTCGTAGAAGTCCAGGGACCGGTCCAGGTCGGTGACGAGCAGGGTGATGCCGACCCCGCTGATCGGGCTCGCCACCTCGGCCGGCTCCTCGTCGCCGGCCGGGCCGAAGATGGCCTCGTCGAGCTCCTCCGGGGTGGGCGGCGCCTCGCCGGCCGGCTCGTCCAGCGGGACGTCGATCGGGTCCACCGCGACGGTCTCGAACCGCTCCTCGGCGGGTGGCCGGGGCGCCGGGGCCCGGCGGGGGAGCGGGCCGCCCGTGGTCGGCTCGACCAGCTGCCCCTCCAGCACGACCCCGCCGCCGGGGCGCTGGTGCAGCACCACCGGCTCGCGCTCCTCCGGCAGCACGGTGAGGTCGTCGAGGAGCGGCTCCGGCGCGGGCGGGAAGTCGTCGCGGAAGTCGTCCTCCGGGGCCCGGTCGGCCCACGGCGGGGCCTCCTGCCCGACCAGCACCTCGTCGACCGGGTCCGGGTCGGCGTACTCGGGCGGGAGGTCGGCGACCGCGGCGGCGGTCTCGGCGTGGGTGGGCACCTCGTCCCAGAGGACGCGGACGTGCCGCTGGTCGTCCAGTGCGACGCGGACCGGCAGCGCCTGGCCCAGCGACGGCCACTTGGCGACCGGGACCCGCGGCTCGATGATCTTCTTGGAGCGGGGCGGCAGGCCGGGCGCGTCGATCACCAGTTGCAGCTCGCAGCGGCCGAAGGCGTACTGGGTGGGCGGCTCGGAGGCGCTGTGCACGTGACCCAGCCCGACCACCCAGGTGCGGCCGCCGCCGCGGACCGTGGCGAGGGCGATCGCCAGCACCAGCAGGGCGACGCCGAGCGCCACGATCGCCCAGCTCGTCATGCCCAGCCCGAACAGGATCACGAACGTGGCCACGGTGCCCAGCACGACGCCGATCAGCTTGCGCACCGGCGCGATGGGTCGGTTCCCGCCATTCGCCACAGTGGACCTCCCAGGGGTTCCAGGGCCAGGCTAGGCCGCCGCGGCGACCCAGGGAAGGAGCAGCCGCCGCGCTGGCGCCGGGACCGGGTCGCTACGCTGACCGTACCCAGCCCGACCCGGTTCCGCGCACAGGAGGAAACCAGCGTGTCCAGCAGCAGCCCGGACGAGCGGACGCTCGTACTGATCAAGCCCGACGCGGTCCGCCGCGGGCTGGTGGGGGAGATCCTCGCCCGTTTCGAGCGCAAGGGCCTGCGGATCGACGCGCTGGTGACCCGGACCATGGACGGCGACTTCGCCGACCAGCACTACGCCGAGCACGTGGACAAGCCGTTCTACCCACCGCTGAAGGCGTTCATGACCGGCGGTCCGCTGGTCGCCCTGGTGCTCTCCGGCGACCAGGTGATCGAGGTGGTGCGCGGGATGATCGGCAGCACCGACGGCCGCAAGGCCGCGGCCGGCACCATCCGCGGCGACTTCTCCCTCTCCAACCGGGAGAACCTGGTGCACGCCTCCGACTCGGTGGACAGCGCCAAGCGCGAGATCGCTCTCTGGTTCCCCGAGCTGGGCTGACCCGGCTTCCGACGGCCCCGGTTCCGCGCATGCGGGCCGGGGCCGTGGCGTGTGCTCAGTCGGCCGGTGCGCGGTGAGCGCACCGGCCGCCTGCGTCGCCGCCGAGGGGTCACACCTGCGCCGGCGGCTCGGTGCGGGTGCTCACCGAGATCCGGTTCCACACGTTGATCGTGGCGATCGCGATCAGCAGATCGGCCAGTTCCTTCTCCGACCAGACCTTCGCGGCGGCGTCCCACACGTCGTCCGGCACGCCGTGCTCGCCGAGCCGGGTCACCGCGTCGGTCAGCGCCAGCGCGGCCCGCTCCCGCTCGTCGAAGAAGGGCGCCTCCCGCCACGCCGCCACGGCGAACAGCCGCCGGCTGGACTCGCCCGCCTTGAGCGCGTCCCGGCTGTGCATGTCCACGCAGAACGAGCAGCCGTTCAACATCGACGCCCGCAGCTTGACCAGCTCCAGCACGGTGTGGTCCACGTTCGTCTGGACGTACTTCTCCAGGCCGTACACCGCCCGGTACGCCTCCGGCGCCACCGCCGTCATGTCCATCCGGCTCATCGCCGCCTCCTTCATCTCGTCGTTACGCCAACAGGACGGATCTGGGCCCGAGGCGGTGTGACGGTGCGGCGATGTGACGGTGGTCATGGAGGAGCGGTGACGGGTTTCGACAGCCGTCGTTGACGGGCCGGCCACCTCGGTCGGCGCCCCCGGTCATGTTCGGTGTCGGTAAACCAGCCTGGTGACTTCTGAACCGGGAGGATCCATGACGCAATTCGACCGACGTACGCTGCTCCGCGCCGGCGTGGTCGCCGGGGCCGGCGTCGCCGGCGGGCGCTGCTCGGCGCGCCCGGCGCGCTCGCCTGGCGGCCGGCCGGGCGGCCACTGCTCACCCACGGCGTGCAGAGCGGCGACGTGATCGGTGAGGCGTCGATCGACGGCGAATCAGGCGACCTGACCATCCACCTCCGCGACCGCACCGGCGCCTCCCTCTGGACCACCACCCTCCCCGCTCCCCCCCTGACCCCCACCCCGCCTCGCCGCCCGGTCGATCATGAAGTTGACGGCGATGTGGATCTCCGATGGTGCCGCTAACCTCATGATCAACCGGCGGGCCGGCGGGGTGGGTCGGTCAGTCAGAGGGTGTCGAGGGAGGCGCGGCGGCGGGACTCGGCCTCGAAGACCTTGAGGAGAACCGCGGCCAGGACCGCGTACCCGAGTCCGACGGCGGCCTCGGCGGCGAGTGCCGGCGCGGCCGCCGCCAGGCCCTCGCCGGCCACCAGTTGGCGGGCGGCCCGGGCGGCGTGGGTGATCGGCAGGCCCTCGCCCACCACGCGCATCCAACCGGGCAGCCCGGCGGCTGGCACGTTCACGCCGGTGAGCAGGAGCAGCAGCGCCACGGAGACGTTGGAGACCACCCAGACGTCCCGGAACCGCAGCCCCAGCGCGCCGAGGGTGAGGCCGAAGAAACCGCAGGACAGTGCCGCCACCCCCAGCGTGGCCAGCAGCGCCGGCAGGGCCTCCGGCGGCACCCGCAGACCGAGCAGGAGCGCGCCGACGGTCAGCGTGCTCGCCGCGATGAGCAGCCCGTTCCCGGCGTACGGGAGGACCCGGCCGAGGAAGACGGCGGTGCGGCTGCGCGGGGAGAGCAGCACGTGCCCGAGGGTGCCGAAGCGCCGCTCGTTGGCGACCGCCATGGTGCCGCCGAAGACGCAGGAGAGCGAGGCGGCGAGCACCGCGTTGCCGACGATGTAGAAGCGGTCGTCGGCGACCCCGAGCTGCCGGCCCAGGTATGCGAAGAAGAGCAGCTGGAAGATCGGCCCCACCAGCAGCGAGCCGATGAACATCGCCGGGGTGGTCCAGTTGAACAGGGCCCGGTAGGCGATCACGCCGCCGGTGCCGATCAGCCGGAAGAGTGGCATCGTCGTCCTCCTCAGGCCAGCGCGAGGGTCGCCGCGGCGCGGGCCCGTCGCTCGACGTGGGTCATCATCAGGGCGCCGGCGGCCAGGCAACCGAGGCTGATCGCCAGGCAGATCCCCAGGGACGGCCAGACCGGGCCGCCGCCGGCCGCCTCGTGCACGGCCCGCGCGCCCCACGTGGTGGGCAGCGCGGCGGCGATCGGGCCGGTCCAGCCGGGCAGCGCCGTGAGCGGCACCAGCATCCCGGAGACCAGCCAGATCGGGTACTCCAGCGTGTTGGCCAGCGCGTTGGCGTTGCGCATCAGCACGAACGTGCTGGCGAGCAGCAGGCCGAACATGCCCAGGCCGAGCACGCAGCCGGGGGCCGCGACCAGGAAGAGCAGCGGGTGCGCGAAGGTCAGCGGCACGCCGTAGAGCAGCCGGCCCCAGAGCAGGGTGGCGAGCATGGCGTAGGTGCCGGTGACCGCGGTGGACAGGGTGATCGGGAAGATCACCAGGGCGGGCGGGCGGGGCGCGAGCATGAGCATCTCCAGGGTGCCCTGCCAGCGTTGGTTCTGAATGGCGCCGCCGGACCCGAAGAGCACCGACGACCAGACCCCCATCAGCCCGGCGCCGACCGCGGCCTCCAGCAGCCGGCCCGGTTCGCCGCCGGCCCGGAAGAGGTACACCGCCAGGGTCGCCTGCACCACCGGCACGATCAGCGCGGTGGCGATCTCGAACGGGGAGCGGCTGAGCTGCTTGGTGTGCAGCAGCGCCCCCACTCCGATCATGCGGAGCTGACTCACGCGGCCACCGCCTCGACCGGGCGGGCCGGGGTGTCGACCCGGTTGACGATCGCCACGTACGCGTCCTCGAGGGTGGGCTGGCGGGCGGCGACCCGCCCCAGCCGTACGCCGTCCAGCTCGCGCAGCACGTCGGCCTGCACGTCCACCCCCGCGTCGGACTGCACGGTCAGCACCTGCGCCGCGCCGGTGACCGTCACACTCGCCTCGCGTACCCCGGGTAGGGCGTGGATGGCGGCGAGCTGGGCGTCGGTCACCCCGTAGGCCTCGACCTCCAGCACCTGCCGGCCGTCGGCGTGCCGCCGCAGCTCGGCCGGCGTGCCGAGGGCCTGGATGGCGCCGTCGGCGATCACCGCGATCCGGTCGCACAGCTCGTCTGCCTCGGCCATGTAGTGCGTGGTCAGCAGCACGGTGGTGCCGGTGGCGGCCAGGTCGGCGACGGTCTGCCGCAGCTCCCGCGCGGCCACCGGGTCCACCCCGATGGACGGTTCGTCGAGGAAGAGCACCTTCGGCCGGTGCAGCAGGCCCCGGGCGATGTGCAGCCGTTGCCGCATGCCCCGGGAGTAGCCCTCCACCCGTTCGTGCTCCCGGCCGTCGAGGTGGACCAGCGCCAGCAGCTCGGCTATGCGGCGCTTCTGCTCCCGCCCCGGCACCCCGTACAGCTCGGCGAAGTAGCGCAGGTTGTCCAGGGCGGAGAGCCGGTCGTACAGGCCCCGGTCGCCGCCGAAGACGTACCCGATCCGCCGGCGTACCTCCCGGGTCTCGGTGACCACGTCGTGGCCGCCGACCCGGGCGGTGCCGGCGGTGGGGATGAGCAGCGTGTTCAGCAGCTTGATGGTCGTGGTCTTGCCGGCGCCGTTCGGTCCGAGCAGGCCGAACAGCTCCCCGTTGCCGACCGTCAGGTCGACGCCGCGGACCGCCTCCACCTCCCGGCGCTGGGGTCGGAACCATCCCGTTCGGCTGCGGTAGGTGCGGCGCAGCCCGGCCGCCTCGATCGCGTACTCGCTCATGGCGGCGAATCTAGGGACGGCGGGCGGTCCGGCGAAACGAATTCGGCAGCCGCCGAATCCTCAGGCGGACGCGGTGGCCGGGTCCGCGCCGATCAGGGTGACCAGGGCCAGGCCGGCCGGTTCCAGGCCGTACAGGACCCGGCGGCCCACCCGGCGGCGGTGCGCCACCCCGGCGGTGAGCAGTGCGGCGAGGTGCTCGGAGACGGTGCTCGGCGCCAGGCCGAGGGTGGCGGCCAGCCCGGCGGTGGTGGCCGGCCGGGTCAGCGCCCGCAGCACCTGGGCCCGGCCCCGGCCGACGAGCACCGCCAGCCGGTCGGGCCCCGGGGTCTCCGGCGCGGCGGCGCCGGCCGGCCGGTCCGCCAGCAGGACCGCGCCCCGGGCCTGGTAGGAGACCGCGATGATCTCGGGGTGGTCGGTGGAGTGGGTGAGCGCGCCCCGGGAGAAGATCAGCGGGATCAGTAGCAGCCGCTGGTCGACCGCCTTGAAGCTCCGCTCCGACGGCTTGACCAGGCTGAGCACCGGCCGTTCCCAGCGGACCCGCTCGTGCAGGTCGGCGAGGAGCGCGTCCGGGCCGTCGGCGGCGAGGGCCCGGGCGCGGTGCAGCACCTCCTCGTCGAGCGCCGCCCGCATCGCCGGCCACCAGGGCGCGATCGCCGCGTCCCAGTACGCCTGGATGCCCTCGGCCAACCGGTCCAGCGCGGCCTGCCGGTCGGTGACGAACGGGCGCAGCCAGTCCGGCAGGTCGTCGGGGTCGTGGTAGCGGGGCACCTGCTCGGCGATCACCTCGGCCGGGGTGGCCCGTAGCGCGGCCAGCTCCTCCTCGATGGTCGGGCTGGCGCCGGGCGGCACCGGACCGAGGAAGTCGGGGTACCACGGGCCGGTCCGGGTGTAGAGACGTGTTGGCGCCGTCGCGGGCTGCCCGGCGAGCACCCGCCAGGCGTGCCGGGCCCAGCCGGTGTATGGCCAGGGCGCCTCGTCCCGGTAGCGCTGCAGGAGGTAGAGGCTGCACTTGGCCTCCCAGAGCGGGCTGGTGGCGATCCGGGTACGGGTCAGCGTGGGCTCGTCCAACTCGATCCGGATCACCCGGGCAGCCTAGCCGCGCAGCCGGGCCGCCCGGTCCGCGCGCCCGGGTCGACCCAGGCCGATACTCGGCGGCGGAGTGCCCGCCCGGTCGAGTACGCTTGACGACACACAGGCGACGACCCGGCCATCACCGGCGAGCCTCCGGAAGAACAGCCGGGAGACCGGCCCAGTAGAACCGGACGGGACCGGCCCGTCACAGCCGGCCAACGAGCGGGCGGTCGCACCTCGGCCGCCAAGCGGGGTGGTACCGCGGGCCCGGCCCGGGGCGCCGGTCACGGCGTACCGGAAAAGGCTCGTCCTCGCAGACCCACACGACGTGAGCTGCTGAGGAGAGCGACCCCCGATGGCCTATCCGTTGCACGACCCGACCGCCGCCGGCGTCCCGGCGAGCCCGGACCTGCCCGCGGTCGAGCGCCGGGTCCTGGAGCACTGGACGGCCGACAAGACCTTCGAGGCGTCGGTCGAGGCCCGCCCCGCCGGTGCGGACGGGAAGAACGAGTTCGTCTTCTACGACGGCCCGCCCTTCGCCAACGGCCTGCCGCACTACGGCCACCTCTTCACGGGGTACGTCAAGGACCTGGTGCCGCGCTACCAGACCATGCGCGGCCGGCACGTCGAGCGCAGGTTCGGCTGGGACTGCCACGGCCTGCCGGCCGAGGTGGTGGCCGAGAAGCAGCTCGGGATCACCACCAAGGCGGAGATCCTCGACCTCGGCGTGGCCCGGTTCAACGAGGCCTGCCGCACCTCGGTGCTGGAGTTCACCCAGGACTGGGAGCGGTACGTCACCCGGCAGGCCCGCTGGGTCGACTTCGCCAACGACTACAAGACGCTCGACCTGGACTACATGGAGAGCGTCATGTGGGCCTTCCGGACCCTGCACGACAAGGGTCTGGTCTACGAGGGCTTCCGGGTGCTGGCCTACTGCTGGCGGTGCGAGACCCCGCTGTCGAACACCGAGACCCGGATGGACGACGTCTACAAGGACCGGCACGACCCGACGCTGACCGTCTGGTTCGAGCTGACCGCGGACGAGTCGGCTCCCGAGCCGGTGCGCGGCCCGGTGCGGCTCGGCGTCTGGACCACCACGCCGTGGACCCTGCCGTCGAACCTGGCGCTCGCCGTCGGCCCCGACATCGAGTACGCCGTGCTGGAGCGCGACGGGCAGCGCCACGTCGTCGGCGCGGCGCGGCTGGGCGCGTACGCCAAGGAGCTGGAGGGATACGAGCAGGTCGGCACGGTCTACGGCCGGGACCTGGTCGGGCGCCGCTACACCCCGCTCTACGACTTCCTGATCGACCAGGCCGGCGAGAACGCCTACCAGGTGCTCGGCGCGGAGTTCGTCACCACCGAGGACGGCACCGGGATCGTCCACCTGGCCCCGGCCTTCGGCGAGGACGACCAGAACACCTGCAACGCGGCCGGCATCCCGACCATCGTCACGGTCGACGACCACACCCGGTTCACCGGGCTGGTCCCGCCCTACCAGGGCGAGCAGGTCTTCGACGTGAACAAGCCGGTGATCCGCGAGCTGAAGGAGCGGGGGGTGGTGCTCCGGCAGGACACCTACACCCACTCGTACCCGCACTGCTGGCGGTGCGACACCCCGCTGGTCTACAAGGCGGTCTCCTCCTGGTTCGTCGCGGTCACCCGGTTCAAGGACCGGATGGTCGAGCTGAACCAGCAGATCAACTGGACACCGGGGCACATCAAGGACGGCTCGTTCGGCAAGTGGCTGGCCAACGCCCGCGACTGGTCGATCAGCCGGAACCGGTTCTGGGGCTCGCCGATCCCGGTGTGGAAGTCCGACGACCCGAACTACCCGCGGATGGACGTGTACGGCTCGCTGGCCGACCTGGAGCGCGACTTCGGCGTACGCCTGACCGACCTGCACCGGCCGGCGGTGGACGACCTGGTCCGCCCCAACCCGGACGACCCGACCGGGAAGTCGATGATGCGCCGGGTGCCGGAGGTGCTGGACTGCTGGTTCGAGTCCGGCTCGATGCCGTTCGCCCAGGTGCACTACCCGTTCGAGAACCGCGAGTGGTTCGAGCACCACTACCCGGGTGACTTCATCGTCGAGTACATCGGACAGACCCGCGGCTGGTTCTACACCATGCACGTGCTGGCCACCGCGCTGTTCGACCGGCCGGCGTTCCGCAACTGCCTCAGCCACGGCATCCTGCTCGGCTCCGACGGGCGCAAGATGTCCAAGAGCCTGCGCAACTACCCGGACGTCTACCACGTCTTCGATTCGTACGGGTCGGACGCGATGCGCTGGATGCTGATGTCCTCGCCGGTGCTGCGCGGCGGCGACATGGCGGTGACCGAGACGCTCATCCGGGACGCCGTGCGTCAGGTGCTGCTGCCGCTCTGGAACGTCTGGTACTTCTTCTCGCTCTACGCCAACGCCGACTCCTACACCGCGAAGCGGCGTACCGACTCGACGCACCTGCTCGACCGGTACGTGCTGGCGAAGACGAACGAGCTGGTGTCGACGGTCCAGGGGCAGCTCGACGCGTACGACATCTCGGGCGCCTGCGCCACCGTCCGGTCCTACCTGGACGCGCTGACCAACTGGTACGTGCGCCGCTCCCGGGATCGGTTCTGGGCGGGCGACGCGGACGCGTTCGACACGCTCTGGACGGTGCTGGAGACGCTCTGCCGGGTGGTGGCGCCGATGGCGCCGCTGACCGCCGAGGAGATCTGGCGCGGGCTCACCGGCGAGCGGTCGGTGCACCTGACCGACTGGCCGTCGGCCGAGGAGTTCCCGGTCGACCACGAGCTGGTGGCCGCCATGGACAACGTCCGGGCGGTCGCCTCGGCGGCGCTGTCGCTGCGCAAGGCCAAGGGGCTGCGGGTCCGGCTGCCGCTGTCGAAGCTGACCGTGGCCTCCCCGGTCGCGGCCCAGCTGCGGCCCTTCGCCGACCTGGTCGCCGACGAGGTCAACGTGAAGGCGGTGGAGTTCACCGACGAGGTGTCCGCCTACTGCCAGCAGGTGCTGACCGTCGTGCCCCGGGCGCTCGGTCCGCGGGTGGGCAAGGCGGTCCAGCAGGTGATCAAGGCGGTCAAGGCGGGGGAGTGGGAGCTGGTCGACGGCGCCCCGGTCGCCGCCGGGATCACCCTGGCCGAGGGCGAGTACGAGCTGCGCCTGGTCGCGGCCGACGCCGAGCACTCCGCGCCGCTGCCCGGCGGCGAGGGCGTGGTCGTGCTGGACACCGAGGTCACCCCGGAGCTGGCCGCCGAGGGGCTGGCCCGCGACGTGGTCCGGGTAATGCAGCAGGCCCGCCGCGACGCCGACCTGGACGTCTCGGACCGGATCGTGGTGGCCGTCTCCGCCTCGGAGGAGGTCCGCGCGGCGGTCGCCGCGTACACCGAGTTCGTGGCCCGGGAGGTGCTGGCCGACACGGTCGACTTCGCCGAGGGCGTCGACGGCTTCGCCGGCGAGGTCGGAGAGGGTGAGCGGGTGACGGTGGCCGTCCGGCGGGTATGAGTTCCTGACGGCGGGTCCGGCGGCGTCCGCGCCGCCGGACCACCTCGCAAACGGCTGACCACCCGATCCGCCGGATGCGGACCCGTCCGCTACCGTGACAGCGCCTGCTCACGTACGACCGCCGGAGGACCCGTGCCCCTGCTCTACACCATCGGCAAGCTCACCGTGGCGCCCACGCTCCGGTTGGCCTTCCGGCCGCACGTGGAGGGGTTGGAGCACATCCCGGCGACCGGCGGCGCGATCTTCGCGGGCAACCACCTCTCCGTGGCCGACGAGCTGCTGCTCGGCACGGTGGTGCCTCGGCACCTGGCCTTCTGGGCCAAGTCGGAGTACTTCAACGGCACCGGCGTGAAGGGCGTGTTCTCCAAGTTCGTGCTGACCGGGCTGGGCGCCATCCCCGTCGAACGGGCCGGCGGCCGGGCGGCGCTGTCCGCGTTCGACGCCGCCATCCCGGTGCTCAAGGCCGGCGACCTGGTGGCCATCTACCCCGAGGGGACCCGTTCCCCCGACGGGCGGCTCTACCGGGGGCGGACCGGCGCGGCCCGGTTGGCGGTCGCCGCCGGAGTGCCGATCATCCCGGTGGGCGTGACCGGCACCGACAAGGCGCAGCCCATCGGCACCCGGGTGCCCCGGCCGGGCCGGGCGGAGATCAGCATCCGGTTCGGCAAGCCGCTGGACTTCACCGGCCGGTCGGACGACCGGACGTCGCTGCGGGAGATGACCGACGAGCTGATGGTCGAGATCCAGAAGCTCACCGGCCAGGAGTACGTGCCGCGCTACGCGCCGAAGCGCGCCGAGCCCACCACCGACCCGGCCGCCTGAGGCGTCACGGCGGGCCGCTGCCGCGCAGCTGCTCCTGGGCGACCACCGCGTCCAGGTCGCTGAGGCGGGCCAGCTGCTTCATGGTCCGCGCCATCCGCGCGTTCGCCGGGATCCGGCTGCGGTTGCGCGCCAGGAACGCCCAGTGCCCGGCGGTGAACGGGCAGGCGTCCGCGCCGAGCCGCTGACGCGGGTCGTATCGGCAGCCGCCGCAGTAGTCGCTCATCCGGTTGATGTACGCGCCCCCGGCGACGTACGGCCTGGTGGTCATCCGGCCCAGGTCGGCGTACTGGCTCATGCCGGCCACGTTGCCGGTCATCACCCACTCGTAGCCGTCCACGAACCGGGTGCGGTACCACTCGGCCAGCTCCGCCGGGCGCCAGCCGCGCTGGAGGGCGTAGTTGCCGAGCACCATGAGCCGCGGGACGTGGTGCACCCAGGCCCGGTCGCGGACGCCGGTGAGCACGTCGTTGAGGCAGCGCGCGTCGACCGCGTCCGCGTCCAGGTCACGCCACCAGTCCGGCAGGGAGCGGCGGGCGGCCGGCTCGTTGCTGTCGCGCCAGCCCTGCTCGAAGTACCAGTAGGTGTGCCAGCTGTAGTCCCGCCAGCCCATCACCTGCCGGACGAAGCTCTCCACCGCGGGCAGCGGCGCGCCCTGCCGTCGGTACGCCTGCTCGGCGCCCCGGACCGCCTCCACCGGGTCCAGCAGGCCCAGGTTGAACGAGGACGACAGCACGCTGTGCGCCAGCCACGGGTCGGTGGAGAGCATGGCGTCCTCGTAGCGGCCGAACGCGGCGAGCCGGTGCCGGAGGAAGTGCCGCAGCCGGGCCGTGGCCTCCCCGTGGGTGGCCGGGAAGCGGCGCGGCCCGTCCCGGCCGGCGAACCGGATGCCCTCCCGCTCCCAGCGGTCCAGGTCGGCCCGGACCTCCGCGTCGATGTCGTCCTCCTTCGGCATCGCCGGGGCGGGCAGGTCGAGCCGGCCGGCCTTCGGCGGCGGCTCGCGGTACTCGGTGTCGAAGCTCCACCGGCCGCCGACCGGGTCGCGGCGGTCCAGCAGCACCCCGTGGTGCTCCCGGGCGAACCGGTAGAACGCCTCCATCCGCAGCGCGCCCCGCCGGCCGTCGGCCCAGTCGGCGAAGTCCGCCAGGCTGGTCACGTAGCCCCGGGCCGGCAGCACGGTGACCCGGTCCAGGTTCCGGACGAACGCCAGCGCCCGCCGCGAGGTGGGGTGGCAGACCTCCAGCGGCTCGCGGACCTGCTTCAGCGCCTGCCCGTACGTCTCGGCGCGCAGGAAGATCGCCTGGTCGCCCAGTTCGGCGGCGCGGTGCCGGAGCGCGGAGAGGATCAGGTGGGCCTTCTGCCGGTGGTAGACCCGGCGCCGGAAGACGGCCTTGGACTCGATGAGGAGAACCGGCTGCTTCCGCTCGTCGAGGAAGTGCGGCCCCAGCTGGTCAGCGAAGAGCCAACGCCGCGACATGTCCCGATTGTCACCCCTCGGACCGATCCGGCCCGGGAGGAAAACGGAACCTTTACGTGTTCGATACGTTGCGAACGGTGACCGACGACTCAGGACTGCTGGGGGGTGACCACCTTCTGCCGCAGGTCGTCCAGTAGCCGGCCACTGTCCTCGACGGACAGCCGGGTGAAGACGCCGGTGGCCAGGCTGCCATGGTCGACGGAGGTGCACACCACCACCGTGTCGCCGTCGGCCCGGCCGACCGCGCAGCGCTCGTAGCGGCCCCGGACGCCCGTCTCCACCGGCACCGAGGGCTCGAGAGCGTACCGGTCGGTGAGGCGCGCCAGCTCGGCCTGCGCGTCGGACTCGGGGCTCAGCCGGAACCCGGTGCCGCCGAAGAGGGTGACCCGCTTGCCGTCGGTCGTGGTGTAGATCCCGGCGAAGGTGTCCTCGGCGAGCAGGTGCGCCTGGCGTACCTGCGTCTTCAGTTCCTCGGCGGTGGCTCGGCTGCGCTGGTCCTGGCGCAGCCGCATCGAGCCGAGCTGGTCGGGCAGGCTCGCGCTCGCCGGGTACTGGGCGGAGAGCGGCTGGGCCCACCAGAGCGGCACGCCGCAGCAGCAGGCGACGCTGAGCAGCAGCACCCACGGCCAGCGGCGCCGGCGGCGGACCGGCACGGCCACGTACCCCTTGGGCGGTTGCCACCCCGGCGGCGCGGTCGCCGGCGGCGGGGTCTTCCCGCGGCGCTGCTTCGGCGGCGACACCGGCCGGGGGACGGCCGGCGGCGGGGCCGGGAGGACCGGGGGGCGGGCGGCCGGCGGCGGGCTGAGCGGCGGCGCCGCGGCGACCGGTGGGGCGGGGTGCGCCGGGGCGGGGTGCGGCACCGGGTAGGGCGCCGTGTAGGGGAGCGTCGGCGGCAGCGCCGGGAAGTCGGCGGAGTGCAGGTCCCAACCGGTGGTGTCCACGCCCGCCCACGGGTCGACCGGGACCTGGTGCTCCGGCGAGTCCGCCGGCGGCACCGGCGTGGGCTCGACCGACTCGCCCCAGGCGGGCTTGCGCGGCGGCGGGGGCGGGACCGCGGCCGAGCCGCTCCAGCGGGGCGCGGGCGGCTCGGCCGGGGCCTCGACACGGGTGGGGTTCGACTGGTTCTCGACCCGGGTGGGATTCGGCCGCTGCTCCACCCGGGTGGGGTCGGGGCGGGGCGCGACCGGCGCGGAGCCGGCGGCGCGGGCGGGACCGGGAACGGCGGCCGAACCGCGCGCGGGATGCGCCGGCGAGACCGGGGTGGGGTCGGAGTCGGTGGCGTCCGTGGGCTCGGGCCGCGCTGGGGCGGCCGCTTCGGCATCCGGCTTCGCCTGGGCCTCGGGCTCAGCCTGCGGATCGCGCTCGTCTTCGGTGTTGCGTGCCTGGGCGTCGGGTTCGGCCGGCGGGGTGGGCTCGGGCCGTGTGTCAGGTTCTGCCGGCCGTTCGGGTTCGGCCTGGGTGGCAGGTTCCGGCCGCGCGGCGGGCTCGGCTTCGGCTTGCGCGCCGGGTTCGGCCTGCGCGGCAGGTGTCGGCCGGGCGTCGGACTCGGCCTGGGCGGCGTTTTCGGGCTGCGCGGCGGGCTCGCCCGGCGGGGCGGCCTCCGCCGCTGGGACGGGCTCGGCCGGTTCGGCCCGCGCGGCGGGCTGCGGGTCCGGCGCGGTGGGCCGGGTCTCGGCGTCCGGCGTCGCGGACTCCGGCGCGGACGACGCGTCCGTGCTGGTCGGGTGCGCGGAATCGGCCTGCGGTGGAACGTCGGCCGACGGCCCGGTGACCGCCGGCTCCCCGTTCCGGCCGGTGGCCGGGGTGCCCCCGTCGGCCGGCCGGTCCGCCCCCGGCTGCGGCTGCGACATCGCGGCAATCTCCTCTCGCGCCCGTAGCGAGGTTAGTACCGCCCCGCCACCCCCGACGAATCCACCGGCGCCCGGCCGCCCCGGCCCTGCCCGTGTCGATCAAGGAGTTTGCGTCGGGATCGTCGCGGATCTCGACGCAAACCTCTTGATCGACGCGCGGGGGGAGGCTTCGGCGCTGGTCGGCGTGGGCGGGCGGGGGTAGCGGTGCGGCGTGGTAGGCGGGGGAGCACCGCGTACGCTTGGGCATCATGAGTGCCCCGTCGACGACGCCGCGCCCGGTCGCGGCCAATTCAGTCTGGCCACGGCTGGAGCCGCTGCTGCCCCAGGTGACCAAGCCCATCCAGTACGTCGGTGGCGAGCTGGGCGCGGTGGTCAAGGACTGGGACGCGGCGACCGTCCGGTGGGCGCTGATGTACCCCGACGCGTACGAGGTGGGCCTGCCCAACCAGGGCGTGCAGATCCTCTACGAGGTGCTCAACGAGCTGCCCGACGTGCTCGCCGAGCGGACGTACGCGGTCTGGCCGGACCTGGAGAAGCTGATGCGCGCCCACGGCGTGCCGCAGTTCACCGTCGACGCGCACCGGGCGGTGCGCGACTTCGACGTGTTCGGCGTCTCCTTCTCCACCGAGCTGGGCTACACCAACCTGCTCACCGCGATCGACCTGGCCGGCATCCCGCTGCTCGCCGCCGACCGCACCGAGGCCGACCCGGTGATCGTGGCCGGCGGGCACGCCGCGTTCAACCCGGAGCCGATCGCCGACTTCATCGACGCCGCCGTGCTCGGCGACGGCGAGGAGGCGGTGCTGGAGATCACCGCGATCGTCCGCGACTGGAAGGCCGAGGGCTGCCCGGGCGGCCGGGACGAGCTGCTGCTGCGGCTGGCCCGCACCGAGAGCATCTACGTGCCGCGGTTCTACGACGTGGACTACCTGCCGGACGGCCGGATCCAGCGGGTCGTGCCGAACCGCCCCGACGTGCCGTTCCGGGTGCACAAGCGCACGACCATGGATCTGGACGCGTGGCCGTACCCGAAGAAGCCCCTCGTGCCGCTGGCCGAGACGGTCCACGAGCGCTACGCGGTGGAGATCTTCCGCGGCTGCACCCGGGGCTGCCGGTTCTGCCAGGCCGGCATGATCACCCGCCCGGTGCGGGAGCGCTCGATCACCACGGTCGGCCAGATGGTGCAGCAGGGGCTGGAGTTCTCCGGCTTCCACGAGGTGGGCCTGCTGTCGCTGTCGTCGGCCGACCACTCCGAGATCGGCGACATGTGCTCCGGCCTGGCCGAGCAGTACGAGGGCACCAACGTCTCGCTCTCGCTGCCGTCGACCCGGGTGGACGCCTTCAACATCGACCTGGCCCAGGAGCTGTCCCGCAACGGCCGGCGGACCGGCCTGACCTTCGCCCCTGAGGGCGGGTCGGAGCGGATCCGCAAGGTCATCAACAAGATGGTGTCGAAGGACGACCTGATCCGCACCGTGGTCACCGCGTACACCAACGGCTGGCGGCAGGTGAAGCTCTACTTCATGTGCGGCCTCCCCACCGAGACCGACGAGGACGTCCTCGAGATCGCCGACATGGCGCACGAGGTCATCCGGGCCGGCCGGGCGGCGACCGGGTCCAAGGACATCCGCTGCACCGTCTCGATCGGTGGCTTCGTGCCGAAGCCGCACACCCCGTTCCAGTGGGCCGCCATGGAACGGCCGGAGGTCATCGACGGGCGGCTCCGGCTGCTCAAGCAGGCCATCAACAGCGACCGCTCGCTGGGCCGGGCGATCGGCTTCCGCTACCACGACGGCGAGCCGTCGTTGATCGAGGGCCTGCTGTCCCGGGGCGACCGCCGGGTCGGCGCGGTGATCCGCAAGGTGTGGGAGAACGGCGGCCGGTTCGACGGCTGGAGCGAGCACTTCTCCTACCGGCGCTGGGTGGACGCGGCGACCGAGGTGCTGCCGGCCTTCGGGGTGGACCTGGACTGGTTCACCACCCGGGAGCGCGACGAGCTGGAGGTCCTGCCCTGGGACCACCTCGACTCGGGCCTGGACAAGGACTGGCTCTGGCAGGACTGGCAGGACTCCCTCACCGAGTACGAGCAGGACGACTGCCGCTGGACGCCCTGCTTCGACTGCGGCGTCTGCCCGGCCATGGACACCGAGATCCAGATCGGACCGACCGGAAAGAAGCTGCTGCCGTTGACCCCGGTCAACGGGCTGAAGCTGCCGACCGGCGCCCAGCAGTAGCACCACCGACGCACAGCGGAGCGCGGGATCCCCACGGGGTTCCCGCGCTCCGTCACATTCCGGGACTCCTCGCCCGTCGATGTCCCGTGACGCGGGGTGGGGGTGCCTCGACTGGCCGTCACTCGATACGCTGCGTCCGTATTGGACCGGCCGTGGGCCGGCAGCGGGGAGGGCAGCAGCATGGGTGACATCAGGCCGCCGGACACCGGCGATCTGCACGTCAGCGTCGAGGACCTGGACGCCGCGGCGGAGTACGTCGAGCGCCTCAAGCAGTACGTCGACGACACCATCGGCTACGAGATGGAACGCATCAAGGAGCGGATGAAGGGCGACAGCAACAACGCCCAGACCGTGCCCAACGGCACGCCGTTCGGCGCGTACGAGGACGCCCGCATGCAGTGGCAGGCGCTGACGAAGTCGACGGCGAACATGGAGGCCCACCTCAAGGCGCTCTCCACCAAGCTGGCCAGCCTGAAGCAGGGCACCGAGGACATCGCCAAGGCGTTCCGCGACACCGAGGCCCGCAACGCCGCCAACGGCAAGGAGATCGAGCGGATGCTGGAGTCCGCCGCCCCGCCGCCGGCCTCGGGTCAGCAGCCCACCTACCCGTACACGGCCTGAGGGGGAGACGGTCATGGCTGGAGGAACCTGGGAGCGGTGCGTCCGCGAGGTGACGCTGTCGGCGGACCCGGAGACGGTCGGCTCGGTCGGCGTGGGGTGGAACAGCCTCTCCACCGGGCTGGGCTACCTGCGCGACGCGCTCGTCGGGCGGTCCTTCGTCGGCCCGATCGCGCCCGGCCAGGAGCGCCCGCACAGCGGCGGCCTGCCCGGCCTGCTCGCCGGCTGGAAGGGCAGCGGCGGCGACGCCTACCGCGAGCACCTGGGCGAGATCGGCAAGGAGATCGAGGAGCTCATCACCCACGCCAGCAACGTCAGCGGGGCACTGTCGCGGATCGAGGGTGACATCCGCAAGTCGGTGGCCAGCATCCCGATCCCGCTCATGGACGACTTCGGCTGGAACGAGTGGAGCCTGCCCAACGGCACCGAGCTCGACGACGCCCGCGACGGCGAGAGCGCCTCGGGCTTCCTCGCCGCGCTGCGCAAGGACTACCAGAGCAACCCCGCCTCGTACGCCGACGGCGCGTTCCGCGACAAGGCCGACGACCTCGAGGCGACCATGAAGGTCGACGGCAAGGCCGCCGACCAGGAGCGCGGCGGCTGGTGGGACACCAAGTCGCACCTGGACAACTGGTACCGGGACAACCAGCAGGCGGCCAACTCGGCGATGTCGCCGCTGCCCGCCGCGGTGGAGACGGAGCGGCCCAAGCTGATCGTGCCGAACCCGAAGGGCGACGTTGACGACTACCGCCCCGACGACCGCAAGCCGCCGTCCCGCCTGCCCGGCGGCGGCGGTGGCGGTGGCGCGGGCGGCGGCTTCGGTGGCGGCGCGCCCTCCCTCGGCAGCACCGGCGTCGGCGGCGGCGGGGGCTCCTTCGGTGGCGGCGGCGGATCCCTGACGCCCCCGCCCACCACCGGCGGCCCGGACTTCGGCGGCGGTGCCGGTGGCGGTGGCGGCACCTACACCCCGCCGTCCACCGGCGCCGGCTACCCGGGCACCGGGACCGGTGGCCACGACTACGGCAGCGGCCTCGCCGGCGCCGGCGGGCCCAGCACCATCGGCGGCGGCGCCGGCGGTCTCGGTGTCAACTCCGCAGGGCTCGGCGGCGCCGGCGGCGGCTTCGGCGGCGGCGGGGCCGGCCTCGGCTCGGCCGGCGGCATCGGCGGCGGCGGTCTCGGCGCGGCCGGCGGGGTCGGCATGGGCGGCATCCCCGGCATGGTCGGCGGCGGCAACGGCAAGGTGCCCCCGATGACCAGCGCGGCCAGCGCGCTGCGCAACGCGACCGGCGCGGGCGCGGGTGGCCTGCGCGGCGGCGCCGGCATGATGGGCGGCGGGATGATGGGCGGCGGGCACGGCGGCGCCGGGCACGGCGGCAGCGGCACCGAGCACTCGTCGTGGTTGACTGAGGACGACGATCCGTGGGGCAGCGGTGACGCCGCGTCCCCGGGCATCCTGCGCTGAGGACGGACGGATGAGGTTGCACGTGGGCGCGCTCCGCCCGGTCGCGGCCGGCCTGGTGGCCGGGCTCATGGTGCTGGGGGTCGCCCAACCGGCGGCCGCCGCGCCGCGACGGGCCGAGCAGTGGTACCTGGACGAGCTGCGGATCGACCAGGTGCACCGGCTCTCCACCGGGCGCGGGGTGACCGTCGCCGTGGTGGACAGCGGTGTCGACGCCACCCACCCGGAGTTGGCCGGCCAGGTGCTCCCCGGCGGCCGCAGTTACGGCGCGCCCGGCGACGGACGCTCCGACTCCGATGGTCACGGCACCCACATGGCCGGCATCATCGCGGCGAAGAACGCCGGCCCGGACGGGGTGACCGGCATCGCGCCCGGCGTGCGGATCCTGCCGATCAAGACGAAGCCGGGCAAGGGGGAGATCAGCGAGGCGGCGTCGGCCCAGGGCATCCGGATGGCTGTCGACGGCGGCGCCAAGGTCGTCAACCTGTCCTACGGTGCCATGGGAGTGGCGTCTGACGACGAGGAGGCCGCGATCAGGTACGCCCTCGACCGGGACGTGGTCGTGGTCGCCGGGGCCGGCAACACCGCCAAGGGGCACAGCGAGGTGATCAATCCGGCGAACGTCCCCGGGGTCATCGCGGTGACCGGCACCACGAAGGGCGGGCGCTTCTGGTCCGGCTCCACCCAGGGGCCCGAGGCCGTGGTGGCCGCCCCCGCCGACGGCATCTACAACGCCGGCCCCGACCACGGCTACGGCTGGGGCGACGGCACCTCGGACGCCACCGCGATCGTCTCCGGCATCGCGGCGCTGATCCGGTCGAAGTACCCGGACCTCTCCGCACCCAACGTGATCAACCGGATCATCCGCACCGCCCGGGACGCCGGCCCGCCCGGCCGCGACCCGCAGTACGGCTTCGGCCGCGTCGACCCGGTGGCGGCGCTGACCGCGACGGTGCCGTCGGTCTCGACGAACCCGCTCCTCGCCCGCGCCGCGGCCAGCCCGGCCCCTCCGCAGGCCGCCGAGGACGACGACTTCGACGTCACCGAGTACGGCGACCGGGGCGGCCCCACCGACCAGCAGGTCATGGTCATCGGCATCGGCATCGCGGTGGTGCTGCTGGTGCTGGTGGCACTGGTGGTCTTCCTGATCTGGAACCGGCGCCGCTACCGCCGCGAGGCGGCCCGGGTGGCCGCGCTACCAAACGAACTGCTCGACCAGGGCGCCGGGGGCGGTTACGGCATCCCACCCGTCCCGGCCGGCTACCACGCCCCGCCGGGTGGCCCGGTCCCGCCGGGGGCCAACCCGTACGCTCCGCCGCCCGGTCACGTTCCGCCGCCGCCGGGGACGTACCCGCCGCAGGGCGGGAACCGGTCCTGAACCATCGGTGGCCGGCCGGGTGACCTGCGCGTCACCGGCCGGCCACGGTCGTCTCCGGCGGGGCGGGGATCCCTCGCCGACCGGTTCCGACCGGTTCGTCCGGCCGCTCGCGCGGCCCCGGCTGCGGGCCGTGCCGGCCGCTGCGCCAGGATGGGACGGACACGCAGGCACAGCCGAGGAGTTCACGATCGCCAGAAAGCCTCAACCCGAGGGCGGCCAGGCGCCGGTCGTCCAGCGGGTCCGGATCCGGTATGCCAAGCGTGGACCGCTGCGGTTCACCTCGCACCGGGACTTCGCCCGGGCCTTCGAGCGCGCGCTGCGCCGGGCCGGCGTACCGATCGCCTTCTCCCAGGGTTTCACCCCGCACCCGAAGATCTCCTACGCCTCCGCCGCGCCCACGGGCGTGGCCAGCGAGGCGGAGTACCTGGAGATCGGCCTGCGCGAGCCGGTCGACCCGGCGCAGCTGCGGGCGGCCCTGGACGCCGCCCTGTCGCCCGGGCTGGACGTGCTGGACGCCGTGGAGGCCACCAGCGGCAGCCTGGCCGACCGGATCGAGGCGTCCCGCTGGCGGATCGAGCTGCCCGAGGTCGACCCGGCCGTGCTGGAGCGGGCGGTGAGCGCGTTCACCGCGGCCGAGGAGATCCAGGTCGAGCGGATGACCAAGCAGGGGCGGCGCACCTTCGACGCCCGCGCCGCCGTCATCGCCATCGATACGCTGCCGCCGTCCGAGACGCCTTCCGGGGCGACGGCCGTACCGTGTGCGATACTCGAACTGGTCGTGCGGCAGGTCACCCCGTCCGTGCGACCCGATGACGTCCTTTCCGGCCTCCGCGTGGTGGCCGACCTGGAGCCGCCGGTCTCCCCGAAGGTGATTCGGCTGGCGCAGGGCACGCTGACCGCGCAGGGCGAGATCGTCGATCCGTTGGACGCGGATCGCGACGGGGCAGCCATCGGAGAACGCTGACCGTCGGTCAGTGTTCTGGCAGGCAGACTTCGGCGGTCGCGCACCTGCGCGCCCGGCGGAAACACCTTTTGCGGCGACCCTGCGTGGCAGCGCTCACCCGCGCCCGGGGCAGCCAGAACTGGAGAACGTCCATGCTCGAGAACGAGCCCGAGGGCGGCGAACGGTCCGGCGCAGAGCCGGCCGAGGCAACCGCCACCAGCAGCACCGACAGCACCGCCGAGACCAAGCCGGCCCGCAAGCGGGCCAGCCGGCGCAAGGCCGCGCCGCTGAACCAGCCGGAGCAGGCCGACGCGCCGGTCGAGGCGTCGACCGCGGCGACCGGCAGCGGCGAGTCGCAGCAGGCCGAGGTGTTCGCCCCGATCGCCGGGGAGCAGGAGTCCGCCCCGAAGACCCGGCGGCGGCGCAAGGCGACCCCCGCCAAGGCGGTCGAGGAGCCGGTGGCCGTGGCCGGGGTGGAGGCCGCCTCCGACGAGGTGGTGCCGCCGGTCAAGGTGACCCGTACCCGCCGCCGCAAGAGCACCCCGCCGCCGGCCGAGGCCGCCACCGACCAGTCGCCGACCGAGGCGCCCGCCGAGGCCGTCGAGCCGCACGCGGTCGCCGCGCCGCAGGCCGACGCCGAACCGCCCGCCGCCCCGGAGCCCGCCTCGCCCGCCGAGGGCGAGCCCGAGGACCAGGACCAGGACGCGGTCGGCGAGGACGCCGAGGACGAGCCGAGCCCGGATGACCGGCGCGCCGACCAGGCCGGCCTGGCCCGCGCCGGTGGTCCGGAGGACCGGGCCGGTGAGGTCTCGCCGGGCGCGGCCGTGCCGGGCCCCGTCGAGGAGCCGGCCGAGGAGCCCGCACCGACCAGCCGCCGGCGCCGGGCCGCGCTCTCCGCGCCGACCGTCCTGTTCATGCCTCCCCAGCCCGAGGAGGCCCCGGTCGTCCGGGTCACCTACCCGGCCGCCGAGGAGCCGGTCGAGGAGCCGGCGGAGACCGGCCGGCGTCGCCGGCGCGGCCGCCGCGAGCTCGAGCCGGTGGAGGTCGAGGTCGAGGTCGAGGAGGAGCCGGCCGTCGAGGCCGACGAGATCGCCGAGGCGGAGGAGGACGAGGACGAGGCGGCCATGCGTCGCCGTCGTCGTCGCGGCCGCCGGGGCCGCGGCCGCGGTCGGGGCGCCGAGGAGGCCGAGGACGAGGAGGCCGAGGAGGCCGTCCGCGCCGAGGCCGCCGAAGCCGAGGCCGAGGAGACCGAGGACGAGGAGGAGGCCGAGGGCGAGGGGCTGACCCGTCGTCGCCGTCGGCGCCGCCGCCGGGGCGCGGGCGAGGCGGAAACCGCCGCCGAGGACGGCGTGCCCACCGTCGTCAAGATCCGCGAGCCGCGCAAGGCCGTCGACGAGGTGCAGGGCGTCTCCGGTTCGACCCGGCTGGAGGCCAAGCGGCAGCGCCGCCGGGACGGCCGCGAGCAGCGGCGTACCCGCCCGCCGATCCTCAGCGAGTCGGAGTTCCTGGCCCGCCGGGAGGCGGTCGACCGGGTGATGGCCGTGCGCCAGCGGGGCGACCGGACCCAGATCGCGGTCCTCGAGGACGGCGTGCTGGTCGAGCACTACGTGACCCGCAACTCGTCCGGCACCATGGCCGGCAACGTCTACCTGGGCAAGGTGCAGAACGTCCTGCCCAGCATGGAGGCGGCCTTCGTCGACATCGGGCGCGGCCGCAACGCCGTGCTCTACGCCGGCGAGGTCAACTGGGACACCACCGGCCTGGAGGGCCGGGCCCGCTCGATCGAGCAGGCGCTCCGGTCCGGCGACTCGGTGCTGGTGCAGGTCACCAAGGACCCGATCGGGCACAAGGGCGCCCGGCTGACCAGCCACATCGCGCTCTCCGGCCGGCACCTGGTCTACGTGCCGCACGGCAACGCCTCCGGCATCAGCCGGAAGCTGCCGGACACCGAGCGCAAGCGGCTGCGGGACATCCTCAAGAAGCTGGTGCCGGACGGCGCCGGCGTGATCGTCCGGACCGCCGCCGAGGGCGCCAGCGAGGACGAGCTGGCCCGGGACGTCAAGCGGCTCCAGGCGCAGTGGGAGGAGATCCAGGCCAAGTCGGCCGAGGGCGGCGCCCCGGTGCTGCTCTACGAGGAGCCCGACCTGGTCATCCGGGTGGTCCGGGACCTGTTCAACGAGGACTTCCGCGAGCTGGTCATCGAGGGCGAGCCGGCGTACGACCTGGTCGAGTCCTACCTGTCGCACGTTTCGCCGGACCTGGTGGCCCGGCTGCGCCGGCACGCCGGCACCACGGACGTCTTCGCCGAGTACCGGATCGACGAGCAGATCCTCAAGGGGCTGGACCGGAAGGTCTTCCTCCCCTCCGGCGGCTCGCTGGTGATCGACCGGACCGAGGCGATGACCGTCATCGACGTGAACACCGGCAAGTACACCGGCTCCGGGGGCAACCTGGAGGAGACGGTCACCCGGAACAACCTGGAGGCGGCCGAGGAGATCGTGCGCCAGCTCCGGCTGCGCGACCTCGGCGGCATCGTGGTGATCGACTTCATCGACATGGTGCTGGAGTCGAACCGGGAGCTGGTGCTGCGCCGGCTCACCGAGTGCCTCGGCCGGGACCGCACCAAGCACCAGGTCACCGAGATCACCTCGCTCGGCCTGGTGCAGATGACCCGCAAGCGGATCGGCGCGGGCCTGCTGGAGGCGTTCAGCGAGACCTGCGAGTGCTGCAAGGGCCGGGGCGTCATCATCCACACCGAGCCGGTGCCGGAGAAGCCGCGCGGCGGCGCGGGGGAGAAGGTCAAGGCGGTCGCCTCGGCCGTCACCGCCCCCGCCACCGAGGAGAAGGGCCGGCGCCGGGGCCGCAAGGCCGCCCCGGAGAAGCCCGCCGCGGAGGCCGCGGAGCAGCCGACCCTGGCCGCGCCGGAGAAGGTCGTCGCCGAGGTGGTCGACAGCGCGGAGGACGACTACTACGACACCCAGGGCTACGACCTGTCCCGGTTCGAGGCCCAGACGGCGGCCGCTCCGGCGGTCGCGGACAGCCAGGAGGGCGACTCGGCCCGGCTGGCCGCCGCGGACGACCCCGACGCCATCGGTGACGGGGAGGCCGAGGAGGGCGCCGAGACCGGCAGCTCCCGGCGGCGGTCCCGGCGCGGCGGCGCCCGGCGGCGTACCCGGCCGTGAGCCGCTGACCTGCACGGCGTTTGACAGGGCCCCTGCCCCGGCAACAGAGTCCGGGGCAGGGGCCCTGCCGTCTCCGTCGACCACCGGTCGGGACGGCCGGCTCCGGAGGGAGGAGACATGCGTCGTGTGTTCGCGGTCACCGCGCTGACCGGGGTCCTGCTGGCCGGCGCGGGCTGCGCCGACCGGGGCGAGGACCCCTTCGCGGTGGGCTTCGCCTCACCGGCCCCACCGCCCACGGCCGCCACCCCCGCTCCGACGGCCACCGGCGACGCCGGCGTCTGCGCCCGCGCCAAGCAGGCCGGCTCCGCCGCCGTGCAGACGTACGTGTTCAAGCTGGCCGAGATGCTGCGCGCCACCGGGCGCGGCGACCGGAAGGCCGCGGACGCCGCCCGACACGACGCGGAGACCGCTCTCGCCGGCTGGCGGGACGCGCTGCGGGAGCAGTCCGGGCGGGCCGCCGACCCGCGCCTTCGTACGCTGTTGGCGGACCTGGCCACCGAGGTGGGCGGGCTCGGCACCGACGTGCAGTCGATCGACGAGGCGGAGTTCGACCGGCTCCAGGGGCGGCTCGACGAACTCTGTCCGGCCTGACCGGCGGCCCGGTTTGGGCGGCGGGCCGGGTATGGCGTACGCTTGCCTGCGGCGCACTTTGGTGTGCCGAGTTCCCGCGTGCCCGCGCTGCCGGTGTCACGGCTCCCGGCGAGACGCCGTGGGAACTACCGCCAGCAGCCTCAACGACAGGGAGTCCGCCTCCGATGTACGCGATCGTCAAGACCGGCGGCAAGCAGTACAAGGTCGCCGAGGGCGACGTGATCGAGGTCGAGAAGCTCGCCGGTGCCCCCGGCGACGCGGTGAAGCTCACCGCGGTGCTCCTCGTCGACGGTGACGACCTGGTGACCGACGCGACGAAGCTCGCCAAGGTCGCGGTGTCCGGCGAGATCGCCGCGCACACCAAGGGCCCGAAGATCCGGATCCACAAGTTCAAGAACAAGACCGGCTACCACAAGCGCCAGGGTCACCGCCAGCCGCTGACCCAGGTCAAGGTGACCGGCATCTCCAGCGGGAAGTAGGTCGTCCTCCAATGGCTCACAAAAAGGGTGCGTCCAGCTCGCGTAACGGTCGCGACTCCGCGGCCCAGCGGCTCGGCGTGAAGCGCTTCGGTGGTCAGGTCGTCAGCGCGGGTGAGATCCTCATCCGTCAGCGTGGCACCAAGTTCCACCCCGGTGACCTGGTCGGCCGTGGCGGCGACGACACGCTGTTCGCGCTGGCCGCCGGCTCGGTCCAGTTCGGCACCAAGCGCGGGCGCAAGACCGTCAGCATCGTGCCGCAGCAGTAGTTCTCAGGCGTTGCGGGCCGTGGACCTCGTGTCCCGGCCCGCTTCGCTTTTTCAGGTGCGGGGTGTGCCCCGCTGGAAGGATTGGCGTCGTGACGACGTTCGTTGACCGGGTCGTCCTGCACATGCAGGCCGGCGACGGCGGGCACGGCTGTGTCTCGATCCACCGGGAGAAGTTCAAGCCCTTCGGCGGCCCTGACGGCGGCAACGGCGGGCACGGCGGCAGCGTTTCGCTGGTGGTCGACCCGCAGGTGACCACGCTGCTCGACTTCCACTTCCGCCCGCACCTGAAGGCCGAGAACGGCAAGGGCGGTTCGGGCTCGAACCGGGACGGGGCCAACGGCCACGACCTGATCATCAAGGTGCCGAACGGCACCGTGGTGCAGACCCTCGACGGCGAGGTGCTGGCCGACCTGGTCGGCGTGGGCACCACCTTCGAGGCGGCCCGGGGCGGGCGCGGCGGCCGGGGCAACGCCTCGCTCGCGAACGCCCGGCGCAAGGCCCCCGGTTTCGCCGAGCTGGGCGAGCCCGGCGACAAGCTCGACGTGGTGCTGGAGCTGAAGAGCGTCGCCGACGTCGGCCTGGTGGGTTTCCCCTCCGCCGGCAAGTCATCGCTGATCTCGGTGATCTCCGCCGCCAAGCCGAAGATCGCCGACTACCCGTTCACCACGCTGGTGCCCAACCTGGGCGTCGTCCGGGTGGACAACCACACCTTCACCGTCGCCGACGTGCCGGGGCTGATCCCGGGCGCGGCCACCGGCCGGGGGCTGGGCCTGGAGTTCCTCCGCCACGTCGAGCGCTGCGCCGTGCTGGTGCACGTGGTCGACACCGCGACGCTGGAGCCGGGCCGGGACCCGCTCGCCGACATCGACGCCATCGAGTCCGAGCTGACCCAGTACGGCGGCCTGGCCGACCGTCCCCGCCTGGTCGCGCTGAACAAGGTCGACGTGCCGGACGGGCGGGACCTCGCCGACATCGTCCGGCCCGACCTGGAGGCCCGTGGCTTCCGGGTGTTCGACGTCTCCACCGCCACCCGGGAGGGGCTGCGGGAGCTGACGTACGCGATGGCCGAGCTGGTCGACCAGGCCCGCCGGGCCGCGCCGCCGGCCGAGCCGACCCGGATCGTGATCCGCCCGAAGGCGGTCGACGACGCCGGCTTCACCATCGAGGCGGAGGAGGACGGCTCCTTCACCGTCCGGGGCAACCGTCCGGAGCGCTGGGTCAAGCAGACGAACTTCGACAACGACGAGGCCGTGGGCTTCCTGGCCGACCGGCTGGCCCGCCTCGGCGTGGAGGAGAAGCTGGCGAAGGCCGGCGCCCAGGCGGGCGACCTGGTCCGGATCGGCGACCGGGAGTTCGACTGGCAGCCCACCCTCTACGCCGGCGTCGACTTCGTCCCGGGCAACCGGGGCACCGACGTCCGGCTGGAGGACAAGGTGACCCGCGCCTCCGCCGCCGAGCGGCTGGCCGCCCGCAAGGCGCGCCGGGTGCGCCCGGAGGACGAGGTGGCGGCGGCGGCCCCGCAGGACGACGCCGACGACGAGGACTGGGATTAGTTCCGCTCTATCCGTGTTCGGGACGTTGGCCGGAAACCTCCGCGAAATCCGGTCGACCTACCGTGTCGGAATGCTGATCGAATCCCGTCCCGCCACCGATCCCGAGATCGCCGCCCTGGTCGCCGCCCAGCAGCGCGAACTGCGCGAGGCCGACGGCGGCCTGGACGGGCAGGCGACGATCACCCATGACGACATCCGCTACCTGGCGGTGGTCGACGGCGGGCGGGCGGTCGCCTGCGGCGGACTCCAGGCCCTCGACGCCGGCACCGGCGAGCTGAAGCGGATGTACGTCCGGCCGGCGTACCGGGGGCGGGGAATCGCCCGGCAGTTGCTGGCCGCCCTGGAGGAGTTGGCCTTCCGGCAGGGGCACACCACCCTCTGCCTGGAGACCGGCACCTACCTCCCGGCCGCCATCGGCCTCTACCGGTCCTGCGGCTACCAGCCCATCCCGGTCTACGGCGAGTACGTCGACAACCCGTACAGCGTCTGCTTCGCCAAGCGCCTGCCGGTCGCCGCCTGAGCCACCCTCACGCGCCGGTCTCGGCGTGGGCCGCGGTGACCGGCTTGGACTCGGGGCTGGCGTGCTGGCGCAGCACGATGCTGAGCAGGATCAGCACGCCCACGGCGAGGAACTCGCTCTGCCAGTTCTGCATCGACTGGAACCAGAAGTCGCTGGTGCCGAGGAACTGCACGGCGCTGATCGGGGCGGCCCCGCTCTGCAGCGCCTGCTCCTCGTTGTAGGCGGCCACGCCGCCGAACAGGTGCCCGAGGAACGAACCGCCGAAGATCATCAGCAGCGCGATGGAGAGGCTGTTGCGGTAGATCACCAGCGGCAGGCCGCCGGCGCGCACCGGCCAGGGGGAGTCCGGGGTCCCGTGCCGCGGGTCGTCCTCGGGCCGGTCCGTCTGGCCCTCTGGCTTCGACTCGGCCGAGCCCTTCTGCACCAGGTACGCGGTGAGCAGCACGTAGCCGCCCATCTGGAGGAACTCCGACTCCCAGTTCTCGAACACCGCCTCGGCGAAGTGCCCGGTGCCCAGGTACGCCCACCAACTCAGCGGCGCGGCGCCGTACTCGGCCAACTCCTCGTTGTGCACCTGCCAGCCGAACACGCTCTGCAACACCAGGAAGATCACGAAAGCGCCGAGCATGGCGACCGTGAGCGCGTTCTCCCGCAACCAGCGTGGCATCGCCGGACCTCCTCGTCCCGCCGGGGTCACTCCCCGTGGTGGTCCTGGTGCCCCCGGCGGTGATCTGGCAAACGCGGGCCCGGTGTGTCGCCGGCGACGCTCCCCGAACGGGTGACGGTGCTGGTCAGGGCCGGTCGAAGGGGCTGTCCGGCCGCCCGCCGGTGCCCACCTTGTTGTTGAGCAGCAGGCCCAGGGCGAGCATGCCGAAGCCGAGGAACAGGTGCAGCCAGTTGTCGGCGTCGTTGAACGGCACGAAATTGGCCGCGGTCTTCCGGTCGATGCCGAAGCCGTACAGCCAAAGGCCCAGGTAGGCCACGCCGCCGCCGGCCAGGAACAGCCGCGCGCCGGCGATCCGACGGGCCAGCACCAGGCCGGCCAGGCCGAAGAGCAGGTGCAGGACGTTGTGCAGGATCGACACCTGGAACAGGCCGATCAGCTTCGCCTCCGAGTGGTGGCCCGCGAACCGCAGGTCGCCGTAGTGGGTGGTGAAGCCGGGGACGAAGCCGAGCACGCCGATCAGCAGGAAGAGGGCGGCCACCGCGAGGGCGACCTTCTGGATCATCGACCGGTGTCGGGCCGCGGCGCGTCCGCGCGCGTCACGTGCCATCGGTGTCACCTCCGTGGAGCTCACCGCCGCCCGGGCGGGTCGACCCTCCATTGTGTGACCGCCGCGGTGCGCTTCCGCAGAGAAATGACGAATCAGGCATGGACCCGGCAACCGGGGGTAGGGAATTCGACACGCCGACAGCAACGTCGGCGTGATCCCCCGAGCACAACCGCTACGAATTCCGAGCGGAAGGAACATCATGACCTACGATCTCTCATCCACGTCCGGCACGTACGAGTCGACCAACGGCGGCGGGGTCCGTGACCAGGCCCGCCAGGTCGGCAACGAGGCCGCCAATGCGGGCGGCGCGGTCGCCCAGACCGCCAAGGAACAGGGCCAGGAGGTCGTCGGCGAGGCCAAGCGCCAGGCCCGCAACCTCTACGGCGAGGCCCGGAACCAGGTCACCGCCCAGACCAGCCAGCAGCAGCAGCGCGCGGCGAGCGGGCTGCGGTCGCTGGCCGAGGAGATGCGCTCGATGGCGCAGAACGGCGGCAGCGCCGGCCCGGTCACCGAGTTGGCCCACCAGGCCGCCGACCGGGTGCACGGCGTGGCCGGCTGGCTGGAGCAACGCGAGCCGGGCGACCTGCTCAACGAGGTGAAGACCTACGCCCGCCGCAACCCGGGCACCTTCCTGCTCGGCGCCGCCCTGCTCGGCGTGGTCGCCGGCCGGCTGACCCGGAACATCGCGGCGATCGGCGACGACGCCGACGGTGTCCGGCCGGCGTACGACCCGGACCGGACGGCGGTCATCCCGACCTCCCGGGCCGTGCCGGAGCAGGTGCCGCCGGGCGGCTACCTCGACCCGACCCCCGGCACGTACGCCGAGCCGGACCCGGGCTACTCCGCGCCGGGCGCGACCTACCCGGCCGGCGGCGCCCCGAACACCTGGGCCGACCCGGAGGGCGGCACCGGCCAGCCGCTGCCCCCGCCGAGCCGGACCGACCCTCTGCCGGGTGTGCCGTCCAGCGGCCTGAACCGTCCGTGACCGGCCGGACCGGCAGAAGGGAGGCGACGGCATGAGCATGCCGACGCAGGGGTCCGGACTGGACTCCGGCTATCAGGCGGCGGGCGCGCCGCACACCGCGGACGAGGTCCGCGGCAGCTCGATCGGTGAGCTGATGCGTCAGGTCACCACCGACCTCTCCACGCTGATGCGCCAGGAGGTCGAACTGGCCAAGGCCGAGATCCGCCAGGAGGGGAAGAAGGCGGGCAAGGCCGCCGGCCTCTTCGGTGGCGCCGGCTTCGGCGGCTACATGGTGGCGCTGTTCGTGTCCATCGCGCTGTGGCAGTTCCTGGACAACGTGATGGATTCGGGCCTGGCCGCGCTGATCGTGGCCGTGGTCTGGGCCGTGATCGCCGGGGTCCTCTACTCGATGGCGAAGAAGAACGCCGAGCGGATCCGCGGCCTCAAGCAGACCAACGACAGCGTCCAGCGCATCCCCGACGCGCTCAAGCCGCACCCGGAGGGAGTCACCCGATGAGCACCGACCCCGACCAGATCCGCCGGGAGATCGAAGCCACTCGCACCAACCTGAGCTCGGACGTGGACGCCCTGGCGTACAAGGTCAGCCCGAGCCGCATCGTCGACGACCGCAAGCAGCGCGTCCGCAGCGCGCTGACCAACGTGAAGGACAAGGTGATGGGAACCGCATCGGACCTCGGCCACAGCACCGGCCACGCCGCCCACTCGGTGGGCGACCACGCCTCCTCGACGGCGTCCACCGTCGGCGACAAGGCGCACGCCGCCGCCTCGACGGTCGGCGACGCCGCCCAGCGGGCGCCGCAGGTGCTGCGAGAGAAGTCCGAGGGCAACCCGGTCGCCGCCGGCGTGATCGCCTTCGGCGTCGGCATGCTGGTCTCCTCGCTGATCCCGGCCACCCGCCGCGAGCAGCAGGTCGCCGCGCAGGTCAAGGAGAAGGCGGCCGAGCACGGCGGCGTGGTCAAGGAGAAGCTGACCGAGGTCGCCGGCGAACTGAAGGAGGAGCTGCGCGAGCCGGCGCAGCAGGCCACCGAGTCGGTGAAGGCCACCGCGCAGGACGCCGTGCACGCGGTCAAGGACGACACCAGGTCCGCTGCGCAGGACGTCAAGGACACCGCGCAGCAGTCCCGCGACCAGGCGCGGTACTGACCACGACACCCGTACGCCGCAGCTCGCGGCCACTCCCGACAACACGGCGGGGAGTGGCCGCGAGCTGTCGCGTGCGGGGTCTCCGGCTCAACGCGCCAGCCGGTCCGCTCCGACCGGGCTCGGCGCAACGCCGGCCTCCACCCAGAGCACCAGGTCGTCGGGGCGGCGCTCGGCGAGCTGCCGGCGCAGCGCCCGGGTGGAGTGCGCGGCCACCCGGACCCGGCCATCCGCGCCGGGCATCCCGCCGCGCAGCAGCCGGCCCACGGCGAGCCAGGCGCAGACCCCGCGGTCCAGCAGCCAGAGCGGCGCCGCGAGCGCGGTGTGCGCCGGGAAGACCCGGGTGCCGCCGGCCCGTCGCCGGCCCAGCTCGGCCACGGCCACCGTCGCCACCCCGGCGCGCAGCAACAGCCCCGGCCGGCGGGCGGCGAGCGCGGCCGCCGCGGCCGGCAGCACCGCCAGCGCGGCCAGCAGCCATCCCGGCCGGGCCAGGTCGTCGTACGCCTGTCGGACCCGCTGCCTGCGGAACCGCGCGGCGGTCGGCGGGAGCCGGCGCACGTACAGCCAGGCGGGGGCGGCCGTGGCGCCGCCGTACGCGCGGACCGTCCGGACCAGCTCCAGGTTGCCGAAGAGCACGTCCGGGTCGTAGCCGCCCATGGCCAGGAAGGTGCTCCGGCGCACCGCCAGGGTGCCCGGCCGGTCCCCGCCGAGCGCCCGGTGGAGCAGCGTCCGGCCGGTGTCCCACCAGGCGGGCCAGGGCAGCGGGTCGAAATGGTGCTGCGGCCGGACCAGGTCCACCCGGTCGAGCAGCCCGTGCACGGCGCGCAGCCCGGCGAGGTCGTACCGGACGTCGTCGTCGGCGATCACCACGTGCTCGTGGCGAGCCAGCGCGACCCCGGTCAGCACGCCGAGCGCCGTGCCGTTGCACCCTTGCAGCGCGGGATCGGGCGGGACGTGCCGGGCCAGGCCCCGCCAGGCGGCGGCGTGCCGGGCGAACAGGTCCGGCGGCGACCCGTCGACGACGGTCACGTCCACCCACCGGCTCAGCTCGCGCAGGTATCCGGTCAGCTCGCTGAGGCCGGCGTCGTCGGCCGCGCGCAGCGGCAGGACGTACGCCAGCGGGAGCCGGTCCGGCGCGGACGCCGCGGCGGGGTCGAGGCGCGCGAAGGCCTCGTGGTCGCCGGCCGGAAGGTACCGGCCGGGTTCGGTCGGGTCAAAGTCCACCGCGTGCCCCTCTCCGGTCTGGCAGGGTGGCCGGCAGCGTGCCCGAAATTTCGGTGATCAAACCGTTTCGCCGTTTCGACGCCGCCGGGCCGGGTAGCGCTCCGGGATGCGGGCGGTCCGAGACGCCCCGGTGGAGGAGACGTGATGAGCAGCAACGCGACAAGGTGGGCGCTGGCCGGCGCAGCCACGGTGACCGCGCTCGGGATCGGCCGGGTGGTGGCTCGGCGCCGGCGCCGGCATCAACCCGACCGGGCGGACGGCTGGTACGTCGTCCACCGGGGAATCACCGTGGACCGGCCCATGGAGGCGGTCATCGGGTTCTGGACCGACCGGGAACGGCTGGACCGGGGGCTCGCCGAGTGGGCGACCCTGGAACAGCTCGACGACAACCGGTGGCGCTGCGTGGCGAGAGACCCGGCCGGCGGCGGCACCGAGTGGCGGGCCGAGGTCACCGTCGACGGCCCGGGCCGGCTGAGCTGGCGGGTCACCGACGGGCCGGTGACCGAGCAGGGGCGGGTCGAGCTGGCGCCCGCACCGCAGGACCGGGGCACCGAGATCCGCGCCGAGCTGCGCTGGCGGTCCGGCCCGATCCGCCGGGCGCTCGGCCTGGCCGGCGGCCACGACCCGGACGTCGCGCTGCGCAGCGCCCTGCGCCGGATCAAGTCGCTGATCGAGACCGGTCAGGTGCTGGACACCCGGCACGACCCGTCGGGGCGCAACCCGAAGCAGGAGCAGGCGACCGACCGGATCCGGGAGAAGCTGATGGCGGGAGGCCGGCCGTGAGGGCGCTGTGCTGGGAGGGCGTCGGCCGGCTGGCCGTACGCGACGTGCCGTTGCCGACCATCCGGTCGGGCGGGGACATCATCGTCAAGGTGCGGGCCAGCAGCGTCTGCGGCTCCGACCTGCACCTGATCAACGGCTACCTGCCGGCGATGCGCGAGGGGGACATCCTCGGCCACGAGTTCATGGGCGAGGTGGTGCAGACCGGCCCCGACGTGCGGCGGATCAAGGTCGGCGACCGGGTGGTCGTCGGCTCGGTGGTGGCCTGCGGCGGCTGCTGGTACTGCCGCACCGAGCAGTACTCGCTCTGCGACAACTCCAACCCGCAGCCGGTCTTCACCGAGAAGCTGTGGGGCCACTCGCCGGCCGGCATCCTCGGCTACTCGCACGCGGCCGGCGGCTACTCGGGCAGCCACGCCGAGTACATCCGGGTGCCGTTCGGCGACGTCGGCGCGTTCACCGTGCCCGACGGGGTGCCGGACGACTCGGTGGTGTTCGCCTCCGACGCCATGCCGACCGGCTGGATGGCGGCCGACTTCTGCGGCCTCAAGGGCGGCGAGGTGGTCGCCGTCTGGGGCGCTGGCGGGGTGGGGCAGATGGCCGCCCGGTCCGCGCAGATCCTCGGCGCCGAGCGGGTCGTCGTCATCGACCGGCTGCCGGAGCGGCTGGCCGCCGCGACGCAGCGACTCGGCGTCGAGACGATCAACTACGCGGAGACCGACGTGCTGGAGGCGCTGCGCGAGATGACCGCCGGGCGCGGGCCGGACGCCTGCATCGAGGCGGTCGGCATGGAGTCGCACGACGTCGGGCCGACCTACGCGTATGACAAGGCGAAGCAGAGCGCCCGGCTGCAGACCGACCGGCCCACCTCGGTCCGGCAGGCGATCATGGCGTGCCGCAAGGGCGGCACGGTGAGCATCGTCGGGGTGTACGGGGGCCTCGTGGACAAGTTCCCGCTCGGCGCGGCCATGAACAAGGCGCTGGTGCTGCGGATGGGGCAGATGCACGCCCAGCGCTACATCCCGATGCTGCTGGACCGGATCGCGATCGGCGAGATCGATCCGGGCTACCTGGCCACCCACCCGATGTCGCTGGAGGAAGGCGCCCGGGGCTACGAGATCTTCCACAAGAAGGAGGACGGCTGCCTCCGGACCGTGCTGCACCCACAGGCGGCCTGACCGGGCGCGGGAACGCCGGGCCGCGCGTCGATTCGAAATCGCGGGGCGGGGGTACAGCACCCACATGCCCGCCGAGATCGATGAGACGCCGGCCCGGCCGGCCGCCCGAGCCTTCGCCGGCAGCGCGGTCGCCGTGGTGGTGGCCGGCGCGGTCGCCCTGCTGACCCGGCAGCCGTGGCTGTTCCCCAGCCTCGGGCCGGCGATCATGCTGCACGTCGAGCAGCCCGGCCGGCCGGAGTCCTCGCCCCGCAGCACCGTCGTCGGGCACCTGGTGGCGCTGCTCGCCGGGTACGCGCTCCTGCTGGCCACCGGCCTCACCGACCATCCGTCCGCGCTCCAGGAGGGGGTGTCCGGGGCGCGGATCGTGGCGGCCGCCGGCTCGCTCGCCGTCACCGCCGCGGTTCTGGTGCTGCTGAAGGCCGCGCACCCGCCGGCCGGCGCGACCACACTGATCGTGAGCCTCGGGCTGCTGCACACCCCGGGCCAGCTCGTCGTCGCGTTCGCCGCGGTGTTGCTGGTCACCGTGGTGGACC
Organism: Micromonospora sp. NPDC023966; assembly: GCF_040639095.1. NCBI lineage: Bacteria > Bacillati > Actinomycetota > Actinomycetes > Micromonosporales > Micromonosporaceae > Micromonospora > Micromonospora sp. NPDC023966. The sequence continues at coordinate 73,034 of NZ_JBEZZJ010000018.1, read as the reverse complement.
TGCTGTTCAACCGGGCGACCGGCCGGCCGATGCCGCTCTGGGCGGCGCCGAAGGAGGGATGAGCGATGGTGGACCGGATCGCCGACCCATGGGGGCCGCGCACGCCGTACGGGCCGGGGGACCGCTGGCCGGTGCGAGTGGACACCTTCTTGGCCGACGGGCACAAAGAGGCCGACGTGCAGCGGTGGGTGCCGAGCGCCTCGATCCTGCACTCCAACGGCGACGCCATGGACATCGCCGTCATGGACGACCGGATCGTCGGTGTCCGCGGCCGCTCCGGCGACCGCATCAACCACGGCCGCGTCGACCCGAAGGACCTCTACGGCTGGCAGGCCAATCACAGCCCGGACCGGCTGCGCCGGCCGCTGGTCCGGGAGGGGGACCGGCTGGTCGAGACCGACTGGGACACCGCCATGGGCCGGATCGTGGCCCGGTCGAAGGAGCTGCTGGACGGCCCGGGCGGCTGGGGCCACTTCGGCTTCTACACCAGCGGGCAGCTCTTCCTGGAGGAGTACTACACGCTCGGCGTGATCGGGAAGGCCGGGCTGGGCACTCCGCACATGGACGGCAACACCCGGCTCTGCACCGCCACCGCGGCGGCGGCGCTCAAGGCGTCGTTCGGCACCGACGGGCAGCCCGGGTCGTACACCGATGTGGACCACTGCGACGCGATCGCGCTCTGGGGGCACAACGTCGCGGAGACCCAGACGGTGCTCTGGATGCGGATGCTGGACCGGCGGCGCGGGCCGAACCCGCCGGCCATGCTCGCCGTCGACCCGCGCGCCACCCCGGTGGCCCGGGAGGCCGACGTGCACCTGGCGCTGCGCAACGGCACCAACCTGGCGCTGCTCAACGGCCTGCTCCGGGAGCTGATCCACCGCGGCTGGTACGACGAGGCGTACGTCGAGGCGCACACCCTCGGCTTCGCGGAGCTGTGCCAGGTGGTGGAGGACTACCCGGTGGCGAAGGTGGCCGAGATCTGTGACCTGCGCGCCGCGGACATCGAGCGCGCCGCCGAGCTGCTGGGGCACTCGGAGCGGCTGCTCTCCACCGTGCTCCAGGGCTTCTACCAGTCCAACCAGGCCACCGCGGCCTCCTGCCAGGTGAACAACCTGCACCTGATCCGCGGCATGCTCGGGCGCCCCGGCGCCGGGCTCTACCAGATGAACGGGCAGCCCACCGCGCAGAACAACCGCGAGTGCGGCGCCGACGGCGACCTGCCCGGCCTGCGCAACTGGGCCAATGAGGAGCACATCGCCGACCTGGCCCGGCTGTGGAACGTCGAGGTCGACACCATCCCGCACTGGGCGCCGCCGACCCACGCCATGCAGATCTTCCGGTACGCCGAGCAGGGCTCGATCAAGCTGCTCTGGATCTCGGCCACCAACCCGGCGGTCTCCCTGCCCGACCTGGCCCGGATCCGCCGCATCCTGGCGAAGCCGGAGCTGTTCGTGGTGGTGCAGGACCTCTTCCTGACCGAGACCGCCGAGCTGGCCGACGTGGTGCTGCCGGCCGCCACCTGGGGGGAGAAGACCGGCACGTTCACCAGCGTGGACCGGACCGTGCACATCTCCGAGAAGGCGGTCGAGCCGCCCGGCGAGGCCCGCCCCGACCTCGACATCTTCCTCGACTACGCGCGCCGGATGGACTTCCGCAACAAGGACGGCGGGCAGCTGATCACCTGGACCGGGCCGGAGGAGGTGTTCGAGGCGTGGAAGGAGTGCTCGCGCGGCCGGCCCTGCGACTACACCGGGATCACCTACGAGAAGCTGCGGTCCGGCGGCATCCAGTGGCCGTGCACCGAGGAGCACCCGGACGGCACCGAGCGGCTCTACACCGACGGGGTGTTCAACACCGACCCGGACTACTGCGAGTCGTACGGGCACGACCTGGCCACCGGGGCCGAGATGCTTCCCGGGGAATACCGGGCCAAGCAACCCGGCGGTCGCGCGTTCCTGCTCGCCACGCCGTACCAGCCGTCGCCGGAGGTGGCGAGCGGGGAGTTCCCGCTGCTGCTCACCACCGGGCGGACCGTCTACCAGTTCCACACCCGGACCAAGACCGGCCGGGCCGCCCAGCTCGTGCACGCCGCCCCCGAGTCGTGGGTGGAGCTCAACCCGGCCGACGCCGAGGGGCTCGGCGTCGGCGAGGGGGACCTGGTGCGGATCGAGTCGCCGCGCGGTGTCGTCCGCGCCCGGGCCCGGATCTGCGGGGTACGCCCCGGCGTGGTCTTCCTCCCCTTCCACTACGGCTACTGGGACGCGGCCGACGGGGCCGAACCGGGCGCGGGGCGGCACGACCGGGCGGCCAACGAGCTGACCATCACGGCCTGGGACCCGGTCTCCAAGCAGCCGATCTTCAAGGTGGCGGCGGTGCGGGTGGTGAAGGAGGCCGACTCGGGCGGCCGGCCCTCGCCCGCGCCGACGGTGGGCGGCTCCGCCCCGCCCGAGGGCTCCGGAATCCCGGCCACGGTCGGCGGGCCGGCCGCCGAGGCGCCGTCGAGGGGAGAATGACATGCACCTGGCCCACTATCTCGGCCTGCTGCACAAGGCCCAGGAGCGCCTCGGCGACGCGTTCACCGAGGTGGGGAAGGCGCACGGGGACGAGCCGGACGTCTTCCACACCTGCGAGAAGCTGGCCACCCAGTGCCGCGCACACGCGGAGAAGCTGGCCCCCTTCGCCCGCCGGTACGCCGAGGAGGCCCCGGCCGAGCCGGACCGGCTGCACTCCGAGCTGTTCGCCGGCACCCGGACCGGGCCGATCGGGCTGCTCCGCGACCTCCAGGACCTCTACCTGATGGCCGCCGAGTGCGACATCTGCTGGACGGTGGTCGGGCAGGCCGCGTACGGGGCCCGGGACGAGGAACTGCTCGGTGTGGTCAAGGCCTGCGAGCAGGAGACCGCGATGCAGCTCAAGTGGCTGCGCACCCGGATGAAGCAGGCCGCCCCGCAGGCGCTCGTGGTCGCGGAGTGACCGCCTGTCACACCCCCGGGTGAGACTGGCGCCGGCCCCGCCCGTCAGGGGCAGGCGGCGCGAGGAGGCGCGATGGCGCGGATGATCTGGCACGTCACCATGTCGCTGGACGGGTTCATCGCCCCGCAGGACGACTCGGCGGAGTGGATGTTCGGTTACGGCCCCGCCGGTCCGCTCGGGGCGGAGACCATGCGCCGCACCGGCGCGATCCTCTCCGGCCGGCGCGGCTTGGAACTCGGCAACCGACCCGGCACGGGGGCCCGCGCGATCTACGGCGGGGCCTGGTCCGGGCCGGTCTTCGTGCTGACCCACCGGCCGGCCGAGCCCGTCGACGGGGTCACCTTCCTCTCCGGTGACGTCGGGAAGGCCGCCGACCTCGCCCGGGAAGCGGCCGGCGACCGGGACGTGGGCGTGTTCGGAGCGGATGTGGCGCGGCAGTGCATCCGGGCCGGGCTCCTCGACGAGCTGGTCGTGCACCTCGTGCCGGTGCTGCTCGGCGGCGGCGTACGCCTCTTCGACAGTCCCGACCTCGGTCCGGTGGCGCTCCGGAAGACCCGCTGTGCCGACTCGGGGCAGATCACCGACCTCGGGTTCGAGATGGTGCGGTGATCACGCGGTCCGGCGTACGCCGTCGACGACCAGACCGCTGGGCGGCAGGGCGGGCATCCGGCCGAGATCCACGGCCAGATCCTGCGGCGGCACCCGGTAGCTCATCGCCGCGGTGAGGTTGCCGACCGCCCGCTTCATCAGTTCGATCGCGATCCACTCACCCGGGCAGCGGTGGCCGGTGTAATGATCGCCGCCGCCCTGCGGGATCAGGCGGAACGGGTCACCCTGCCAGCCGTCGAACCGCTCCGGCCGGAACTGCTCCGGCTCCGGCCAGAGCTCCGGGTGGTGGTTGGTGCCGTAGAGGTCGAGCAGCACCCGCCGGCCCTGCGGGAAGGCGTACCCCTGCCACTCGAACGAGCGCCGGACCCGCGCCGCGGCGGCCGGGAAGAACGGGTAGTAGCGCCGTACCTCCTGCACGAAGCTCTCGGCGGCGGCGTCGTCGCCGCGGACCCGGTCCCGCCAGTGCGGGTGGTCGTGCAGCGCCAGCGCGGCGAAGACCACGAAGCGGTCCACGGCGACCGTCGGGCGGAGCACGTTCAGCAGTTCCACCGCGGCGATCCGGCGGGGCAGCAGGGTGCCCTGTTCGTCCCGGTGCTCGGCGATGACCCGCAGCGCGCTGCCCTCGGGCGCGGGCAGCGCGCCGGAGCGCACCCGCTCGATCAGGTCGCCCGCCCACCGTTCGGCCCGGCGGCGGCCGAACAGGCCCCGCCAGTGCCCGGGTCCGACCGCGGCCGGCGCCTCGATCATGGCGTGCATCTCGGCCGTCCGGCGGGGCACGTCGGCGTCGGCCAGCGGCACCCCGGCCCAGGCCCAGATCGCCCGGGTGAGCATCCGGGCCACCTCGTCGTAGAGCACCACCGGCCCGGACTCCGCCCAGGCCGGGATCCGGGCCCGCCACTCGTCGTCGAAGAGCTGCCCGAGGTGGCGGATCGCCGCCGGCGTCATGATCGACATGAACATCGCCTTGCGGTGCCGGTGCGCCGCGCCGTCGAGGCCCTGGACGCCGCCGACCCCGGTCAGGGTGCGCTGTGCGCGCATCGGCATGGCGCCGCGCCGGACGAAGCGCTCGTTGTCGTAGAACAGCTCGGCGGCCGGGCGGCCGCGCAGGCAGATCGTCGATTCCAGCAGCAGCCGGGTCTGGAAGATGTCGGTGCCGAGGCGCTCGCACCGCGCGCCGAAGAACCGGTAGCCCTCGCGGAGGAACGCCAGCGTGCTCTCCGGGCTGCGGTCGCTGGGGATGGTGCTCATCGGCTGCTCCTAGACGCGGCTCGGCGGCCCTGGACGGTCGCTGCGCTACCTACCCGGGCCGGCGCTGGCGAATCCTCGGCCCCCCGCCTCGGCGGTGACCCGGCCCCCGGCCTCGCGGCGCCGGGGCGCCGAGGGGAGGGGGCCGGCGTCGAGCGCGGAAGCTGGCCCCTCCCAGGGCGCGGAAAAGCTGGTTGTCTTCGGGACGGGGCCGGTGGCGGCCGGTCCCGCCCCGCCGGCGCGATCCCGGCGGAGCCATCGGCGACGGGGAGGACGGATGCGCGACAACAGAGCGGCACACTGGCGGCACCGGCGGGCGGTGCCCGGGCTGCGGCGGAGCGACCGGCAGGAGCCCCTGATCGCGCCGCCCCGGCGCCCCGGGGCCCGGCCGGCCCGGCACTTCACCGTGCACCTCGGCTTCGAGGCGGCCGACCCGGCCACCGCGCGCGAGTTGGCCGTCGCGTACGCCGAGGCGCTCGGCCTGCTCCGCCCGGAGCTGGCACTGGGTGCGGCGGCGCTCTCCCCGGCCGACGCCTGGCACCGCGCGGAGCGGCTCTTCTGCGGGGCGGTCGGCCCCGACGGCGAGCGGTGCGCGGACGTGGCCGGCCATCCCGGCTTCCACCACGCGCCCGGGCCCGGCGGGCTCGGCTGGGGCGACGGTGACTGAGCGCCCGGGCTCAGTCCAGGTCGAACTCGCCGTCCTGCGCGCCCGCCACGAAGGCGTCCCACTCGTCCTGGGTGAAGACCAGCACCGGCCCGTCCGGCTCGGCCGAGTTGCGCATCCCAATCAGGTCGCCGACGAAGGCCACCTCGACCGCGCTGTCGGACGTGTCGCCCTCGGCCCGCTGCCAGACCGCCCGAGACAGGTCGAAATCGCCCTTGGGGTGCTGACCCATCGTTGTTCCTCCATCGCCATGCGTAACGGGGGGAGCCCGCTCGGACCCCATCGGGCAGGATAAGCGGATGCCGAGCCTGACCCGTGTAGAGGCGACCGCGCGTGGCGCGTTGATTACCGTCGAGTCCTACCAGGTGGACCTCGACCTGACCGGCGACGCCGAGCGGTTCCGTTCCACCGTCACCATCCGGTTCCGGGCGACCCCCGGCGCCGACACCTTCGCCGAGGTCAAACCCCTGCGACTCCTCGGGGCGCGCCTCAACGACCAGGACCTCGACCCGGCCCTGCTGACCGACAACCGCCTGCCGCTGACCGGGCTGGCCGCGACCAACACGCTGACCGTCAGCGCCGAGATGGCCTACTCCAACACCGGGGAGGGGGTGCACCGCTTCGTCGACCCGGCCGACGGCGAGACCTACCTCTACGCAATGTCCTTTCTCGACGACGTGCAGCGCATCTTCGCCGCGTTCGACCAGCCCGACCTCAAGGCCCCGGTGAACCTCTCGGTCACCGCACCGCCGGAGTGGACGGTGGCCGCCAACGGCCAGGTCGCCGACCAGCCGGCGCCGGGGCGCTGGGAGTTCGCGCCCACCGCGCCGCTGGCGACCTACTTCGTCACGCTGATCGCCGGCCCCTGGCACGTCCGGCAGGACGAGCACGACGGGATCCCGCTCGCCCTCTACTGCCGGAAGTCCCTCGCGGCGCACCTGGACGCCGACGCCGACGAGATCTTCACCGTCACCAAGCAGTGCTTCGACCGGTTCCACCAGCTCTTCGCCGAGCGCTACCCGTTCGGCAAGTACGACCAGGCGTTCGTCCCCGAGTTCAACGCCGGCGCCATGGAGAACCCGGGCCTGGTGACCCTGCGCGACGACTACGTCTTCCGCTCCGCGGTCACCGACACCCAGCGGGAGCTGCGGGCCACGACGATCGCGCACGAGATGGCGCACATGTGGTTCGGCGACCTGGTCACCATGCGCTGGTGGGACGACCTCTGGCTGAACGAGTCCTTCGCGGAATACCTGGGCACCCGGGTCACCGCCGAGGCCACCCGCTTCACCCAGGCGTGGACCACCTTCGCCATGCGCCGCAAGGCCTGGGGCTACGCGGCCGACCAGCGCCCCTCCACCCACCCGGTGGCCCCCGAGGAGGTGGCCGACGCCGCCCGGGCGCTGCTCAACTTCGACGGCATCTCCTACGCCAAGGGCGCCAGCGTGCTGCGCCAGCTGGTCGCCTGGGTGGGCGACGAGCCCTTCCTGGCCGGCCTGAACGCGCACTTCGCCAAGCACCGGTTCGGCAATGCCACCCTCGCCGACCTGCTGGAGAGCCTCAGCGCCGCCAGCGGGCGGGACCTGGCCGACTGGGCCGAGCGCTGGCTGCGCCGCCCCCAGGTCAACACGCTGCGGATGGAGACCGCGGTGGACGCCGACGGCCGCTGGGCCGAGGCGGCGCTGGTGCAGACCGCGCCGGAGGCGTACCCGGTGCTGCGCCCGCACCGCGTCGGCGTGGCCCGCCACACGCCCGACGCCCCGGTGCACCGCTTCGAGGTCGACCTCGACCCGGCCGCCGACCAGGGCCGCACCGTGCTGGCCGAGCTGGTCGGGCAGCCGGCCACCGGCCTGCTGCTGCCCAACGCCGGTGACCTCACGTTCGCCAAGATCCGGCTCGACCCCGCCTCGGCGGACGCGGTGCCGATGGTGCTCCCGGGGCTGGCCGACCCGCTGGCCCGGGCGCTGCTCTGGGGCGAGGCGCTGGACGCCGCCACCGACGGCGAACGGCCGGTGACCTCGGTGGTCGCACTGATCGCGGCGGCGCTGCCGGCCGAGACCGGGGTGATCATCGCGGAGGACGTGCTCAGCCTCAGCCGCAACCTGGTCGACCGTTACCTGGACCCGCTGTCCCGGGACGCGGCCCTGCTCCGCGTCGCCGGGGCCTGCGCCACCCTGCTGGCCGGCGCCCCGGCCGGTGGCTCGCTGCAACTCGCCGCGGCCCGGGGGCTGATCAACGCCACCACCGACACCGGGCTGCTCGCCGGCTGGCTGGCCGGCCAGAGCGTGCCGGAGGGGCTCGCGGTCGACGCCGACCTGCGCTGGGCGCTGCTGCACCGGCTGGTGGTGCTCGGCGCGGCCGGGGAGCCCGAGATCGCCGCCGAGGCGGCGGCCGACCGCAGCGCCACCGGGGCGGAGCGGGCCGCGAGCTGCCGGGCCGCGCTGCCCGACGCCGACGCCAAGCGGGCCGCCTGGGAGATCGTCACCCGCAACACCGAGCTCTCCAACCGCCTCGTCGAGGCGACCGCGGAGGGCTTCTGGCAGCCCGAGCAGCCCGAGCTGACCGCCGGCTACGTCGAGCGGTACTTCGCCGACATGCCGGCCGCTGCGCGGCTGCGTACCCCCTGGACGGCGGACCGGGTCGCCACCCTGGCCTTCCCCCGCTACGCCGTGGCCCAGCCCACCCGGGAACTGGCCGCGGCGCTGCTGGCCCGCGACGACCTCACGCCGGGGCTGCGCCGGCGGGTCGTCGACCTGGACGACGACCTGCGCCGCGCCCTGGTCGCCCGGACGGCGGTGGCCGCCGCGGGCGCCTGACGCGGGTGACCGCGCCGGGCGGGGAGTGCCCTGCCCGGCGCGGTCCGTGGGACGGCCCGGCGGCCCCGGCGGACGCTCGCCGGGCCCCGGCCTACGATCGCGGGGTGGAGGAAGACATCCGGCGGATCGGCATCATGGGCGGCACCTTCGACCCGATCCACCACGGGCACCTCGTGGCGGCCAGCGAGGTGGCGGACCGGTTCGGCCTGGACGAGGTGGTCTTCGTCCCGACCGGGCAGCCGTGGCAGAAGGCGGACGAACCGGTCAGCTCGCCCGAGGACCGCTACCTCATGACGGTGATCGCGACCGCCTCCAACCCCCGCTTCCAGGTCAGCCGGGTCGACATCGACCGGGGTGGCCCCACCTACACGGTCGACACGCTGCGCGACCTGCACGCCGAGTACGGCCCGAAGGTGCAGCTCTTCTTCATCACCGGCGCGGACGCCCTGGAACGCATCCTGTCCTGGAAGGATCTGGACGAGGTCCTGGAGCTGGCCCACTTCATCGGGGTGACCCGTCCCGGCTTCGAGCTCTCCGACAAGCACCTGCCCGCCGACTCGGTCAGCCTGGTGCAGGTGCCGGCCATGGCGATCTCCTCGACCGACTGCCGGGCCCGGGTGGCCCGGGGCGAGCCGGTCTGGTACCTGATCCCGGACGGTGTGGTGCAGTACATCGCCAAACGGCGGCTCTACCTGCGGTGATTCCGCCCGGAAGGTGAGCCTTTGTCCGCGTAATCGACCAGAACTGACAAGTCGTCGCCCCGCCGGGTGTGAGAGGCTTGGAGGGTCGCACGGTTGATCGAAGGAGAACGGTGACAGTTTCCGAACGCGCGCACGAGCTGGCGATGGCCGCTGCCCAGGCCGCGGCCGACAAGAAGGCGCAGGACATCGTCATCATCGACGTGGGCGACCAGCTCGCGATCACCGACGCGTTCGTGCTGGCCGCGGCTCCGAACGAGCGTCAGGTGCTCGCCATCGTCGACGCCATCGAGGAGCGCCTGCTGGAGCTGCCGGAGAAGGCCAAGCCGATTCGCCGCGAGGGCGAGCGGGGCGGCCGCTGGGTGCTGCTCGACTACGTCGACATCGTGGTCCACGTGCAGCACACCGAGGAGCGCGAGTTCTACGCCCTCGACCGGCTCTGGAAGGACTGCCCGCAGATCCCGTTCGTGGACCGGGACCTCGCCGACTCGGCCGCCGGCAGCGCCACCGCCGAATGACCCGCCTGATCATCTGGCGGCACGGCAACACCGACTGGAACGCCGCCGGCCGGGTCCAGGGGCAGACCGACGTGCCGCTCAACGACCTCGGCCGGGAGCAGGCCCGGGTCGCCGCGCCGGTGCTGGCCGCGCTGCGTCCGGACGCGATCGTCGCCAGTGACCTGCGCCGGGCCGCCGACACCGCCGCCGCGCTCGCCGCGCTGACCGGCCTTCCGGTCCGCTCCGACGCCCGGCTGCGCGAGCGGCACTTCGGCCAGTGGCAGGGCCTCGCCCTCACCGAGGTCGCCGAGCGCTTCCCCGACGAGTACGCCCGCTGGCGGGCCGGTGACCCCGACCCCGGCGCGGGCATCGAGAGCCTCGACGACCTGGGCAAGCGGCTCGGCGCCGCGTTCCAGGAGGCGGCCGACCTCGCCGCCGGCGGCACCGTGGTGGTGACCACGCACGGCGGCGGCGCCCGGCAGGGCGTCGGCCATCTGCTCGGCTGGGACCACGCGGTGCTGCGCAGCGTCGGGTCGCTGGCCAACTGCCACTGGACCGAGCTGCGGCACGACGACGTCCGGGGCTGGCACCTGCGGGCGCACAACGTCGGGCTGATCACCCAGCCCGCGCTGACCGACGCGGTCTGAGCCGTTCGGCCCCGGCGCGCCGCCGTGACATCGGCTAGCGTGCCGGGCATGCCCGTCGCGGTCGTCACCGACTCCACCGCCTACCTGCCACCCGAGCTGGTCCGCGCGTACCGGCTCACCGTCGTCCCACTGACCGTCGTGCTCAACGGCGCCGAAGGGCTGGAAGGCGTCGAGACCTTCCCGGCGGACGCCACCCGCGTACTGAGCGGACGGCGGGTCACCGTGAGCACCTCCCGACCGGCCCCGGAACAGTTCGCGCAGGTCTACCGGCAGCTGCTCGCCAGCGGCGCCGACGGGGTCGTCTCGGTGCACCTCTCCGCCGAACTCTCCGGCACCGTGGAGGCGGCCCGACTGGCCGCCGCCGAGGTCGGCGACGACCTGGTCACCGTGGTCGACAGCCGCTCCGCCGGCATGGGCCTGGGTTTCCCGGTGCTCGCCGCCGCCTCGGCCGCCGCCGGGGACGCGGACCTGTCCGGGGTACGCCAAGCGGCGCTCGACGCCGTCGACCGCACCACCATCTTCTTCTACGTCGACACCCTGGAGTTCCTGCGCCGGGGCGGCCGGATCAACGCGGCCGAGGCGCTGCTCGGCACCGCCCTCTCGGTCAAGCCGATCATGCACATGCCGGACGGCTCGATCGTGGTGCGGGACAAGGTCCGCACCGCCAGCCGGGGCGTCGCGCGCCTGGTCGACCTGGCGGTCGAGGCGGCCGGCGACGCCGAGGTCGACCTCGCCGTGCACCACCTCGCCGCGCCCCAACGCGCCGACCAGTTGGTGGCCGCGCTGACCGAGCGGCTGGGCGACCGGCTGCACGACACGTACGTCACCGAGGCCGGCGCGGTCATCGCCGCGCACGCCGGCCCCGGCCTGGCCTGCGTCGTCCTCCACCGACGCCCATGACCGCGTTTGCTGCCGTGGCCGGTGTCATGGTCGGCGGGACCCGGCTGGTCCGATCTTGGGGACCTTCCGTTCCTGCCGAACGACAACTCGCCAAGATTGCCGGGCCTCGGGTGGTCGGATGATCGCCCGGTCCTACGTCGTCACCGGGGGCGGCCGCGGTGTCGGGCGGGCCATCGTCGAGCGGCTCGCGGCCGACGGTGGCACGGTGGTCGTCGTCGAGCGGGACGAGGCCGCGCTGGACTGGCTGGCCGGGCACCCGGCCGCCGACCGGCTGCGCCCCGTGGCCGGCGACGCCGCCGACGAGCAGGTCACCGGGCGGGCCGCCGATGCCGCCGAGGCGGCCGCTCCGCTGGCCGGCTGGGTCAACAACGCCGCCGTGTTCCAGGACGCCGCCCTGCACCGCGCACCGGCGGGGGAGGTGTTCGACCTGATCGCCGCCAACCTGCGCCCCGCCGTGGTCGGCGCCGGCACCGCCGTACGCCGGTTCCTGACCGCCGGCGCCGGTGGTGCCATCGTCAACGTCTCCTCCCACCAGGCCCGCCGGGCGGTGCCGGGCGCCCTGCCGTACGCCACCGCCAAGGCCGCCGTCGAGGGGCTGACCCGGGCCCTCGCTGTGGACTACGGCGGCCGGGGGATCCGCACCAACGCGGTCGCGCTCGGCTCGATCCACACCGAGCGGCACGCCGCCTTCCTGGCCGGCTTGGACCCGGTCGAGGCGGACCGGGTCGAGGCGGAACTGGTCCGACTGCACCCGGTGGGCCGGATCGGGTGTACCGGAGAGGTCGCCGAGGTGGTCGCCTTCCTGCTGTCGGCGGGGGCGGCCTTCGTCAACGGGGTCACCCTGCCGGTGGACGGAGGCCGGGCGGCGCTCGGGCTGGACCCGGAGGCAGACTGAGCATTGTGGATCATCCCGCGATCGTCCTGGTGCACGGGACCCGCTTCGCCCGCGGCCAGTGGCAGCCGCAACTGCCCGCCCTCGCCGCCGAGTTCCCGGTCGCGGCCGTCGACCTGCCCGGGCACGGCCGCCGCGCGGCCGAACCCTGGAACCTCGACCGGGCCGCCGACATCGTGGCGGAGGCGGTACGCGACCTCGACGCCGGCCCGGCCCTGGTGGTGGGGCACTCCCTCGGCGGTTACGTCTCGCTGCACTTCGCCCGCCGGCACCCCGACCTGCTGGCCGGGCTGGTGCTGATGGGCGCGAGCGTGGCCACCACCGGGCCGCTGGCCGTCCCGTACCGGCTGGTGGCGTCGCTGGTCGCCCGGCTGCCGGCCGCCCGGCTCACCCGCTGGAACGACCGGCTGCTGCGCCGCCTTTACCCGCCCGAGGTCGTCGACGCCACCATCGCCGACGGGTACGCCTTCCACACCCTCCCGGTCGCCTGGCGCGACGTCATGGCCGGTTCGACGCGTCGAGCCTGGCGGCGGTGCGCGCACCGGTGCTCATCCTCAACGGGGAGCGGGACCGGTTGTTCCGCTCCGGGGAGCGGGAGTTCGCCCGGGCCCGTCCCGGAACCCGGATCGAGCTGATCCCGGGCGCCGCTCACCTGGCCAACTTCGACAACCCGGCGGCGGTCACCGACGCCGTACGCCGCTTCGCCCGGGAGCTGTCCCCGGCCCGCTAGCAGGTCGCTCACGGCGGTGAGCCGGGCAGGTCGCCGGCCATTCGGCGCGCCTTGATCCGGTCCCGAGCCCACCGCAGCGACCCGCACGTTCCGGCCTGCCCCTGGCACCGCTCGCAGTGGCCCAGGATCCAATGCCGCCGGATGATCCGCTTCGCCAGTTCGGGGACCCACTCGGACCGGGGTGCTTCCCGCTCGATCATGACCACCTCCAGAGACGGGCAGGTCCGGCCACCGATCCCTGATCGGGTAGCCGGACCGCTTACTGGGAGCCCCGCCCGACTGCTTTCCCTGCGGGCTCAAGTAAGACCTTCCCTGTCGCACCCATCAGTGTCAAGTATGACAGCTGTCATGTATGACAGTTTCGGGTTGCATAGCGTCGATGCATGGTCCGCAGGCTGTACGGCAGCGCCGAGCTACAGGAACGCCTCCAGGTGTCCCGCGCCCGAGTCGTGCAGATCACCAGCCGGGCAGATTTTCCCGAGCCCTTCGATCGGCTGGCCGGGGGAGCCGTGTGGTTGGTCGAGGACGTGGAAGCGTGGATCAGCGTCCACCGGCCGCACCAAGCGCGGGATGCGGAACCGGACGAGTGCTGACAGCGCCCCGACGTGCCGGGGGCCGGGCGTTCCCGTAGCCGTTCAGGCGGTCTGAGCCTCAGTTCTGCTCGCCTTGGCCGCATACCGATGCCGCATGCCGCTTCAGCGAGGCTGGCGCTCAGCCGAGTTCTCGCGGCTCTACCCGGGCCGCCTTGACCGCGTTACCCGCGACCTGCACCGCGACTTCGACGGCCCGCTGTGGTCACCGGTGCTGTCCGCCGCTCCGACCGGGAGCTGTCACCGGCCCGCTAGCACAGTCCGGAATGATCAGGCGGTTCGTCCACAGGGCAGCTCGTCGTCCACAGGCGAGCGCTGGTGCCGGGCTCGGCTGCCGGGTACCGCCGTAGCTTCCAGCCGTGCCAGAAGACGAGGAGACGACGGTACGGCGGCGGCTGTCCCGGCTGTTCGAGCCGGTGGACGGTCTCGCCCCGCCGCGCGGTGGCGCCATGCCGGAAGCCGGCTCCCGGCCCGGTCCGGACGTCGAGCCAGACCCGCCGTGGCCCGGGCGAAGCTCCTCCTCCGCTGATCCTCAGCCACTCGGAGCGGTCCGGGGACCGGTTCCCGAGCGTGCATCCCGCCTCGCGCCTGAGTCTGATCGCTTTGAGCCGGACCCCGAAGCCGGCGAGCGGTGGCCGGTGGCGAGGCCGGTCGACATCGGTCAGCTACGGTCAGGCCCCGGTGACGAGGTCCCGCCGGTCGCGGCCGACGAGGCCGATGGCCGGCGGCCTTCCCTGGCGTCCAGGCTGCCCGGCCCGGGCGCTTTCGACCCCGGCCGGCGGGGTGTCCGGGCCCTCGCGGTCGTGGCCGCCGTGGTGGTCCTGGTCGCCGGAGTCTGGGCCTGGCGCTCCCGGCCACAGGCAGAGCCGGTCCGTCCGGTCGCCGCGGTCGGCACACCGGAGACCTCCGCGCCCGCGCCCACCGCCTCCGCCGGTCAGGTGGTGGTCGCGCTGGCCGGCAAGGTCCGCCGCCCCGGCCTCGTCCGCCTCCCGGCCGGCGCGCGGGTGGCCGACGCCATCGAGGCGGCCGGCGGCGCGCTGCCCGGCGTCGACGTCGCCCTGCTCAACCCGGCCCGCAAGGTCACCGATGGCGAGCTGATCCTGGTCGGCGTCACCGCCCCACCGGGCCAGGCCGCCCCGGCGGCCGGTGGGGGCGGACCGGCGGCCGGCGGCGCGGCGCCGGGAAGCGGCCCGGTGAACCTGAACACCGCCACCCTCGCCCAGCTCGACGCGCTGCCCGGCGTGGGCCCGGTGCTCGCCCAGCGGATCCTCGACCACCGCGACCAGCACGGCGGGTTCCGCTCGGTCTCGGACCTGCGCCAGGTCGACGGCATCGGCGATGCCCGGTACGAGCAGCTCAAGGACCTGGTGACGGTGTGAGCGACCGGCACATCTCCAGACCGGCGCGGGACCTCGGCAGTCCAGGCGGACCGGAGGCCGGAGGCGGCGGCGCGACGGCCGGCGACGTGCCCGACCTGAGACTGGCCGGGCTGGCCGTGGCCGCCTGGCTCGCCGCCCTGGCCGGCCTGCACACGACCGTGGCGGCGAGCGCCACGCTGGCCGCCGTCGCCGCCGGCCTGGCCCTCCTCACCGGCCTGCACCTGTGCGGCCTGCTCGGCCGCCCGGCCGCCCCGGTCCGCCGCTACGGCTGGATCGCCGTCGCCGTGCTGCTCGGCGTGGTCTTTCCGCAGGACTCTACCTTGGTTGAGGAATTGGAGGTCAGGAGGGCTGCGCAAGACTTGCTGAACCGGCATTTCTGGTACTACTCAACAATCGCCGAGAATGTCTTTTTGAACGATGTCTATTGGGGGGCGATGGACCTCAACTTGAGAGGTGCGACCCTCGTTGAATTCGACCTTGGCGGGTGTCGTATAGGGACCTTAAACCTATCTGGCGCGATCCTGGTCGGTGAATCAGATTTCCAATCATGTCACGTAACCGCCTCGTTCAATGCGCCGCGAGCCACGTTTGACGGAAACGCGGAGTTCTCTCGGTTCAAGGCTGACTTGTTTGCGAACTTTCGGCAGGCGCATTTTGTGAAATTGTCCGACTTTACGCAGGCAGAGTTCCGCGGCCTGGGCTACTTCATGGCTGCGACGTTTAGTGATGGTGCCGACTTCACTGATGTCTTACCTATTAAGCTCATCCTAACTGACGCCGTCGCGGTCGAGCGGCCAGCAACTAAGGCGTTCAAATGGCCTGACGGCTACGAAGTCCTTCCCACTGACCAAGAGGGTTGGGACATCCTAAAAAGGGATCGTTCGGTTCCACCGGCCAAGGCGGAGACTGAGCCGGACGAGACGGAGCCGGACGCGGATACTGACCCGGACGAGGATGACTAGATGGCTGCCTTTCTGAAGCACCTGCCAAGCATTCTGGCCGCGATTGGGCCGCTCGTCGGTGTCTACTTGGGCGCGACCCTTGGTCGCCGCTCTTCTCGTGATTCCTTTCTACGGGAGCGTATCTTCGCCGAGATGGCGAAGAGGCGGGAAGTGACTGCGGCATTCAAGAAAGCCGTTTGGGCATACTCTTCCAGAGTGCTAAAGATGCTCAACCTGGCCAAAGAGGCGGTTGAGCGAAAGGCGGCGACCGGTGAGAAGCCGAGCATCCAATTTGACCTACCGGAAACGCTAAAGCGGCAAGAGGTTGTCCGGGATACTTTCGCAGAGCTTGAGTCGTTCGCCCCTGTTGAAATCCAAATCGCCGCCCGGAACTGCATGGAGGCTTTAAGTAGGTGCTTCAACAGTGCTGCGGTTTTCGACATAGAAAAGGCCATGGCAGCATTTGCGTTCTACGAGCAGCAGTATCAGGCGTACGCTACTGAAGTAAACAATGAGGCAGAGAACTTCAACGCACTCATCTATTCTACGTTCACGCCGGTATGGAAGGCGGTTCTTCGACAGGCTACACGTAAGCCTCTTCCATACAGAGAGTTTCTTTCTCACCCGCTGGAGCTGAAGAACCCTCAAGAGAAGCTGTTCAAAAATGAGGTTAGCTCGGTAGCTCCTCAGCAACCCACAGGCCGCGACCCTGTAGACCCACAACCAAACCGCGGTCCTGAAGGATGATGATTGCCCTCTGGACCGTAGTGACGCTGACGCTGTAAATGTCGGCAAGCTCTTTATAGGTCGGCAGACGCTCACCTCGCGGGTACTCCCCGCTCTTGATGCGCGTGGCCAAGTCTTCGGCTACCTCGCGGTAGCCGCCGGTTGGTATGGGCATGTGGAGGTTCCTTCGTTCGGCACCTTCCATCGGATCATGCTGACTACCCCCCTTCAAGACCAACATTGCCCTAGGTACTAAAGGTCTCTAAGGTTGCTGGTGTGGCGAGGTTCCTTGTTCGGCAAACGCAGGTTCGCCATGGAAGCCGCCCAGGGGGAGCGCGACGCATGGACTCCGCCCTCTTGGGCGGGACCAACCATGACCACCCGGAAGGCGTAGATCATGCCGATGGACGAACCGGTGACCTTCTCCGAGCTTGTGTGGGCGGCAAGCCGAACCATGGACATGCACAGTCGCACTGAGAAGCCGTGGCAACCTGGCACGTGTCGACAATGCACTAAGGATGGTTGCCCTCAGCTTGATTGGGCGAAGCGGGTACTTGCCGACCCCCGTAATCAGCTTCTCGGCTGACCTGGGGTAATTAGTCGTCTCCGAGGATCGCGCGGACAACTCCGGAGAAGCCAATATACAAATGAGCTAGTCCCAACATCGCCTCACCTAGCCGGTACTCAGACCATGTGTAGTCGAATGGGGTCTTCCGCAGTGCCGACAAGTCCTGTGCGTGAGTGCGGTCGTAGTGGATGCCGTCCCCGTAGAAGTATGCGGAAATGAGCTGTTGCGGGTAAGGCGGATAATCGCCCGCGATCATGTCCGACTGCGGAAACATCTTTCTGTTAACCAGCAGCTTGAGGGGCTTGCCGAGCAGCTTGTATGTGCGCCTTGCCCCAGAGTGCAAGCTGCTCCCACTCCTCGCTGCTGCTATCCCACTGCGTCTTCGCTACGCCTGCAATCGCGTTGCGCACGTTGACGAACGCGGCCCGCTCCTTGTTGGAGTAGAACTGCCTGAAGGTGACTTGAAAACCCCGCGCAATCTCCTTCGGAGGAAAAGAGGATTCGATATTTTCTACAGCACCTTGGTTCTTGACTGTTATCCGAACTTCCGAATTTCCATTCAAATACTGACTTTCGGCCAGGTGTACGGCTTCGTCGCAGTAGCGGTCGAGAATGTCCCGATGGGGCGCGAGCAACTGCTTGGGAAGTGCGGGAAAGCTCGCGGGATCCTTGAATGGGAAGAGGAAGGTTAGCAACCGCCACCAGTACTCAAATCCAGCGGGGTCGGGGGACCGTTCGATGAGGGGTGGCCGAAACGACAAACCGCCGCTCTGCCTGTACGCCTCGACTTCGTCGCTAACGAAACGAACTTCTTGTTCTGTCATCCCGGTCCCTCCCGTGCCAGCGAACATGATGTCTCAGGAGGTTCTCTGGTCGCTAGCCTGTTTCCGGGTGGAAAATCACCTTCCGAGGAACGTCGGCGTCCCCCAAGATCAACATAGGTTTCAGCCCTCTGGTGCGGGAGGGACCTACCGCTCCTGTTCTACTTTGGACATGATCTTTAATATAGTTAAGACCTTCGCTGCTTGCCCAAGATCACTCGGCCGTGTCCGGTCTGGTGATCTTGCGTTGCCGGGTTTGATCTTCCGGTGCCAGCACCTCGGGTGGGCCGCAGTCAAACGGCAGTGATGCTCCGAGCGAGAGCTTTTGCTGATCATGATTAGCAAGGCAGAGGATCATGCAAAGCCGCAGGTCAGGGGCTTGTAAGCATGATCAGCCGAAGTGACGGAAAGTAGTCATGGGTCGGACCGACGTTTGGGGGGTTCAACGTGGCCATCGTCGTCGGGGCGGTGCTGCTGCTCGCCCGCTGGGCCCGGGCCGGTCCGCGGACGGCCGCCGCGCTGTGCGTACTGGCCCTGGTCGGGTTCGTGATCCTGGTCCGGCCCTCGCCGAGCGTGGTGCGGGCCGCGGCGATGGGGGCGATCGGGTTGGCCGCGCTCGCCACCGGGCGGTCCCGGGCCGCGCTGCCCGCCCTGGCCGCCGCGGTCACCGTGCTGGTGCTGGTCGACCCGGAGCTGGCCGGGGACCCCGGGTTCGCGCTCTCGGTGTGCGCCACCGGCGGACTGCTGCTGCTCGCCCCCGGCTGGCGGGACGCGCTGCGCCGGCGGGGCGTACCGCCCGGGCTGGCCGAGGCGCTGGCGGTGCGGGCGGCCGCGCAGCTCGCCTGCGGCCCGGTGATCGCCGGGATCTCCGGGACGGTGGGCCTGCTGGCCGTGCCGGCCGTCGTGCCCGTCACCGTGCTCGGGGTGGCCGCCGCCGTGGTGTCACCAGCACCAGCCACCAGGCCGGCCAGCTCGCCACCAGGCGGCGAACCCGGCGCCCGCCGCCCAGACCGGTTGCCAGGCGGGGTGACCGGAGCCCTGCTGCTGGCCGCGCTGTCCGTGGCGTTGCTGTTCGCCATCCGGCGACCGCTGCTGCGCCGGCTCGGTGCCGTCGCGGTGGTGCTCGGCACGTTACCGGTCCGGTTGCTCGCCGCGGCTGGCCGCCGCCCGGCTGGTGGTGGGGGCCTGCGCCGTCGGGCAGGGCGACCGCCATCGCCGGCACAAGCGCCGACACCACCATGCGGCTCTGGGGCCCTGACCCGACCCTGACCAGAGCGTGTCGCCGCCTGGGTCTGCGCCGGCATTGGGGAGTCCATTAGCCGCGACGAATGGAGCCGGCACATCCCGGACACCGCCTATCGCCGACCCTGCAAAGGCGGACGCATCCGTGATCGGCTGGGTTGCCGTCGCGCTGCCAGCGCTCGGCTTCCTGGCGATGGTGAAGATCGCTCTCGGCGTGCCGAGGGCCGCCCCAGCCGAACGCAACGCCCGGCCGATGCGGACCGAGCCAGGACCGCCGCTGACCATTGACGCGCCGGTCCCGGACACCAGAGCGCCGGTCCCCGGACCGCCGCTGCGGGCCTCCGCGGACACTGCCGCGGTCCGGGACTTCCCCACCACGGTCCCCGCCGCCCCGGACCAAGACCCGACGGTCCTGGACAGCCGCGCGGCGGCCCGCCGGGCCGGGACCGAGGCCCGGAGGTCGCTGCGCTGGTCCCGGCCGCCCGGACCGCCGCCCGCACCCTCACCGCCTAGGGAATCCCGCTGTCCTGCAAAGCCCTCGCCTGACAGTTGCGCGCAGACAGGCACCAACTGTCCAACGCCAGCGCCTCCGCGTTCGTGCGCGTCCTACGCGCCGTGACCACCCCGCCCGCATCGGACCTGTCACTATGGGAGGCCGCGTGACAGAACCCGACCCGCGACGTCTGTCAGACCGAGCCGCTGGTGTCCGACCAGCATGCGCGTCTCTGAGGTAGGCCGCGAGCTGACAGAACCTGACCAAACCTGTCAACGCGGTCCCGCCCGCCGCAGCGGCTGCGCGTCTGACGCCTACCCGCACCTCTGGCCGAGGAGCAACAATGATGATGGCCCATACAGTGACCACCATCAGCGCCGCCGGCACTCGACTCACACAGCCTCTCACGGCACCGTCAGATCTGATGTGACCGGCCGTGTAGGTGTCGGTGTCGATGTCCGTTTCACCGTCCGCCTTGATGCTGACCCCCAAACCGACCCCTCGGACTCGCTTACAGCCCAGGTCAGGCCCGCTCTCAGCGGCGCCGATCGGTTCCAGACACACCCATGTGTGGGGTGTCCCCCAAGGGCCGCCCATGCGTAAATTACTACCGGCGCCGGATCCGCTGCTGCGCCTGCAAACCAGCATCACCGCCTGTTACGACCGCCTCCGCGGCCCCTTGCCGCCCACGCCTGCACCCACCCCGTCAGCCGTCTGGACCGCTGGCAGCCCGCGTCCGCTTTCCACGACCCGGGCCTGTTCTACCGCAAAGGCGGGGACACGCAGATCATGGTCCAGGGACCGAGCGGCTTCCCCCGCCCGAACGGCGCCGGGTGTGGACCGAGCAGGACCGGTCAGTGCCGTTCGTCCTCGAATACGACACCGGCGCCGTCGTGCTGCCGGTCACCGCTGGCCGGGCGGTGGTGGTCGACGCCGGCCCGGGGCCGTCCGGCGTGGACGGCTGCCTGCGCCGGCTCGGCGTACGGGAGGTGCCATTGCTCGTGGTCAGTCACTTCCACGCCAACCATGTGGGCGGGATCGCCGGGGTGTTCCGGGCCGGCGGGTGGCCGAGGTGGTGACCCCGGCGTGGGCCGAGCCGCCCTACGGCGTCGCCCAGGTACGCGAAGCCGCGCGCGGCGGTGCCGCCGCCCTGCGCACCGCGCCCGTGGGCTGGCGCTGGCGGGCCGGGGGAGTGGAACTGGCCGCCCTCGGTCCACCCCACCCGTTGCGCGGCAGCCGGTCGGACCCGAACAACAACTCGCTGGTGCTGGCGGCGACCGTCGCGGGGGTGCGGATCCTGCTGGCCGGCGACGCCGAGACGGAGAAGCAGCGGGCGCTGCTGGAGGCCGCTCCGCCCGGCGCGTTCCGGGCCGACGTGCTCAAGGTGGCCCACCACGGCTCCGCGTACCAGGATCCGGAGTTCCTCGCGGCGGTCCGCCCGGCGGTCGCGCTGGTCTGCGTGGGCGTCGGCAACGACTACGGGCATCCCAACCCGGGCCTGCTGGACCGGCTGACCCGGGCGGGCGCCCGGGTGCTGCGCACCGACACCGACGGCGACGTGGCCGCGGTGCGCGCCGACAACGGCCTGGCGGTGGTGGCCCGCGGGACCGGCCCGGGGCGGCGGCGGTGAGACCGGTCCGGGAAGTACCCCGAGAATCGAGGCGGCTTATCGGGATAGCTGGTAGATCGACGCAAATGTCTGGATTCGCGCTGAGTGCGGGCTGTGCCGTCACAGTCCCCGATGACCAGGCACGATCCGGTCGGGGGCCGTGCGAATATGGGCGACGTGACCCCCGCCAGCCTGCCCCCTATTCTGCTCGTTCTCGGCGACGAGGAACTGCTCGCCACGCGAGCCGTCTCCGAAGCCGTCGCCCGGGCCCGCAGCGTCGACCCAAATGTGGACGTCCGGGAGTACCAGGCCGGCTCGCTGGCGGTGGGGGAGATCGCCGAGATGCTCAGCCCGTCGCTGTTCGGCGGCCGCCGGGTGCTCGTGCTCCGTGCCGGCCAGGACGCCCGCAAGGACCTGGTCACCGCCCTGCTCGGATACGCGAAGAACCCGGACCCGGACGTACAGCTCGTGGTGCTGCACCTGGGCGGCGCCAAGGGTAAGGCGTTCGCCGACGGGCTGCGGGCCGCCGGCGCGACCGTGGTGCCGGCGGCGAAGCTCAAGGGGGACCGGGAGCGGGCGGCCTTCGTTCGGGACGAAATCCGCCGCAGCGGAGGAAAGTGCACCGCGGATGCGGCCGAAGCCCTGGTCGCCGCCGTCGGTAACGACATGCGCGAGCTGGCCGCCGCATGCTCGCAGCTCCTCGCGGACACCGACGGACGGATCGGGGCGGACACGGTGGCCCGTTACTACCGAGGTCGGGCCGAGGTGACCGGCTTCACCGTGGCCGACGCGACCATGGTCGGCGACGTCCCGGCCGCCCTGGAGGCGCTGCGCTGGGCGCTGCACATCGGTGTCGACCCGGTTCCGATCGCTGACGCGCTCGCTGATGGGGTACGCACGGTGGCCCGGGTCGCCGCCGCTGGGCGGGGCGCCCCGTTTCAGCTGGCCAAGAGCCTGGGCATGCCGGCCTGGAAGATTGAGAAAGCTCAGCAACGAGCCCGGGGTTGGACGCCGGAGGGCCTCGTGGAGGCCATGCGGGCGGCCGCTGAGTGCAACGCCGCGGTCAAGGGCGGCGCCGACGACCGGGCGTACGCGCTGGAGCGGGCCGTGTTCTCCGTGGCCGCGGCGCGGCAGGGTGGCGGCCGGTGACCCGAACGTGGTCGACGGTCCCGAGGGACGAGGAGCGGTACCGGCCGCTCTACGCCCGGGTCCTCGGGCTGCGGTTCGTCAACCCGGGCGGGGTGCTCTGCTTCCTCTTCTTCGAGGGCGCCGTGGCGCTGGCCGTGCTGCTCGCCCTCGCCGAGCTGGTGACCTGGTGGGCGGTACTGGTGCTGCCGGCGGCGGTGGCGGCCATGGTGAAGCTCAACGACATGGTCGCCGCAATGGTGATCCGCACCGCGGCGCAGGTGCCGGAGCAGGAGCGGGACCGCTTCCGCCGGCAGATGGAACCGGTGATCGGCCGGGCCAGCGTGCCGTCCACGGCCCGGGCGCTGCCCGGCGTGGCGCTGGCCGGCGAGCCGACGTTACGGGCGGCCCGCCCCGCCGACCCGCCCGGCGAGGGTGAGCGCTGGCCGGACCCGGCCCGGCACGACCCGCACCGCTGACCGAGGCGCGCGCACGGCTCGTACCGCTGGCCGAGGCCAGACGAGACTCGTACCGCTGACCGGATGCGGAAACGCAGACGGCCGGAAGCCCCGGGGCGGTAACCCCGGGGCTTCCGGTCAGGTCTCAGGCGCTCGTCAGGCCGAGAACGAGGCGATGCGCTTGGCGATCGCCGACTTCCGGTTGGCCGCCTGGTTGGCGTGGATGACACCCTTGCTGGCAGCCTTGTCCAGCTTGCGGGTGGCCTCACGCATCAGGGTGGTGGCCTTCTCGGCGTCGCCCGCCTCGGCAGCCTCGTTGAACTTCCGGATGGCGGTCTTCAGCGACGACTTGACCGACTTGTTACGCAGCCGGCGCTTCTCGTTCTGCCGGTTGCGCTTGATCTGGGACTTGATGTTCGCCACGCGACAGCCTCGTCTTGATAGCTCGGGTTGGTCTGCTTTCGCGCACGACGGACATGCGTCATCGCCGCGCGAAAAGCCAGGTTACCAGGTCGCCCGGCGGCGAGCCAAAACGCCTCCGGTGCCCCGGGTCGGGCGCGCTCAGGTCCAGCCCTGGCGGGCGGCGAGCCAGGACAGGGCCTGCTCGCCGCTCCAGCGTTGGTGGGCCCGGAGGTGCGGGGACGCGGTGGACGGGCCGGCGGCGGCGCTGGTCAGGAAGTAGCCGGAGAGTGCGGCGAGGGTCACGTCGAGCGCGTCGGCGGGGGCGCCGGCGGCGGCCGGGTGGCCGGCGAAGGCGGCGTCCGCGTCGAGGCCGCTGGCGTACCCGGTGATCAGCAGGGTGACCAGGTCGAACCAGGCCGGCCCGTGGCAGAGCCAGTTCCAGTCGCAGATCCAGGCCCGGCCGGCCGCGTCCAGCAGGACGTTGTCCACCCGCAAATCGCAGTGGGCCAGGCCGGGGGCGGCGTCGGCGTAGCCGGGGAGGCGGGACTCCAGCGCGGCCAGCCCGGGCAGCGGGGCCCAGGGCGGCAGCGCCGGCGCCGGTTCGCGGCCGGCGGCCACCTCGCCCCACCAGAGGATGTCGTCGCGGGCCAGGCCGGCGAGGCGCGGCAACCCGAGCGCCACGAGGTCCGCGGGCGGCGCGGCGAGCGCGGCGGCCACCTCGGCGTACGCGGTGAGGGCGGCGTCCAGCTCGGCCGGGTCCCAGGGCAGCCGGGGCGTGTGCCCGTCGACCGCGGTCAGGGCGAGCGCGTACCAGCCGGCCTCGGTGAGCGCCCAGCGCGGGCGGGGGACCGGCAGGCCGGCGGGGAGCCGGGCCAGGACGGCGGCCTCGTGGGCGTACCAGTCGACCAGGTGCCGCTGCTCCGCCAGCGCCGCCGCCTTGACGAAGACCGGCTCGCCGGTGGGGCCGGTGAGCACGGCGGCGAAGCCGCGGGTGAAGCCCGCCCCGGCCGGGCGGACCGCCACCGGGTGCCCGCCCAGCCGGGCGGCCAGCGCGTCGCGCAGCCCGGGCGGCAGCTCGGCCCAGTCGGGGCGGAGGGCCGTCGCGTCGTACGGGACCGGGGGCAGCGAGATCGCGCGCACCGGCCCATGCTGCCCCACCGGGGCGGCCCGGCGGGACCGGGACGTCGGTGTGCTCTGCCAGACTGGCCGACCATGAGGACCGACGAGTTCTGGCAGTTGATCGACAGCGCCCGGGCCGGGGGCGGGGGAGAGCCCGCGGCGGTCGCGGCCCGTGCGGTCGCCCTGCTCGCCGAGCGGGACCCGGAGGAGATCGTCGGCTACGCCCGCCACCAGCAGCGGGTGCTCGCGGCGTCGTACAAGGTCGACCTCTGGGGCGCGGCCTACCTGATCAACGGGGGCGCCTCGGCCGACGGCTTCGAGCACTTCCGGGGCTGGCTGATGACCCAGGGCCGGGCGGTGTTCGCCCGGGCGGTCGCCGACCCGGACTCGCTGGCCGAGCTGCCGCAGGTCCGCGCCGCCGCGCTCAGCGGCGAGGAGTTCGCGTGCGAGGACATGCTGACGGTGCCCTGGGCGGCCTACCGGAAGGCCACCGCGGCGGAGTTGCCGGCCGACCGGGACCCGGTCCGGACGCCCGACCTGAACGACTTCTGGGACTTCGACGACGAGGACGAGGCGCGCCGGCACCTGCCGAAGCTCGCCGCCCTCTTCGTCGAGCCGCCCGAGGAGTGACGCCGGAGGAGTGACGGGGGAGCCCCGGCGCGCCCCGGGCGACGTGGGAGCATAGAGGGGGCCGGCGGCGCGCCGGCCCGCTCACGTCAGCCGACCAGAACGGACAGCTGTGCCACCGACGCTCGATCCCGGCGCGAACGCTCCTGGTGCCACCGACCCGGCGCGCATCAGGAACTTCTGCATCATCGCCCACATCGACCACGGGAAGTCGACCCTGGCCGACCGGATGCTGCAGCTCACCGGCGTGGTCGACCCCCGGCAGATGCGCGCCCAGTACCTCGACCGGATGGACATCGAGCGCGAGCGCGGCATCACGATCAAGAGCCAGGCCGTCCGGATGCCGTGGACCATCCGCGAGGGTGACCGGGCCGGCGAGACCGCCGTGCTCAACATGATCGACACCCCGGGGCACGTGGACTTCACCTACGAGGTCTCCCGCTCCCTGGCGGCCTGTGAGGGCGCCATCCTGCTGGTCGACGCCGCCCAGGGCATCGAGGCGCAGACCCTGGCCAACCTCTACCTGGCCCTCGAGAACGACCTGCACATCATCCCGGTGCTCAACAAGATCGACCTGCCGGCCGCCCAGCCCGAGAAGTACGCCGAGGAGCTGGCCCACCTGATCGGCGGCGACCCGGCGGACTGCATCCGGGTCTCCGGCAAGACCGGCGAGGGCGTGTCGCACCTGCTCGACGAGATCGTCCGGCAGTTCGTGCCGCCGGTCGGCCAGGCCGACGCCCCGGCCCGCGCCATGATCTTCGACTCGGTCTACGACGTCTACCGGGGCGTGGTCACCTACGTCCGGGTGATCGACGGGCTGATCAGCGCCCGGGACCGGATCAAGATGATGTCCACCGGCGCCGTCCACGAGCTGCTGGAGATCGGCGTCATCTCCCCGGAGATGGTGAAGGCCGACGCGCTCGGCGTCGGCGAGGTGGGCTACCTGATCACCGGCGTGAAGGACGTCCGCCAGTCCCGGGTGGGTGACACCGTCACCATCAACGCGCGACCGGCGACCGAGGCGCTCGGCGGCTACAAGGACCCGAAGCCGATGGTCTACTCCGGCCTCTACCCGATCGACGGGTCCGACTACCCCAACCTCCGTGAGGCGCTGGACAAGCTCAAGCTCAACGACGCCGCCCTGGTCTACGAGCCGGAGACCTCGGGTGCGCTGGGCTTCGGCTTCCGCTGCGGCTTCCTCGGCCTGCTGCACCTGGAGATCATCCGGGAGCGGCTGGAGCGGGAGTTCAACCTCGACCTCATCTCCACCGCGCCGAACGTGGTCTACCGGGCCATGCAGGAGGACGGGCTGGAGATCGTGGTCACCAATCCGAGCGAGTACCCGACCGGCAAGATCGCCGAGGTGTACGAGCCGACGGTGCGGGCCACCGTGCTCACCCCGAACGACTACGTCGGCGCGGTGATGGAGCTGTGCCAGGGCCGCCGGGGCAGCCTGCTCGGCATGGACTACCTCTCCGCCGACCGGGTGGAGCTGCGCTACACCCTCCCGCTGGCCGAGATCATCTTCGACTTCTTCGACCAGCTCAAGAGCCGGACCAAGGGCTACGCCTCGCTGGACTACGAGCCCTCCGGCGAGCAGGCGTCCGACCTGGTCAAGGTCGACATCCTGCTGCACGGCGAGCCGGTGGACGCGTTCAGCGCGATCGTGCACAAGGACAAGGCGTACAACTACGGCACGACGATCGCGGCGAAGCTGCGCACGCTGATCCCGCGCCAGCAGTTCGAGGTGCCGATCCAGGCCGCCATCGGCAGCCGGGTGATCGCCCGGGAGACCATCCGCGCCATCCGCAAGGACGTGCTCGCCAAGTGCTACGGCGGTGACATCAGCCGTAAGCGCAAGCTGCTGGAGAAGCAGAAGGAGGGCAAGAAGCGGATGAAGATGGTGGGCCGGGTCGAGGTCCCCCAGGAGGCCTTCATCGCCGCGCTCTCCTCCGACTCCGGCGACGGCAAGCCCGCCGGCAAGAAGTAGCCCACCGCGCCCACGGCCGGCACCCGCGCACCGCGGGGGCCGGCCGTTCTGGCGTACCCCGGAGATTTTTTCCTCCCGGGCGGCACCGCCCCCAACCTGCGACTCCGGAACCGACGCGCGGGGTCCCGGCGGGCGGTGCGGGGAGTGAGTCGGTTTGGGTTTCGAGCGGGTCGGGAACTTACCGGTCACGACAGGAACCACACAGACCGTGTGAAACTTCTTAGAAGGAGCTGACCGTGACCGTCTGGGGCATCATCACCGCGCTCGTCGTTGGTCTGATCGTCGGCGCTCTGGGCCGCCTGATCGTTCCGGGCCGACAGAACATGCCGATGTGGCTGCACATGCTGATCGGCGTCGGCGCCGCGCTGCTGGGCACCGTCCTGGCCCGCGCGCTGGGCATCGCGACCGAGACCTCCGGCATCGACTGGATGGAGCTGCTCGTGCAGGTCGTGCTGGCCGCCATCGCCGTGGCCCTGGTGGCCGGCGTCGGTCGTCGGCGCAGCGTCTCGCGCTACTGACGCACTTCCCCCAAGCGCCTCAGCGGGCGCCCGACCGGCCGGTCGGGCGCCCGCTGGCGTACGCGCCGGCGAATGGGCATTGAACGCGGTCAGCCGGCAATGGCCGGTCGCCCGCCTTTCCCCGAGCCCGAATCTGACCCTGAAGTCCCAGGTCAGAGTCGTGCGGGGCAATTCGTCACCGGAGTCGGTTTGGATTTTCGGCGGGTCGGGAACTTACCGGCCACGACCGGAACACACGACAACGTGTGACTCATTCTGAAGAAGGAGGGCGACCGTGGAGCTCACCGTTTGGGGCATCATCACCGCGCTCATCGTTGGTCTGATCGTCGGCGCTCTGGGCCGCCTGATCGTCCCGGGCCGACAGAACATGCCGATGTGGCTGCACATGCTGATCGGCGTCGGCGCCGCGCTGCTGGGCACGATCGTCGCCCGGGCCTCGGGCTTCGCCGACACTGCCGGCATCGACTGGCGGGAGCTGCTGCTGCAGGTCCTGTTCGCCGCCATCGGCGTGGCCCTGGTGGCCGGCCTGGGTCGCCGCCGTGGCGTCTCGCGCTACTGACCCCCATCCCCTGAAGCGCTCCAGCGGGCGCCCGACCGACAGGTCGGGCGCCCGCTCTCGTCTCGCCCTGAGCTGCCCGGACAGCACCCCTGCCGCCCGGGCGTGCGGCTGCGATACCGTCGCCACGGCCACCCGCCGCGAGTACCCCCTGTTGTAAAGGAAATTTTCCTACTAAGGTGCGGCGGAGAAGGTTAGTGCCAAACGGCCCCGAGGGAGATATGGCGTGAACAGGTGGAAGCGGCTGGCCCCGGTCACCGCCATCGTGGCCTCGGCCGCGATGGTGCTCTCCGGGTGCGGTGGCTCCGGCGACGACGACAAGGCCGCAGACAACAGCAAGCTGACGGTCTGGATGATGGGTGAGGGCGGCGACGCCCAGACCAAGTTCCTCGACGGCGTCGAGGCGGAGTTCAAGAAGAAGCACCCCGAGACCGACGTCGTGGTGCAGTACATCCCCTGGCTCGAAGCGCCGAAGAAGTTCCAGGCCGCGCTCGCCGGCGGCGAGGGGCCGGACGTCACCGAGCTGGGCAACACCGAGACCCAGGGCTGGGCGGCGCAGGAGGCCCTCGCCGACGTCACGGAGAAGTTCAACGGCTGGTCCGAGGGGAAGGACATCCTCCCCGACCTGGTGAAGAACGCTCAGCTCGACGGCAAGCAGTACGGCGTCCCGTGGTACGCCGGCGTGCGGGCCATCTACTACCGGACCGACTGGTTCGCCGAGGCGGGCGTGAAGCCGCCGACGACCTGGGACGAGCTGGTCACCACCGCCAAGGCGGTCCAGGCCAAGAAGCCGGGCACCTACGGCATCGCCCTGCCCGGCAACTCCGAGCTGCCGTTCTACTCCTTCCTCTGGGCCGCCGGCGGAGAGATCGCCACCAAGGACGGCGACAGCTGGAAGTCCGGCTACAACACGCCGGAGGCGCAGCGGGCGGTCAAGTTCTGGACCGACCTGGTGACCGTGCACAAGGTGGCCCCGCCGGCCGCCGCCGCCTGGAACGAGGTCGACGCCCGTACCCAGTTCGCCACCGGCAAGGCCGCCATGGCGTTCGCCGGTAGCTGGCAGGGCGGCGCGATGAAGAAGGACAACCCGGACATCGAGAAGGTGTGGGGCACGTTCCCCATCCCCGGTCCGGACGGCAAGGCCGCCCCGGCCTTCGCCGGTGGTTCCGACATCGCCCTCTGGAAGGACAGCAAGCGGCAGGACCTGGCCTGGGACTACATGACCGTGCTGCTCAGCAAGCAGAAGGACCAGGAGTTCGCCAGCAGCCTCGGCTTCTTCCCGGTGTACAAGGACCTGGTCGGCGGCGGCAACTACGCCAACGACAAGGTGATGGCGGCGTTCGCCACCGCCATGCAGAACACCAAGCTGACCCCGCTCACCCCGAAGTGGGTCGAGGTCAGCCGGACCAAGACGGTGACCCAGGCCATGAACAGCTCGGTCATCAAGGGCCAGAAGACGGTCGAGAAGGCCACCGCCGACGCGGCCACCGAGATGGAAAGCATCCTCAACGCCAAGTGACCACGCTGACCGAGGCCACCGGCGAAGCCGCCGCGCGGGAGATCCCCGCGCGGCGGCGCCGCCGCGTGGACCGCCTCCCGTACCTGTTGCTCCTGCCCTGCCTGGCCATCATCGGAGTGCTGCTGCTCTGGCCGCTCGGCCAGGTCGTGATGATGTCCTTCTACAAGCTGGACAGCGTCCGGCAGCTACGGGGCGACCGCGAGTGGCCGTGGGTGGGCCTGGCCAACTACGCGCAGATCCTCGGTGACCCGTTCTTCCGTACGGTGCTGCGCAACACCGTGCTCTTCGCCGTGGCCAACGTGGTGCTCACCATGATCCTCGGCACCCTGGTCGGGCTGCTGCTCAACCGGCTCGGGAAGAAGATGGCCACCTTCGTGGCGAGCTGCGTGATGCTGGCCTGGGCCACCCCCGCGCTGACCGGCACCATCGTCTGGAAGTGGATCTTCGACGACACCAGCGGCCTGGTCACCTGGCTGTTCAACAAGCTCCCGGACGGGCTCTCCACGGCGCTGTTCGGGCGCAGTGACTGGAGCGGCTACGGGTGGTTCAACGACCCGCTGCTCTTCTTCGGCATCCTGACCCTGGTGGTGGTCTGGCACTCGTTCCCGTTCATCGCGGTCAGCGTGCTGGCCGGCCTCAAGAGTGTGCCGAGCGAGCTCCAGGAGGCCGCCAGGGTGGACGGGGCCGGGCCGTGGAAGGTCTTCTGGTCGGTCACCTTCCCGATGCTGCGGCCGGTCTTCGGCATCCTCGTGGTGCTCTCCACGATCTGGGACTTCAAGGTCTTCACCCAGCAGTTCGTGCTGGCCGGCGGCACCCAGGACCGGTCGACGTTCATGCTGTCGATCTACTCCTACGCGGAGGCGTTCTCACCGCCGCCCAAGTACGGCCTGGGCTCCGCGATCGCCGTCATCCTCACCCTGATCCTGCTGGTGGTGACCGGCGTGTACGTCCGTATGGTGCTCCGGCAGGAGGACGAGTCGTGAAGAAGATCGCCCTCAACGGCGCCGGCCTGCTGGTCGCGCTCTTCGCGGCCTTCCCGGTCTACTGGATGGTCGCCACCTCGCTGAAGCCCAACCGGGAGATCTTCTCGGCCACGCCACGCCCGGTGCCGGCGGAGCCCACCCTGGAGCACTACCGGGAGATCCTCACGGGCAACCTGATTCCGGGCGTGACCTTCACGGACTTCTTCCTCAACAGCGCGCTGGTGGCGGTGGCCACCGTGGTGCTGAGCGGACTGGTCGCGCTGCTCGCGGCGACCGCGGTGGCCCGGTTCCGCTTCAAGCTGCGCACCACCTTCCTGATCCTGCTGCTGGTGGTGCAGATGATCCCGCTGGAGGCGCTGGTCATCCCGCTGTTCCTGATGATCCAGCGGCTCGGGCTCTACAACACCCTGCCCAGCCTGATCCTGACCTACCTCGGCTTCTCCCTGCCGTTCGCGGTCTGGATGCTGCGCGGCTTCGTGGCCGCGGTGCCCAAGGAGCTGGAGGAGGCGGCGGCGATCGACGGGGCCAGCCGGGCCCAGACCTTCCGGAAGGTCCTCTTCCCGCTGGTCGCCCCCGGCCTGGTGGCCACCAGCATCTTCTCCTTCATCACCGCCTGGAACGAGCTGATCTTCGCGTTGACGTTCGTCAACGACCAGCACAGGTACACGCTGCCGGTGGCCATGACGTTCTTCTTCGGGCGGGACGACACCGCGTGGGGCTCGGTGATGGCCGCCTCGACGCTGTTCACCCTGCCGGTGATCGTCTTCTTCCTGCTGGTCCAGCGCCGGATGGTCTCCGGCCTGGTCTCGGGCGCGGTCAAGGGCTGAGCCGCGGCGGACGAACCCGTTTCCGGGCGTCCGGCGGCGCCCCCTAGGCTGACCGCCATGACGGGCAGGCTGGCGGCGGTGAACCTCGGCGTGGTGACCGAGGCGGAGTGGGCGGGCGACGAGAGCGGTCGCAGCGGCATCGACAAGCGGCCCGTCGACGGTCGGGTGGCGATCCGGTTCGCCGGCGTCACCGGCGACTTCATCGGCGAGCGGGCCCACCACGGCGGCCCGGAGCAGGCGGTCTACGCGTACGCCGAGGAGGACGCCGGCTGGTGGGCCGGCGAGCTGGGCCGGGAGCTGCGGCCGGGCGCCTTCGGCGAGAACCTCACCACCTGGGCGGTCGACGTCACCGGGGCGGTGATCGGCGAGCGCTGGGCGGTCGGCTCCGCCGTGCTGCAGGTGACCAAGCCGCGCACTCCGTGCGCCACCTTCGCCGGCTTCTGGGGCATGCGTGACCTGATCAAGCGGTTCACCGTCCGGGGTGTGCCCGGGGCGTACCTCCGGGTGCTGCGCGAGGGTGAGGTGGGCGCCGGCGACCCGGTCGAGGTGGTCGATCGCCCGGCGCACGGGGTGACCATCGGCGAGGTGTTCCGGGCGACCACCCTGGAGCCGGAGTTGCTGCCCCGCCTGCTTGACGTGCCGGAGCTGCCCGACTCCGTGCGGGAGAAGGTCCGCCGCCGGCTCGGCGCCGTCGCCGGCTGACGGTCGCGCCCGGACCGGGACCGGCCGGCTCAGGTCGCGGCGAAGACCTCGGCCAGCACCTGCGTCGCCGGGTCGCCCTTCACCCTGGCCCAGGTGCCCTGCTCGGCCGTCCACTCCAGGCCGCCGAAGCGGACCCGTTTCACCCCGTGGTCGTCGGCGTGCGAGACCAGCCAGTGGGCGTACCGCCAGCCGTTGCGGCTGTTGGCGGCCGGCACGGTCAGCCCGGTCAGGTCGGTGGCCGAGGCCAGCTCCGGCAGGCCCCAGTCCAGGGCCAGGCTCTGCATCAGGGCGGTGGCGGCGGCCGGGCCGCGCATCGTCGGCGTCGGACCGACCGTGCAGGCCACCGCTCCGGTCGCCTGCCCGAGCAGGGCGCGGGTGAGCACCTGCGACTCGTCCGCCCACTTCTCGTACGCCTCGGGGTAGGCCGACCGCTGCACCCGCTGGGCGGCCTCGGTGACCCGCAGCTTCTCCCAGCCCTTGACCTTCTTCAGCGCGGCGTAGAACTTCTTCGCCGCGTAGCGCGGGTCGCGGATCTCGTCCGGGGTGCCCCAGCCCTGGCTCGGGCGCTGCTGGAACAGGCCGAGCGAGTCCCGGTCGCCGTGCGCGATGTTGCGCAGGTGCGACTCCTGGTACGCCGTCGCCAGCGCCACCACCACGGCCCGCTCGGGCATCTGCCGCTGCACGCCGATCGCCGCGATGGTGGCCGCGTTGGCCATCTGGTCGGCGCTGAGCACGACCTCGCCGTCGGCCTTGACGGTGCAGGTCCGGCTGGCCATCGGCAGCTGCAGCTGGTGCCCGAACTGCTTCGCGACGAACCACACGCCGAGCAGAGCCAGGACCGCCACCACCACACCCGATGCCACGATCGCCGCTCGCGTTCGCACCCGCACCTCCTGTCCCGACAGCCCGCCCAGCGTACGTCGCTCACTGCGGTATCCGGGTCGGCCGACCGGTCGTCTCCCGCTGCGTGACCGACCCGGCACGCCCCGCGTCCGGGGCGTTCCCCACGTCAGTCTCCGGCGGGCACCCAGGCCGCGGGCCGCTTCTCGCGGAACGCGAGGACGCCTTCCCGGCCCTCCTCGGACAGGAAGTAGCCGGTCGAGAGGGCGGCCAACTCGGCGATCTCGGCCCGCAGGTCGGTGGCGGCCGGGCGGCGCAGCAGGTCCTTGGTCCCGGCCAGGGCCTTCGGGGCGCCCTTCACCAGCGAGGCGCGGTAGCGGTCCACCGCGGCGTCCAGCGCGTCGGCCGGCACGGCGGCGGTGACCAGGCCGATCTCGGCGGCCCGCCGGCCGTCGAAGGTATCGCCGGTCAGGTACAGCTCGGCGGCGGCCCGGGGGTGCAGCCGGGGCAGCACGGTCGCCGAGATCACCGCGGGGATCACCCCGAGCCGGACCTCGGTGAAGGCGAACGTGGCCTCCTCGGCGCAGACCGCAAGGTCCGCGGCAGCGATCAGGCCCAGCCCGCCGGCCCGCGCCGGCCCGGCCACCCTCGCCAGCACCGGCTTCGGGCACTCCCGGACCGCGACCAGCACGTCGCCCAGCATCCCGGCCGGCACCGTCCCGCTGGCGTACGCGGCGGCGGTCTCCTTCAGGTCCGCCCCGGAGCAGAACACCGGGCCGGTGTGGTCCAGCACGATCGCCCGGACCGCGTCGTCGGCGACCGCCGCGGCCAGCCCGGCCAGCAGCTGGGTCATCAGCGGGGTGGAGAGCGCGTTGCGGTTGTGCGGGCTGTCCAGGGTGAGGGTGGTCACCCCACGGGCCGTGGCGACCCGCACGAGAGCGTCCGGAGAGGTCATGCCGGGCACACTAGTGGCCATGCCCGGCGTCCTTCCAGAAGGCGAACCCGTCCCGCGCGACGGGGCGCTGCCCGCTGCCGCCCGCCGCGCCGTCGGCGCGCGTGGCTTCGGGGTGTACGTGCACGTCCCGTTCTGCGCCAGCCGGTGCGGCTACTGCGACTTCAACACCTACACGGCGGCCGAGCTGGGCGGCGGGGCCGGCCGGGAGACGTACGCCGACACCGTGCTGGCCGAGCTGGCCCTCGCCGGCCGGGTGCTGGGCGACACCCCGCCGCCCCGGGTGGACACCGTCTTCGTCGGCGGCGGCACGCCCACCCTGCTCCCCGCCGACGACCTGGCCCGGATCCTCGACGGCATCGACCGCACCTGGGGGCTGGCCGCCGACGCCGAGGTGACCACCGAGGCCAATCCCGAGACGGTCACCCCGGAATCGCTCAAGACGCTGCGGGCCGCCGGCTACACCCGGATCTCGCTGGGCATGCAGTCCGCGGCCCCGGGGGTGCTGGCGATCCTCGACCGGCAGCACAGCGCCGGTCGGGCCACCGCCGCCGCGCTGGAGGCACGGGACGCCGGGTTCGACCACGTGAACCTGGACCTGATCTATGGCACGCCGGGGGAGAGCGCCGAGGACTTCGCCGCCTCGCTGGACCAGGTGGTCGCGGCGGGGGTGGACCACGTCAGCGCGTACGCCCTGATCGTGGAGGACGGCACCCGGCTGGCCGCGCGGATGCGCCGCGGCGAGCTGCCGTACCCCAGCGACGACGTGGCGGCGGACCGCTACCTGGCCGCGGAGGCGGCCCTCACCGCGGCCGGCTTCTCCTGGTACGAGGTCTCCAACTGGGCCCGCTCGGCGGCGGCCCGGTGCCGGCACAACCTGCTCTACTGGACCGGCGCCGACTGGTGGGGCCTCGGCCCGGGGGCGCACAGCCACGTCGGCGGGGTGCGCTGGTGGAACGTCAAGCACCCGACGGCGTACGCGCAGCGGCTGGCCGCCGGGGAGTCACCCGGCCTGGCCCGGGAGCTGCTCACCGCCGACGAGGCGCACATGGAGGACGTGATGCTGCGGCTGCGGCTCTCCGCCGGGCTGCCCCTGTCCGGGCTGGACGAGGCGGGCCGGGCGGGCGCCGAGCGGGCGCGGGCCGACGGCCTGCTGGACGCCGGCGCGTACGCGGCCGGGCGGGCCGTGCTCACCCTGCGCGGCCGGCTGCTCGCCGACGCGGTCGTCCGCGACCTGTTGCCCTGACCGGGCCCGGCCGGCTCCCGGAGGGGGAGCCGGCCGGGACGGGGTCACTTGATCAGGCTGGCCGACATCGGGTAGCGGTAGAGCTGCCCCTCGTTGGCCTTCACCCCGGCCAGGATGCCGAAGATGATGCCGATGATCATCGCGCCGAATCCGATCACGAAGCCGATCAGGATGCAGGCGAGGATCCAGCCGACCAGCGCGATGATCGACCAGATGAGCTGGAAGTTGAGCGCGGCGATCGCGTGCGCGCGGACGGTCGGCGACTGGTTGCCGCGGGCGAGCAGGGCGATCAGCGGGGCCACCCAGCCCAGCACGCCGCCGCCGACGAACATCCCGGCCGCCCCGCCGAAGTGCGCGACCAGGGCCCAGGTCTTGTCGTCGTTGTTGGCGTAGCCGGCGGGCGCCCCGTACGCGCCGCCGCCCGGGTAGCCGGCGCCCGGCGGGGGGTAGCCGCCCGGCGGATAGCCACCGGGCGGGGGATAGCCGCCCGGCGCCGGTGCCCCGGACAGTGGTGCGGTGGGAGGCTCGTCCGCCGACGACGAGCCGTACGGTGCCGACGGCGGGGTCGCCTCCGGCGGCGGGGCGCCGGAGTCCCCCGCTCCTGGAGGGCGAGGAGGTTCAGTCATGGACGTCACGGTAGGTCCCGCAGGCAAGGGCAGACCAGAGCGGGATCGCCCGGGATGTCCGGCTGTTCGACCCTGGCGGGTCGGATGTGCGGCGAGCCGCACCGGAGGTGCGTCGCTGATCATCGCGTCGGCGGGCACGCCGACGTAGACTGGCACTCGCTACAGTCGAGTGCCAGATGCCCGGCGGACGCCGCCCGCCGGTGCGGACGACGTGCGTCAGGAGGTGGGGAGATGGGTCTCGACGACCGTAAGCTCGCCGTGCTGCGCGCGATCGTCGAGGACTACGTCGCCACGCAGGAGCCGGTCGGCAGCAAGGCCCTGGTCGAGCGCCACCAGCTGGGCGTCTCCCCGGCGACCGTCCGCAACGACATGGCGGTGCTGGAGGAGGAGGGCTACATCCGGCAGCCGCACACCAGCGCCGGCCGGGTGCCCACCGACCGCGGCTATCGGCTCTTCGTCGACCGGCTCTCCCGGGTCAAGCCGCTCAGCCCGGCCGAGCGCCGGGCCATCGAGCGTTTCCTGGTCGGCGCGGTCGACCTGGACGACGTGGTGCACCGCACCGTCCGGCTGCTGGCCCAGCTCACCCGGCAGGTCGCCGTGGTGCAGTACCCCAGCCTGGCCCGCTCCAAGGTACGCCACCTGGAGCTGGTGCCGATCTCCACCACCCGGCTGATGGTCGTCATGATCGCCGACACCGGCCGGGTCGAGCAGCGGCTGGTCGAGCTGCCCGGGCCGGTCGCCGTCGAGGACGTGACCGACCTGCGCCGGCTGGTCAACGAGAAGCTGGTCGGCAGTCGGCTCT
Source organism: Micromonospora sp. NPDC023966 (assembly GCF_040639095.1). Lineage (NCBI taxonomy): Bacteria > Bacillati > Actinomycetota > Actinomycetes > Micromonosporales > Micromonosporaceae > Micromonospora > Micromonospora sp. NPDC023966. The sequence goes on along the minus strand of NZ_JBEZZJ010000018.1, from coordinate 36,702 downwards.
CCGACACCCCGCCGCTGGTGCAGGCCCTGGTCGACGAGTCCACCCCGCAGCTGCGCCCGGCCATGGCCACGCTCTCCAGCGTGCTGCTGGAGACGCTGGTCGAGCGGCACGAGGAGCGCATCGCGCTGGCCGGCACGGCCAACCTCACCCGCGGCGGCCTGCTCGACTTCCAGGGTTCGCTGCGCCCGATCCTCGAGGCGCTCGAGGAGGAAGTCGTGCTGCTCAAGCTGATCGGGGAGGCCGAGCCGAGCACCACCCGAGTGCTCATCGGCGACGAGAACGAGATCGACAACCTGCGCGCGGCCTCGATCGTCAGCACCGGCTACGGCCCGGGCAGCACGATCGTGGGTGGTCTCGGCGTGCTCGGCCCGACCCGGATGGACTACCCCGGCACCATCGCCACGGTGAGGGCCGTGGCACGCTACGTGGGCGAACTGCTGGCCCAGAACTGACCAGTCAGGGCCGTCGGCCGGCTCCGGCCGACGACCGGCGCAAACGCGAGACGAACATGAGGACACCGAACGCAGTGGCCAGGGACTACTACGGCATTCTCGGCGTGAGCCGGGACGCCTCCGACGACGAGATCAAGCGCGCCTACCGCAAGCTGGCGCGGCAGTTCCACCCGGACGTGAATCCGGACCCGGAGGCACAGGAGAAGTTCAAGGACATCAACGCCGCGTACGAGGTCCTCTCGGACGATCGGAAACGGCAGATCGTCGACCTGGGCGGCGACCCGCTCGCCCCGGGCGGCGGGGGCGCGGGAGGCCCGGGTGGTCCGGGCGGCACCGGCCCGTTCGTCGGCTTCCAGGACATCATGGACGCGTTCTTCGGCGGCGCCGCGGGCGGCAGCCGGGGCCCGCGGCCGCGTACCCGGCCGGGCGCCGACGCGATCCTGCGGCTGGAGCTGGACCTGAACGAGACGGCGTTCGGCGTCGAGGCGCCGATCACCGTCGACACCGCCGTGCTCTGCACCACCTGCTCCGGCGCCGGCACCGCGGCCGGCACCCACCTGGCCACCTGCGAGGCGTGCGGCGGCCGGGGCGAGGTGCAGTCGGTGCAGCGGACCTTCCTCGGCCAGGTGGTCTCCGCCCGGCCGTGCACGGTCTGCCAGGGCTACGGCACCACCATCCCGCACCCCTGCCCGACCTGCGCGGGCGACGGCCGGGTGCGCACCCGCCGCTCGCTCACCGTCAAGATCCCGGCGGGCGTCGAGGACGGCATGCGGATCCGGCTGGCCCAGCAGGGCGAGGTGGGTCCGGGCGGCGGCACCGCCGGCGACCTCTACGTGGAGATCCACGAGCGGCCGCACGACGTCTACTCGCGCAAGGGCGACGACCTGCACTGCCGGGTCACCGTGCCGATGACCGCCGCCGCGCTCGGCACCCGGCTGACCATCAAGACCCTCGACAGCGAGGAGACGGTCGACGTCAAGTCGGGCACCCAGCCGGGCAGCACGCTGCGGCTGCGCGCCCGGGGCGTGCCGCACCTGCGCGGCACCGGCCGGGGCGACCTCTACGTCCACCTCGACGTGCGGACCCCGACCAAGCTCGACGCCGACCAGGAGCGGATGCTGCGCGACTTCGCCAAGACCCGCGGCGAGGAGGTCGCCGAGCTGAGCAAGCAGGGCGGCTTCTTCTCCCGGATGCGCGACGCCTTCAACGGGCACGCCTGAGGTGTCCGCGCCGCTGTTCCTGGTCGAGGCGCTGCCGGCCGGTGACACGCTGACGCTGGACGGCCCGGAGGGGCACCACGCGGCCACTGTGCAGCGGCTGCGCGTCGGCGAGGAACTGCTGCTCGCCGACGGGCGGGGCGGCACGGCCGCCGCGGTGGTCAGCGCCGTCGGCAGGGGCACGCTCGACCTCCGGGTCACCTCCCGGGGGTACGTGGACGCGTCCGTCCCCCGGCTGGTCGTGGTGCAGGGCATCGCCAAGGGCGACCGGGGCGAGCTGGCCGTGCAGGCGATGACCGAGGTCGGGGTGGACGAGATCGTCCCCTGGGCGGCGTCCCGCTCGGTGAGCCAGTGGCGCGGGGAGCGGGGCGTACGGGCCCGGGAGAAGTGGGCGGCCACCGCCCGGGAGGCCGCCAAGCAGGCCCGCCGCCCGTGGCTGCCGGTGGTGGCCGGCTCGCCCGACGAGTCCACCACCACGGTGACCCGGCGGATCGCCGGCGCGGCCGCCGCGTTCGTCCTGCACGAGGAGGCCGAGGAGCGGTTGACCACCGCCGCCCTGCCCGACGCCGGCGAGATCGTTCTGGTGGTCGGCCCGGAGGGCGGCATCGCACCCACCGAGCTGGCCGCCTTCACCGAGGCCGGCGCCCGTACCGTGCGGCTCGGCCCCGCGGTGCTGCGCACGTCGACGGCCGGGGTGGCCGCGCTCAGCGTGTTGTCCGCCCGCCTGCGTCGCTGGTAGACCGGCCGGTCCTCCGCCGCCGCGCGGGTCGCGGCACCCCGGGCACCTCCCGCATCCGCCTCTGCTCTGCAGCCACGGACGCAGCACCGACCGGGCGGTCGGTGCTGCGTGGACGGCTGCAAGCGGGCGCGACGGGTGCCGGTGGCACCCGTCGAGCGGCCGTCAGGTGCGCAGGTAGGAGGCGCCGTTGAGGTCGATGATGGTGCCGGAGGCCCATTCGGCCTCGGGGCTGGCCAGCCAGTGCACCGCGGCGGCGATCTCCTCGGGGCGGGCCACCCGCTGGAACGGGGACTGGGCGCGGACCGCGTCGCCCCGCGTGCTCTTGAGGTGCTCGTTGGTCATGTCGGTCTCGACGAAGCCGGGGGCCACGCTCGCCACCGCGATGCCGTAGGGCGCCAGGGCCACCGCGAGGGACTGGGCCATCGCGTTCATCCCCGCCTTGCTGGCTCCGTACGCCGGGTTGGCCGGCTCGCCCCGGAACGCGCCCCGGGAGGAGACGTTGATGATCCGCCCGCCCCGCTCGCGCATGTGCTGGGCGGCGCACCAGGCGGCGTTTGCCGCGCCGAACAGGTTGGTGTCCAGCACCTCGCGCCAGCGCTGCCGCCACTGCTCGTAGCTGCTCTCGAAGACCGGGTGCGGCGGATCGGCCGGGCCGAACACCCCGGCGTTGTTGACCAGGACGTCGAGGCCGCCCAGCCGCTGCGCCGCCTCGTCCACCACGGCCCGGACCGCGTCCGGGTCGGCCAGGTCGGCGCGGACCACCACGTGCCCGTCGCCGGGCAGGTCCGCCCGCAGCGCCTCGGCCAGCTCGGCGGAGTCCCGGTGGTGGATCGCCACCCGGTCCCCGCCCGCCGCGAACGCCCGCGCCACCGCGCGGCCGATGCCGCGCGAGGCCCCCGTCACCAGTACCGCCCGAGAAGTCACGCGGCACATCATGCCTGAGCCGGTGCGGGACGACTTACCATGCCTCGATGGGAACCGACTGCCTGTTCTGCCGGATCGTCGCCGGGGAGATCCCGGCCACCATCGTCCGCGAGACCGCCACCACCCTGGCCTTCCGGGACATCGGCCCGAAGGCGCCCACCCACGTGCTGGTGATCACGAAGGAGCACTACGCGGACGTGGCCACCCTGGCCCAGGGCGACCCGGGGCTGGCCGGTGAGCTGCTGGGCACCGCCGCCGTGGTGGCCGAGGAGGAGGGGCTGACCGTGGACGGCTTCCGGCTGATGTTCAACACCGGCCCGTACGGCGGCCAGGAGGTCTTCCACGTGCACGCGCACCTGCTCGGCGGCGCGCCGCTCGGCCCGATGCTCTGCCGCTGAGCCGCTGCCTAGACTGCCCTCATGATCACGGTGCATGACCGGCTCGGCCGGATGGTGCGGCAGGCGCAGGTTGACGGGCGGATCCCGGCGGTCTCGGTGGCCCTGCACCGGGCCGACCGGCCGCTCTGGACCTGCGCGGTCGGCGGGACCGGCAACGACACCCCGCTCGGGCCGGAGACGGTCTTCCGGATCGGCTCGGTCACCAAGACCTTCACCGCGGTGCTGGTCATGCAGTGCCGGGACGAGGGGCTGCTCGACCTCGACGACCCGATCGGGCGGCACCTCGACCTGCCGGCGCACGGCGAGCTGACCGTACGCCGGCTGCTGTCGCACACCGCGGGCCTGCAGCGCGAGCCGCACGGCGACGTCTGGGACAGCCTGCGCGCGCCCGACGTCACCGAGCTGCTCGCCGACCTGGCCCGGGTTGAGCGAGTGCTGCCCACCGGGCGGCGCTACCACTACTCCAACCTCGGCATGGCCCTGCTCGGCGAGCTGGTCGCCCGGCTGCGCGGCGGCACCTGGGCCGAGGTGCTGGCCGAGCGGGTGCTCGCCCCTCTCGGGCTGACCGGCACCGGGCCGACGCCGGGCGACCGGGCGGCGACCGGGTTCCTGGTCGACGCGTACTCCGACGAGGCCCGGCCGGAGCCGAACACCGACTTCGGCGCGGTGGCCCCGGCCGCGCAGCTGTGGAGCACGGCGCCGGACATGGCGCGCTGGGCGGCCTTCCTGGCCGACCCGGCCGCGCTGGACCCGGCCGGCGCGGTGCTCGCGCCGGCCACCCTCGACGAGATGCGCTGGCCGCTGACGACCACCGACGAGACGCTCTGGGCCGGCGGCTTCGGCCTCGGGCTGATCCTGGTGCCGCAACCGGGGCGGGTGATGCACGTGGGGCACGACGGGGCCATGCCCGGTTTCCTGGCCGCCGTCTACGGCCGGCGCGGCGGGGACGGCACGGCCGGCGCCATGGGCTGCGCGGTGCTCGGCTCCTCCGGCACCGGCGTGCCGGTCTTCGAGCTGCCGCACCGGCTGCTGGCCGCGGCCGCCGAGCACGACCCGGCCGACATCGAGCCGTGGCGGCCCGGCGCGCCCGCCCCGGAGCACCTGCGCGGCGTGCTGGGCCGCTGGTGGGGTGAGGGTTTCGAGTACGTCTTCTCCTGGCACGACGGGACGCTGCGGGCTCGGGGCGCGGACGATCCGGCCGGCCGGCCGCCCGCGGTGTTCGCCCCGCTGCCGGACCGTCCGGACGTGTTCCGCACGGTTTCCGGCCGGGAGGTCGGTGAGCTGCTCCGGCTCACCCGGGACGAGCGCGGCGCGGTGGTCCGGATGCACTGGGCCACCTACCGCTTCACCCGGCACCAGGAGACGTTCGAGGGGTACGACTTCCGCGCCGGCAATTGATCTCCCGCCAGCGACGACAGGTCATTTCCGCCGGGCTGAGCCCGGCGGAAATGGGCACGGTGCCGCGGGTGTTGACCCGATACGATGGGAGTCACGACCGCCGCGCCAGCAGGGCCCGGCGCCGAGTTCGAGAGCAGGTGGCGTAGGGCCCGACGGCCCGACCTATGACCGGCACCCCACCTCCCGACCCGCCCCGGGTGCAGACCAGGATCACGGTCCCCGACCAGAAGATCATGGTGAATCTGCTCGGCGCGGGCGACGAGATCCTGCGGCTCGTCGAACGCTCGGTCAACAGTGACGTCCACGTGCGGGGCAACGAGATCACCATCACCGGCGCGCCCGCCGACAACGCCCTCGCCGAGCGTCTCTTCAGCGAGCTGCTCGAACTGATCGAGAAAGGCGAGACCCTGACCACTGACGCCGTCCGGCGTACCGTCGGCATGCTCGAGCAGGGCAGCGCCGAGCGGCCCGCCGAGGTCCTGACGCTCAACATCCTCTCCCGGCGCGGCCGCACCATCCGTCCCAAGACCCTGGGGCAGAAGCGCTACGTCGACGCCATCGACGCGCACACCATCGTCTTCGGCATCGGCCCGGCCGGCACGGGCAAGACCTACCTGGCCATGGCGAAGGCCGTCCAGGCGCTCCAGGCCAAGCAGGTCAACCGGATCATTCTGACCCGGCCGGCGGTCGAGGCGGGGGAGCGGCTGGGCTTCCTGCCCGGCACCCTGAACGAGAAGATCGACCCCTACCTGCGCCCGCTCTACGACGCGCTGCACGACATGCTCGACCCGGAGTCCATCCCCAAGCTGATGGCCGCCGGCACGATCGAGGTGGCGCCGCTGGCGTACATGCGGGGCCGGACCCTCAACGACGCGTTCATCATCCTCGACGAGGCGCAGAACACCACGCCCGAGCAGATGAAGATGTTCCTCACCCGGCTCGGCTTCGGCTCCAAGATCGTGGTCACCGGTGACGTCACGCAGGTCGACCTGCCCGGCGGGACGACCAGCGGCCTGCGGGTGGTCCGCGACATCCTGAGCAACGTCGAGGACGTGCACTTCGCCCAGCTCTCCAGCTCCGACGTGGTCCGCCACAAGCTGGTGGGCGACATCGTCGACGCGTACGCCCGCTGGGACGCCGAGCGGGAGAACCAGCAGGCGCAGAGCGTGCACGCCGTGCCCGGGCGGACCGCCCAGGGCGGCCGGGCCGGCCGGCGCCGCTAACCCACCAGAGGAAGACAGTTGTCCATCGAGATCGCCAACGAGTCCGGTGTCGACGTCGACACCGACGCCGTGCTCGCCGTCGCCCGGCACGCCCTCGACGAGATGGGGGTCAACCCCCTCGCCGAGCTCTCCGTGCTGCTGGTCGACATCGAATACATGTCGGAGCTGAACCACCGCTGGATGGGTGGCGACGGCCCGACCGACGTGCTCGCCTTCCCCATGGACGAGGGCAGCGTCGACCACGGCCCGGGGGAGAGCGCCCCGGCCGGCGGCGAACCGGCCCTGCTCGGCGACATCGTGCTCTGCCCGGAGGTGGCGGCCAAGCAGGCGGCCACCGCCGGGCACTCCACCGCCGACGAGCTGCACCTGCTCACCGTGCACGGCGTGCTGCACCTGCTCGGCTACGACCACGCCGAGCCGGAGGAGGAGCGGGAGATGTTCGGTCTCCAGGCCCGACTGCTGGCCAGCTGGCGGTCGACCCGATCACAGTGACAGCCACCCTGGCGGCCGGCGGCGCGCCCGCCGGTCTGCCCGATCTCCCACTCCTCGCCGTCGCGGCGGGGCTGGTGGTGCTCGCCGGGCTGATCGCGATGACCGAGGCCGCGCTGGCCGCCGTCTCCCCGGCCCGGGCCGCCGAGCTGGCCCGGGACGGCGCGCGCGGCGCGCGTACCCTCCAGGCGGTCGCCGGCGACGTGGTCCGCCACCTCAACCTGTTGCTCCTGCTCCGGCTGCTGGCCGAGCTGACCGCCACCACGCTGGTCGCGCTGGTCGCGGTGGACACCTTCGGCGCCGGCTGGCGGGCCGCCCTGGTCACCGCAGGCGCGATGACCGTGGTCAGCTTCGTGGTGGTCGGCGTCGCGCCGCGCACCCTCGGCCGGCAGCACGCCTACGCGGTGGGCCGCGCGGTCGCGCCGCTGGTGCGCTGGCTGGGCCGGGCGCTCAACCCGCTGGCCTCGCTGCTGATCCTGATCGGCAACGCGGTCACCCCGGGGCGCGGCTTCCGGGAGGGCCCGTTCGCCACCCAGGTCGAGCTGCGTGAGCTGGTCGACCTGGCCGAGCAGCGGGGCGTGGTCGAGCACGGCGAGCGGCAGATGATCCACTCCGTCTTCGCGCTCGGCGACACCATCGCCCGCGAGGTGATGGTGCCCCGGACCGAGATGGTGTGGATAGAGGATCGCAAGACCCTCGCCCAGGCGCTGGCGCTCTTCCTGCGGTCCGGCTTCTCCCGGATCCCGGTGATCGGCGAGAACGTCGACGACGTGCTCGGCGTGCTCTATCTCAAGGACCTGATCCGGCGAATCCAGGGCGCCCCGGAGGCCCGGCAGATGCCGGTGGCCGAGCTGATGCGCCCGGCGACCTTCGTGCCCGAGTCCAAGCCGGTCGACGACCTGCTCTCCGAGATGCAGGCGGCCCGCAACCACCTGGTCATCGTCGTCGACGAGTACGGCGGCACCGGTGGCCTGGTCACCATCGAGGACATCCTGGAGGAGATCGTCGGCGAGATCACCGACGAGTACGATGTCGAGCGCCCGCCGGTCGAGCGCCTGGCGGACGGGGCCGTGCGGGTGACCGCCCGGCTGCCGGTGGAGAATCTGGGCGAGCTGTTCGACACCGAACTGCCCACCGACGAGGTGGAGACGGTCGGTGGCCTGCTCGCCCAGGCGCTCGGCCGGGTGCCGCTCCCGGGCGCCGAGGCCGCGGTGGCCGGGCTCCGGCTGATCGCCGAGGGCACCACCGGGCGGCGCAACCGGATCGACACCGTGCTGGTCAGCCGGGCCGAGCCGGGCGACGCGCCGGACAGCGCGGGGCGCGGCGAGCAGGCCGATCCCCGTGGCAACCACAACCGTTCCGAGGAGAGGCAACCCGCCGATGCCTGAGTCACCCGCCGTGCCGGCCGCCCGGCCCACCCCGTCCGACCCGGCCGAGCTGAGCGCCGAGGACGGCAAGCTGGTCGTCCTGGCCCGGGGGGCGCGGGGCCGAATCGGCGCCGTGGAGGGCGCGGCGGTCCGCGACCAGGACGGCCGGACGTACGCGGCGGCCAGCGTGGCGCTGCCGTCGCTGACCCTGACCGCGCTCCAGCTCGCGGTCGCCTCGGCGGTTGCCGCCGGCGCGAGCCGGCTGGAGGCGGCCGTGGTGGTGACCGAGGCCTCGACGCTGGACGGCGCGGGGCACACCGCGGTCCGCGACCTCTCCGCCGACGCGCCGATCCACGTGGCCGCGCCGGACGGCACCGTCCTCGGCACGGTGGTCGAGTGACCGAGGTCCAGCAGCGTCCCTACCGGGCCGGTTTCGGCTGCTTCGTCGGGCGGCCGAACGCCGGCAAGTCGACGCTCACCAACGCGATCGTCGGCACCAAGATCGCAATCACCTCGAACAAGCCGCAGACCACCCGGCACATCATCCGGGCCGTGCTGCACCGCCCGGAGTCGCAGCTCGTGCTGGTCGACACCCCGGGCCTGCACCGCCCCCGCACGCTGCTCGGCGAGCGGCTGAACGACCTGGTCCGGGAGACCTGGAGCGAGGTCGACGTGATCGGCCTCTGCATCCCGGCGAACGAGCCGATCGGGCGGGGCGACCGGTTCATCACCGGCGAGCTGGCCAGCCTGCGGGCCACCGTGCTGGCCGTGGTCACCAAGACCGACCTGGTGGACAAGAAGCGGCTGGCCGAGCAGCTGCTCGCGGTGAGCGAGATGGGCGAGTTCTCCGACGTGGTGCCGGTGAGCGCGGTCTCCGGGCATCAGGTGGACACCCTGGTCGACGTGATGACCGGCTACCTGCCCGAGTCGCCGCAGCTCTACCCGGACGACATGCTCACCGACGACCCCGAGCAGGTGCTCGTCGCCGAGCTGGTCCGCGAGGCCGCCCTGGAGGGGGTCCGCGACGAGCTGCCGCACTCCATCGCCGTGGTGGTCGAGGAGATGATCCCCGAGGGCAACGTCACCAAGATCTACGCGGACGTGTACGTGGAGCGACCGAGCCAGAAGGCGATCGTGATCGGTCACCGGGGCAGCCGGCTCAAGCAGGTCGGCATCAACGCCCGCCGGCAGATCGAGGAGTTGCTCGGCACCCGGGTCTACCTGGACCTGCACGTCCGGGTCGCCAAGGACTGGCAGCGCGACCCGAAGCAGCTGCGCAAGCTCGGCTTCTGACCCCGTACGCCGGACCGCCGGTTCCGGACTCCCGGGGCCGGCGGTCCGCGTTGCGGCTGTTGCCGGGCCGGTCCGGATCGGTCGGCTTTATGGGATGTTTCACTTTTGACCCCGGCCCGCGCGCCGTTTGTCGCGGTCGCGTCGGAGGGTAGGGAGGCGTTGCCTCCTGCCCCCGACGCCCCCGCGAGCTGATGCGAAACCGATACCTCGACCTGCTCCGCTTCCTGGCCATCGTGCGCGTCGTCGTCTATCACGTCACCGGATGGGCGACCCTGACCCTGATCTTCCCGGCGATGTCGGTGATGTTCGCGCTCGCCGGCTCGCTGATGGCCGCGTCGCTGGACCGGAGCGGCGTACCGGCCGTGGGGCGCCGGCTGCGCCGGCTGCTGCCGTCGCTCTGGGTGCTCGCCGCCGTCTTCGTGCCGGCCATGCTGCTCACCGGGCTGCCGCTCACCCCGAAGGTGCTGGTCTGGCTCTTCCCGGTCAGCGACCCTCCGGCCAACCACTGGGGCGCCCTCGCGCTGAGCCCGATCTGGTACCTGCGGGACTACCTCTGGTTCGTGCTCGCCTCGCCGGTGGCGTTGTGGCTGTTCCGCCGGGCCCCGCTGCCCACCCTGCTGGCCCCGTACGCGCTGCTCGCGGCGATCGAGTTCGGCGTGCTGGCGAACCCGCCGGTCGTGCTGCGCGAGTTCGGCCTCTACTTCGGTGCCTGGTTGCTCGGCTTCGCCCACCACGACGGCCTGCTGCGCCGCACGGCCAACCGGGTGCTCGTCCCGGTCGCGGTGGCCCTCGGCGCGGCCGGGCTGGGCTGGATCTTCACCCACCCCGGCCCGCGCGGGCACGACCTGAACGACATCCACCTGGGCAACGCGCTCTGGTCGGCGGCGTTCATCCTGGTGGCGATCGGCCGCGCGCCGGCCGCGGCGCCCTGGGTCGACCGCCATCGGGCGCTGGGCGGGGTGGTCACCCTGCTGAACCGTCGTGCGCTGACCGTCTACCTCTGGCACATGCCGTTCGTGGTGGCGCTCACCCCGCTGGTGGACGTGGTCGGCTGGTCGCACCAGGACCCGCTCGGGTTGGCGGTCCGGGTGGCGCTGGTGTTCGTGCTGGTCGGCGTGGTCGCCCTGCTCGTCGGCTGGGTCGAGGACCTGGCCGCCCGGCGTACCCCGGAACTGGTGCCCGGCCGACCCCGGCGGACCGCGGCCGAGCGGGCGGCGGCCGCACCGGCCAGCCCGGCGCCCGCCGGCGCGGGGACCGAACTGGCGACCGTCGGCGCCCGGGTCCCGGCCCCGCGCCGCGCGCCCGAGCGGTCCGACCTCACCCCGCGCTGACCGGCCTCAGCGGCTGTTGACCGTGACGTTGCCGCTGCTGGCGGAGACGTCGAGCAGCATGGAGGCGCCGGGGTCGTTCGGCACGGCGAGGTCGGTGTCGCCGGACTTGGCGTCCGCCCGCACCCGGTAGCGGCCCTCGGGCACGGTCAGGTCGACGTCGCCGCTCGTCGCGTGCAGGCGGGCCGCGGCCGGCTGGTCCAGCTCGACGACGAGGTTGCCCGAAGTGGCCTCCGCATCCACCCCGGCGGCGAGCCGCCGCGCGGTGATGTCGCCGGAGGAGGCGCGCAGCCGGACCGGGCCGGTGGCGTCGACCACCTCGATGTTGCCCGAGGTGGTGGTGGCGCGAACCTCGCCCCGGGCCTCGGTCACGTTGATGTCGCCGGAGCGCAGGGTGAAGTCCACCGGGCCGACCCGGTGCAGGGTGACGTTCCCGGAGCTGGCCTCGCCGCGCACCGTCACCCCCTCCGGGGCGGTCACCTCCCAGGACACCGTGCAGCGGGGGCCGCAGTCGCTCGGCAGCACCAGCTCGTCGCCCTTGATCTCGTACCGGGTGTCCGGCTCCCCGCCCTCGTAGCGGACGACTCGCTTGATCCGCACCTGGTCCGCCGAACCGGTGGCCCGGATCGTCACGTCGCCCGCGCCGCCGGCCGGCACGGTGATCCGGGTGATCTTCACGCGCTCGGTCTGGTCGTAGTCGAGGCGGCGGAACGAGAGGGTGTCGCACCCGGCGAGGACGATCAGGGTGGCGGCCGCGGCGGCGGCGACGGCGGTCCGGTGCAGAGCCATGGCCAGGACGCTACGGCCGACCCTGCGGGCGGCACATCCGGGTTCGACCGCGGATCCACCCCGAGGAGACCCTGAGATCGCACCCCGAGGGAGAATGGCCCGATGGCCGGATACCGCCGACAGCTCTACCGCGACGACGCGGTGGTGCTGCGCGTGCAGAAGCTGGGGGAGTCCGACCGGATCATCACCCTGCTCACCCGCCGGCACGGCCGGCTGCGCGCGGTCGCCCGGGGCGTACGGCGGACCACCAGCAAGTTCGGCGCCCGGCTGGAGCCGTTCGGGCACGTCGACCTCCAGCTCGCCGGCGACCCCAAGGGCAACCACGGCAGCTCGCTGCACACCGTCAGCCAGGTCGAGGGGATCGACCTCTACGGCAAGCGGTTCCTCGGCGACTATCCCCGCTACACGGCGGCCAGCGCGATCGCCGAGACCGCCGAGCGGCTCACCCCGATCGAGCGGGAGCCCTCGCTGCGGCTGTTCCAGCTCACCCTCGGCGCGCTGCGCTCGCTGGCCGTCGGCGAGCACGCCACCACCCTGGTGCTCGACGCCTACCTGCTGCGCGGCATGGCCTTCGCCGGGTGGGCGCCGGCGCTGATCGCCTGCGCGGTCTGCGGCACCCCGGGGCGGCACCGGGCCTTCTCGGTGCCGGCCGGGGGCGCGGTCTGCCCGGACTGCCGTCCCCCGGGCGCCGCCCACCCCGCCCCGGCCACCATCGAGCTGATGTCCGCGCTGACCACCGGCGACTGGGCGTACGCCGACGCCACCGAGACCGGTGTGCGCCGCGAGTGCAGCGGCCTGGTCGCGGCGCACCTCCAGTGGCACCTGGAACGCGCGCTACGCTCGCTGCCGCTGGTCGACCGGGGTGCCCCGGCGTCCGGCGCGGTCCCGCCGCCCGGCGGCGCGGGGCCGGGTGTGGTCCCGCCGCGCACCGGCGACGGGCCCGCCGCCGCTGGTGTGAACAGGGAGATTACCGAGTGATCCGATCGATGAGGGCCGGCCGGCGTGAGCCGGTGCCACCGACTCCGCACCCCTCCGGCGCCCGGCCGCCGGCGCTGCCGGCCGACGCGTTGCCGAAGCACGTGGCCGTGGTGATGGACGGCAACGGCCGCTGGGCCAAGGAGCGCGGGCTGCCCCGGACCAAGGGTCACGAGCAGGGCGAGCACAGCCTCTTCGACACCATCGAGGGCGCGATCGAGCTGGGCGTCCCCTACCTGTCGGCGTACGCCTTCTCCACCGAGAACTGGCGGCGCTCGCCGGAGGAGGTCCGCTTCCTGATGGGCTTCAACCGGGACGTCATCCGGCGCCGCCGCGACCAGCTCGTCGACCTGGGCGTCCGGGTGGTCTGGTCCGGCCGGGCCGGGCGGCTCTGGAAGAGCGTCATCTCCGAGCTGCAGACCGCCGAGGAGATGTCCCGGGGCAACTCGAAACTGACCCTCCAGTTCTGCGTCAACTACGGCGGTCAGGCGGAGATCGCCGACGCCGCCGCCGCGATCGCCCGCGACGCGGCCGCCGGCCGGATCGACCCGGGCAAGGTCAGCGAGAAGACCATCGCGAAGTACCTCTACCACCCGGAGGTCCCCGAGGTGGACCTCTTCCTCCGCCCGTCCGGGGAGCAGCGCACCTCCAACTTCCTGCTCTGGCAGAGCGCCTACGCGGAGCTGGTCTTCCTCGACACCCTCTGGCCGGACTTCGACCGCCGCCACCTCTGGTACGCCTGCGAGCTCTACGCCCGGCGGGACCGCCGCTTCGGCGGCGCGCTGCCCAACCCGGTGGCCCCCGGCGCCTGAGGTCGCGCTTACCGACGCCGTTTGCTGGGTATCAATCCGGACAGCAGGCAGATTGCGGAGGTGAACCCACATGATTCAGAAGCGGATTGCCCAGTGGGCGGTCATGGCGGTCGCCGTGCCGCTGGCGGCGGCCGGCGCGCGCCGGCTCAGCCACTCCCTGGAGGCCCGTCGTGGCCCGACCGGGGTGAGCCGACTGCTCACCAAGGGCGCCGACATGCTGCGGCCGCAGAAGGCCAAGCGCCGTCGGTTCTGGTGATCTCGACGGTCCGCCGCAGCGTCGCGGCGGACCGGGCCGCGGGCGCCCCGCATCCGGCTTTCCGGCCGGGAGCGGGGCGCCCGCGCGTACGATCGGCGCAGGGCGCGCCGCCGGGACGCGCCCGCCACGGGGGTGGACGATGCACGATCTCCGGTTCAAAATGATCATGGCGTTGAACGCGGCGGACCTGGGCAGCCCGATCTGCGAGCAGGTCGCCGACATCTGCGCGGAGATCGCCGAGCAGCACTGCGCCGAACTCGGCCACACACCCGCCGTACGCGCCGGGGAGATCGGCGAGCTGAGCACCGGCGAACCGGCGCTCACCTGGGCGCCGGCCGACACCGGGCAGCGTGCCTGGTGACGGCGACGACGCCCGCTCCGGCGGTGGACGTCCGCCGGGCCGGGGACCGCTTCTTCACCCGGTTGTCGTGGCTCGACTCCAAGCACTCCTTCTCGTTCTCCCGGCACTACGACGCGGCCAACACCCATCACGGGCTGCTGCTGGTCAACAACGACGACGTGGTGCGCCCGGGCAGCGGCTTCGAGACCCATCCGCACCAGGACATGGAGATCGTCACCTGGGTGCTGCGCGGCTCGCTGGTCCACCAGGACTCCACCGGCCACTCGGGCGTCATCTATCCCGGCCTGGCCCAGCGGATGAGCGCCGGCACCGGCATCCTGCACTCGGAGAAGAACGACTCCTGGCGGCTCGAGGGCACCGCCCCGCACCGCGACCCGGTCCACTTCGTGCAGATGTGGGTGCTCCCCGACGAGGAGGGGATCGACCCGGGCTACGAGCAGCTCGAGATCGGCGACGAGCTGCTGCGGGGCGGCCTGGTGCCGGTCGCCTCCGGCATGGACCGGTACGACGGCGCCTCCGCCATCCGGATCCGCAACCGGTACGCCACCCTGCACGCCGCCCGGCTCGGTCCCGGCGACTCGGTGAACCTGCCCGACGCGCCCTTCCTGCACCTCTACGTGCCCAGCGGCGCCGTGACCCTGGAAGCGGCCGGACAGCTCGACGAGGGCGACGCGGCCCGGATCACCATGGCCGGGGGCCAACGGGTGACCGCCGCCCAGCCGGCGGAGATCCTGGTCTGGGAGATGCACGCCACGCTCGCCTGAGCGCGCTCACGCCTCCACTTCGGAGCGGTCGCCCGCCCAGAGCGTGTGGAACGACCCCTCCCGGTCCACCCGGTGGTAGGTGTGCGCGCCGAAGTTGTCCCGCAGCCCCTGGATCAGCGCGGCCGGTAGCCGCTCGGCGCGCAGCGCGTCGAAGTAGGCCAGCGACGACGAGAAGGCCGGGGTGGGCACGCCCGCCCGGGCCGCGTCGGCTACCACCCGCCGCCACGCCGGGACCCCGGCGCCGACCTGCTCGGCGAACCAGGGGGCGACCAGCAGCGTGGGCAGTTCCCGCTCGGTGTCGTACGCCTCCCGGATCCGGTCCAGGAAGCGGGCCCGGATGATGCAGCCGCCCCGCCAGATGGTGGCGGTGCCCCCCAGGTCGATGTCCCAGTCGTACTCCCGGCTGCCCGCGCGGATGTGGTCGAAGCCCTGCGCGTACGCGACGATCTTGCTGGCCAGCAGCGCGCGCCGGACGTCCTCGACGAAGGTGTCCCGGTCGTCCACCTGCCACTTCTCGCCCGCGTCGGCAAACGCGCGGCGGGCGGCGGCGCGCTGGTCGGCGTGCCCGGACAGCGATCGGGCGAAGGTGGCCTCGGCGATGCCGGTGATCGGGATGCCGAGGTCCAGCGCGCTCTGCACGGTCCACCGGCCGGTGCCCTTCTGTTCGGCCTGGTCGAGCACCACGTCGACGAAGGGCCGGCCGGTCGCCGCGTCGGTGTGCCCGAGCACGTCGGCGGTGATCTCGATGAGGAAGGACTCCAGCTCGCCGCCGTTCCACTCCCGGAAGATCTCCGCGATCTCCGCCGGGCTCGCCGACAGGCCGGCCCGCAGCAGGTCGTACGCCTCGGCGATGAGCTGCATGTCGGCGTACTCGATGCCGTTGTGGACCATCTTCACGAAGTGGCCGGCGCCGTCCGGCCCGATGTGCCGGCAGCATGGGACGCCTTCCACCTGGGCGGCGATCCGTTCGAAGATCGGGCCGAGCTTGCGGTAGGACTCGTCCGAGCCGCCCGGCATGATGCTCGGCCCGCGCAGCGCGCCCTCCTCGCCGCCGGAGACGCCGGTGCCGACGAAGTGCAGCCCGTGCCCGCGCAGCGCCTCCTCCCGGCGGCGGGAGTCGGCGAAGTGCGCGTTGCCGCAGTCGACGACGATGTCCCCCTCCTCCAGCAGCGGGACCAGCTCGTCGATCACCGCGTCGGTGGGGGCGCCGGCCTTCACCATGACGATCACCGCGCGGGGGCGCTCCAGCGAGGCGACGAAATCGGCCATCGACTCCGAGGGCACGAACGTGCCCTCGCCGCCGTGCTCGGCGATGAGGCTGCGGGTGCGCTCGGGCGAGCGGTTGTGCACGGCCACGGTGAAACCGTTCCGGGCCAGGTTCCGGGCCAGGTTACGGCCCATCACCGCCAGGCCGGTGACCCCGATCTGCGCCGTCGCCTGCTGTGCCATGCGTACCGCCACCCTTCGTCTCTGCCCGTGCTGCGACCGTATCGCGGTGGCCGCGGGGGCGGGCCGGGACGTCGACGCCGGGTGAGGTCGCGGTGACACTCCGTCCTCAGCCCTCCGCGAGGCGGGCCTCGACGTGGGCCACCTTGGCGGTCATCGCGTCGGTGACCCCCGGCCGCAGGTCGGCCTTGAGCACCAGGCTGACCCGGGGCGCCTGCGCGGCGACGGTGTCGACGGCCCGCTTCACCACCGCCATCACCTCGTCCCACTCGCCCTCGACGGTGGTGAACATGGCGTCGGTCCGGTTGGGCAGCCCGGACTCGCGGACCACCCGGACGGCGTCGGCCACCAGGTCGCCCACGGACTCACCCACGCCGAGCGGGGTGATGGAGAACGCGATCAGCATGTCGCCGATGGTGCCAGGAAATCGGCTGCGGTCCCCGCAGCGTTCGGTTAGGCTGCCGACATGCGTAACTGACGCCCTCATTCCGAGCCCCGGCCCGCCGCCTTCGCGCCGCGGACCTGTCCGCTCCGGGCGTCCGCATCCTCCGCCGCCGTCATCGCGGTGTCTCCTGGTCGGACCCGCCGGAGCCTGCCCGCTCGCCCGCGCCCCGTGCGCCGCGCCCCGACAGTCAGGAGGCAGCGTATGCCCGCCAAACGCAGTCCGAAGAAGTCCCGCAAGCCCTCGTCCAAGCCGTCCCTGATGGACGTGACCCCGCCGGACGTCGATGCCCTCACGGTGGCCCCGGCCGTGCCGGTCGACGTACCGGTGCTGCCCGCGGCCGACACGCCGTCGCCGCCGAAGGCCGGCCCGCCGCCCGGCCGCGACCCGCGACTCGCCGGCCGCTCCCAGCGTGCCGGCCAGACCCGCCGGTACGCCTTCCGCCGCAGCTGAGGAGATTCGGGTGCGGTTGCGGTCGCCCCGGCGACCACAACCGCATCCGAATCGGGGCTGCGAGCCGTCCGCCTGGTCAGGCGTGGGCGGTGGCCGGCGTCGCGGGCTCGGCCGCCGCGTCGACCGGCCGCGACCGCTCGACGCCGAGGGCCAGGCCGGCGAAGCCGGCCACCATCAGCACGCTCACCGCGACCTTGACCGGAACGCCCTCGGTGAGCAGGTCCAGCACCTGCCCGGCGGTGAGGACCAGCGGCACCCAGAGCGCCACCAGCCGGGCCCGCCAGGCGCCGAAGGCGAGTACGAGGAGGCCGACCAGCCAGCCGAGCAGCCACACGGCGAACGAGGCCATCACGAACGGATCCCCGTCGATGGCGTTGGTCACCGGCCGGGCGGCGTCGGCGTCCACGCCGCCGCCGGCCAGCGCCCCGAACAACGCGTTGTACTGCCACAGGTGGACGGTGGAGAAGTAGAGCCCGAGCAGGGCGGTGGCGCCGCCGACCGCGGCCGCCACCGGCTTGCGCCCGCCCAGGGTGGCGGCCAGCCCGAGCGTCGCCGGCACCAGCAGCAGATGGGCCAGGGCGAACAGGACGGTCTCCACCCGCCACGCGCCCAGATTTCCCGCGGCCACCGTCACGTTGCCGGCGCTCTCCGACACGTCGTCCGGGAACATCACCCAGTAGAAGGCGTTCGCGACGCCGTAGAGCACGCCGCCCGCGAGCAGGGCACCCGCCGTGAGACGCCGGCCCGTCCGCCGTCCGGTCCTGTCATCCATCAGAATCTCCCTTTCTTCAGCCGTAGGAGGGACGCTAGGAGCCGGACCCGGCCAGATCGTCGGCCGCGAAGTGGATTCGCGGGTGGAGCGTCGGCCGCCGCCGCTACACCCCTGGGTGGACGCGGAACTCCGCTCGCCGTCGATACCCTTCCCGCATGTCAGCCGCCCTCAACGTCCGCGCCCGGTGGCGGGAGTTGACGACCACCCTCGCCGGTGTCGCGCTGTTCGCATTCGGCCTGGCCGAGCTCTACGTTCCGCTGGCCGGCTACGTCGAGGGCGCGGGGCCGGACCTGGCGGCGCTTCCCGACGGCTGGCTCGCCGTGCTCACCGTGCTGCTGGTGGGCTACGGCCTGGCGGTGGCCGGTTGTACGGCGTATCCCAGGGCGGCCGCCGTCCTCGCCGGCGCCTGCTTCGCCGCGCAGAGTTTCACGCCCGTGCTGCCGGAGTGGCCGGTCGTGCCGCTGCTGGCGCTGCTTGCCGCGTGCTTCGGCTGCGTCGCCGTAGGCGGCCGCGCCGCCCCGGCGGTCGCCGCGCTCAGCTACTTCGTTTCACTGGGGATCGAGAACGCGATGGCCGGCGACTCCGACTGGGTGTTCATCCTGTTCGTCGGGCTCGCCGTGTTCGGTCCCGGGTACGCGGTGCGGATGCGGCGGGCACAGGCGGCCCGGCTCGTCGCGCTGGCCGCCGAGCGGGAGGCCGCCGCCCGGACCGATGAGCGGCTGCGGGTGGCCCGGGAGTTGCACGACATCGTGTCGCACGGTGTCTCGGTGATGGTGCTGCAGGCCGGAGCGGCGCAGGCCGTGCTCGACGGGGACCCGGATCAGGCCCGCGCGTCCCTCGACGTGGTCCAGGACGTCGGACGCGAGGTGGTCACCGAGCTGCGCCGGCTGCTCGTGATCCTCCGCGGCGCGGAGGCGGTCCCGGAAGGGTTGCCGTCGCTGCGGCGGATCGATCCGTTGACCGCCGGGGTGCGCCTTGCCGGCGGGCAGGTCGACGTGGCCGTCACGGGTGACCTCGGCACGATTCCCGCGGCTGCCGATGTAAGCGGGTACCGGATTCTCCAGGAGGCGCTGACCAACGCCGCCCGGCACGCCCCGGGCTCGACGGTCCGCGTCTCGATCGAGGTGGCCGGCGATACCCTCCGGCTGGATGTCGTCGACGACGGGGCAGGCCCGGCCCGGCGGAGCGCCGGCACCGGGCACGGCCTGACCGGCATCCGGGAACGGGTGGAGCTGTTCGGCGGAACGTTCAGCGCTGTTCCGCGCGCGCAGGGCGGCTTCGAGGTGCGGGTGGAGCTGCCCTTCGACGCCGAGGCGTCTGCCGCCGTGCTACCCCCGGCGGGGATCACCGGATGACCCGGGTCCTCATCGCCGACGACGAGGCGCTGGTCCGCGGCGGCCTCCGCATGATTCTCACGGCGCAGTCCGACCTCGAGGTCGTCGCAGACGCCGCCGACGGCGAGGAAGCAGTGCAGCTGGCGATCCGGCACGAGCCCGACGTGGTGCTCATGGACATCCACATGGCACCCACGGACGGGATCGCCGCGACCGAGCGGATCCTGGCCGCCCGGAGTGAGACCCGCGTCATCATGCTGACCACCTTCGACCTCGACGAGTACGTCTACCGGGCGCTGCGGGCCGGCGCCTCCGGGTTCATGCTCAAGACCACCCCGCCCAGGGAGCTGGCCGAGGCGGTGCGGACCGTGTCCCGGGGTGACGCCCTGCTCTCCCCGTCGATCACCCGTCGCCTGATCGACCACTACACCGCGACGGCCTCGGTGGTCGGCCACCCCGGCCTGGCGGAGCTGACCGCGCGGGAGACCGAGGTGTTGCGGATGATGGCGCTCGGCCTGTCCAACCGTGAGATCGCCGGCCAGCTCTTCGTGAGCGAGGCGACCGTGAAGACGCACGTGAACCGCATCTTCGCCAAGCTCGGGGTACGGGACCGGGTGCAGGCGGTCGTGCTGGCGTATCGGAGCGGGCTGGCTCAGCCGCGGGGTTGACGGGGCGCCGCCTCAGCCGATCAGCGGGCGGAAGGTGCCGAGCGCGATGCTGACCGCCAGCGCCGCCCCGGCCACCGCCGCCGCGACGGCGACCAGCAGGGCGTCGGCCCGGGTGAAGCGCTGCCGCCGGGCGACCGTACGCGGGGTGCCGGCGTCGAAGCCGCGGGCGTCCATCGCCACGGCCAGCCGGGTGCCGCGCCGGATCGCCCCGACCAGCAGCGCGAACGCCGTCGACGCGAACAGCCGCAGCTTGGCCACCGGGTTGCGGCCGGCGTCCACGCCCCGGGCCCGCCGGGCCATGCTGATCATCCGCCACTCCTCCTCCAGGAGCGGCACCAGCCGGAACGCGGCCAGCGCGCCGATGGCGAACCGGGCGGGCGCCTTCGCGTTCTGGATCAGCGCGTCGGCCAGGTCGGTGGGGTCGGTGGTGGCGAACACGATGATCCCCGGCAGCGCCACCGCGAGCATGCGCAGCACCAGGCCCAGCGCGGTGACCAGCACTCCCTGGGTGACCAGCAGCGGACCCGCCTCGACCAGCACCGGGCCGGAGCGATCGGCGGCGAAGAGCACCAGGGTGACCAGGATGCCGCCGGCGCCGGCGAGCAACGGCCAGGCCCGCCGGGCCAGCACCCGGTAGCGGATGCCGAACAGCGGTAGCACGGCCAACTCGACCGCGATGGCGATCGCCGGGGCGACCGGGTCCAGGGTGGCGATCAGGATGACCGAGAAGAGCAACGCGGCGGCCAGCTTCGCCACCGGGTTGCGCCGGGCCAGCGGCGCGCCGGCCGCCGCGACGGGTTCGACGCCGATCACGGCCGACCTCCGGGCGTCCGCCGCTCCAGCGTGACGGTCCGGTCCGCGAGCGCGGCCACGAAGTCGGGATCGTGGGTGACCGCGACGACACCGTGGCCGGCGTCGCGCAGCTCGCCGAAGAGGTCGATCAGCTCCCGCCACGTCCGCCGGTCCTGGCCGAAGGTGGGCTCGTCGCAGATCAGCAGGCGGGGCGCGGTGGCCAGGGCGGTCGCCACGCTCAGCCGCCGCGCCTCGCCACCCGAGAGGGTGTACGGGTTCGCCCCGGCCAGCCGGTCCAGGCGCAGCCGCGCCAGCAGGGCGTCCACGGTCGCCGTCACGGCCGGCTCGGGCTGGCCGGTGCGGCGGGGCCCGAGCGCCAGCTCGTCGCGGACGGTGCCGGTGACGAACTGGTGCTCCGGGTCCTGGAAGACCGAGCCGATCCGCCGGGCTAGGGCGGGCGCCCGCCAGCGGTGCGGGGGAGTGCGGGTGTCCCCACCGGCCAGCGCCTCGGTGGCGGTGGCCGTACCGGTGCGGGGGCGGAGCAGCCCGCCGAGCAGTAGGGCCAGGGTGGACTTCCCGGCGCCGTTGGGGCCGAGGACGGCGAGGGCTTCGCCGGCGCGTACCCGAAGGTCGGTGGGGGCCAGCCGGGGCGGCAGGCCGAGCCGGTCGGCGGTGAGCAGCACCTCGCCGGGCGGCGTGCCGGCATGCCGCGGGGGCACGGTGTGGCCGGGCACCCAGACCCCGGCGTCGGCCAGCGCGTCGCCGTGCGCGGCGAAGACCGCGTCGGGCCGCCCGTCGGCCCGCACGCCACCGCCGGGCTCCAGCACGACCACCCGGTCGATCAGCGGCAGCGCCTCGGCGACCCGGTGCTCGACCAGGATCAGCGTGGTGTCGGCGTCGACGGCGTCCGCGACGGCCCGCCGGACCAGAGTGGCGCCGGCCGGGTCGAGGTTGGCGGTGGGCTCGTCGAGCAGCAGCAGCCCCGGCCGCAGGGCGAGCGCCCCGGCCAGGGCGAGCCGCTGCTGTTCACCCCCGGAGAGCGCGGCCGTGGGCCGGTCCCGGTGGTACGGAAAGCCGACCCGGCGCAGCGCCTCGTCCACCCGGGGCCAGATCTCGTCGGCGGGCACCCCGCGGTTCTCCAACCCGAACGCCACGTCGTCGCCGCAGCGGGCCATCACCAACTGGCTCTCCGGGTCCTGGAAGACGATGCCGACCCGTTCCCGGGCCTTGCGCGGGTCGAGCCCGTCGATCTCGACGATGCCCTCCTGCTCGCCCGAGTCCTCCGGCAGCAGACCGGCCAGCGCGGCGAGCAGCGTGCTCTTGCCCGCCCCCGACGCTCCGAGCAGCAGCACCCGCTCGCCAGCCTCGATGCGCAGGTCCACCCCGCGCACGGCCCAGCCCTTGCGCCCGGCGTGCCGCCACCCGAACCCCCGCAGGCTCACGGCCCCCACCACACCACCCCCCTCCGGCCCTCCGGCCCTCCGGCCCTCCGGCCCAGCTTGGTTGATCAAGAAGTTTGCGTCTGGAAAACCGCCTCGGCCGACGCAAACTCCTTGATCAACGCGGTCGACGGGGGGCGGTCAGACGGCGGCGCGTTCGCGGCCGGCGGGGAAGCGGTCGAGGACGCCCGTGTTGGCCAGGGATCGGGTGAGGGCGACGCTGCCCAGGCCGGCCACCACCAGCGAGCTGGCGGCGGTCAGCAGGATGTAGGGGAGGCGGAAGCTGCCCCACGCGGTGCCCGGGTACCAGACGAAGACGTCGTAGATCGCCGCCGCGAGACCGGCCAGCGTCGCGGCGAGCAGCGCCACGGGCAGCCGGTAGTTGCGGTACGCGAAGAGCGCGAAAGCCAGCTCGGCGGCGGCCGCCTCCAGCGGACCCTGCACGACGATCGTCCAGCCCCAGCTCGTGCCCAGCGCCACCGAGACCAGTGCGGCCAGGGTGAGGGTGAAGAGCGCCGCGCCCGGCTTCCGGACGACGAGGGCGCCCAGCACCGCCGGCACCAGCCAGACGCCGTACAGGACGGCGCGGCCGGGCAGCGGGATGGCGTCGGCCGGCCCGTTCCAGAGCAGGCCCCAGGCCCAGAAGATGATGCCGAAGGCCACCGCGAGCACGGAGGCCACGACGATGTCGATGGTGCGCCACCGGTTGGTGCTGTCCATGGTTGCTCCCAGTTCTGTGAGGCGAACCAGGAGAAGACGCACGCCGCGCCCGGTGGTCACCGGACGGCGGCGCGGCTGGAGGTCGACCGAACTCCCTGCGCTGGCATTACCCAGATCAGGTTCGAGGGTCTGCGGGCACCGGCCCGCACTCTCAGCGCTGTGCGCTCCCCTGTCGGATGTGAAGTTGTCTCGTCGCAGACGCTAGCACCGACCCCGGCCCCCGGCCCAGCAGGGCGATCGCCCGTTAGGGTGGCGATCATGCGGGTCGAGGCGCGAGGTCTGACGTTCGAGGTACGCACCGGCGGCCCCGAGGGCGGCGAACCCGTCCTGCTGCTGCACGGCTTCCCGCAGCACGCCGGCGAGTGGGACGAGGTGATCCCCGAGCTGCACGACGCCGGGCTGCGCACGTACGCGCTCGACCAGCGCGGCTACTCGCCCGGCGCGCGGCCGGCGGACGTCGGGGCGTACCGGATCCCGGAGCTGGTGGCCGACGCGGCCGGCGTGCTCGACGCGCTCGGAGTGACCACCGCCCACGTGGTCGGCCACGACTGGGGCGCGATCGTGGCGTGGGGCCTGGCGGCGGCGCACCCGGAGCGGGTCCGCACGCTGACCGCCGTCTCGGTGCCGCACCCGGCGGCCATGGGGCACGCGCTCGCCACGGACCCGCGGCAGAAGGCCCGCTCCTCCTACATCGCCCTGTTCCGCAAGCCCGGCAAGGCGGAGAAGGTGCTGCTGGCGTTCCGCGCCGCGACCCTGCGCCGCATGCTCGCCGGGGTGGGCGACGCCGCCCGGGTGGCCCGCTACGCCGACCCGATGCGCGAGCCGGGCGCGCTGACCGCGGCCCTGAACTGGTACCGGGCGATGACCGGAACGGACATGAAGGCCGTCGGGCCGGTGGACGTGCCGACCACGTTCGTCTGGAGCGACAAGGACGTGGCGATCGGGCGGACCGCCGCCGACGCGTGCGCCGCCCACGTCACCGGCGACTACCGTTTCGTGGTGCTGCCCGGCGTCACCCACTGGATCCCGGACGAGGCGCCCGGCCCGCTGGCCGCGGCGATCCTCGCCCGCGTCGGCCGATGACCCCAACCCCGGCCCGGCCGCACACCCGCGCGTCACTCGCCGCCCAGCTCCGCGACCTCGGGGTACGCCCCGGCGGCACCGTGCTGGTGCACGCCTCCCTGCGCCCGCTGGGCTTCCTCTGCGGCGGCCCCGAGGCGATGCTGCTCGCGCTGCGCGACGTGCTCGGCCCGGCCGGCACGGTGGTGGTGCCCACCCACACGCCGGACAACAGCGACCCGGCGGAGTGGAACAACCCGCCGGTGCCGCCGGACTGGTGGCCGGTGATCCGCGACGAGCTGCCCGGCTTCGACCCGGCGGTCACCCCGAGCCGGTTCATGGGCGCGCTGGCCGAGCTGGTCCGCACCTGGCCGGGGGCGCTCCGCAGCGACCACCCGTACGTCTCGTTCGCCGCCCTCGGGCCGGCCGCCGCGCGGATCGTCGCCGGCCACGCGCGGGCCGACATGCTGGGCGAGGCCTCGCCGCTGGCCCGCCTCTACGAGTGCGACGCCGACGTGCTGCTGCTCGGCGTCGACCACGGCAGCAACACCTCGCTGCACCTGGCCGAGTACCGGCAGCCCGCGCCGCCCCGGCAGCGCTGCGGCGCGGCGGTGCTGACCGCCGACGGCGGCCGGGAGTGGGTGTGGTGGGACGACGTGCGCCTGGACGAGGAGTGTTTCGCCCGCCTCGGTGCCGACCTGGAGGCCACGGGCGCGGTGCGGCTCGGGCCGGTCGGTGACGGGACGGGCCGGTTGATGAGTCAGCGGGCGGCGGTCGACTTCGCGGTCGAGTGGCTGGCCCGACCGCGACGGACGGAGGAAGCATGACGGTGAGTGCCGAGGCGTACCTGGCGGTGGTGACCGAGACGATCGGCCGGGTCGCGGCCGACCAGCGGGAGAACGTGGGGCGGGCGGCGGACTTGATCGCCACGTCGCTGCGCGCCGACGGGGTGGTGCACGCGTTCGGCACCGGCCATTCGGAGGCGCTCGCCATGGAGATCGCCGGCCGGGCCGGCGGGCTGGTCCCGACCAACCGGATCGCCCTGCGCGACCTGGTCCTGCACGGCGGCGAGCCGGCCGACGTGCTCGGCCCGAAGCTGGAACGGGAGCCGGCCGTGGCGCACCGCCTCTACGAGCTGGCGCCGGTCCGGCCGCAGGACGTGTTCGTGCTCGCCTCCAACTCCGGGGTGAACGGGGCGATGGTCGAGTTCGCCGCCGTCGTCAAGGAGCGCGGGCACGCGCTGGTGGCGATCACCTCGGCGCAGCACTCGGCCCGGATGACCTCGCGCCACCCGTCCGGCCGCAAGCTCGCCGACTTCGCCGACGTGGTGCTCGACAACGGGGCCCCGTACGGCGACGCCACCCTGCCGCTGCCCGGCGGCGGCGGGGTCGGCGCGGTCTCCTCGATCACCGCCGCGCTGCTGGCCCAGCAGATCGTCGCCGAGGTGGTCGCCCGGCTGCTGGCGGCGGGGGAGCGGCCCCCGGTCTACCTGTCCGCCAACATCACCGGCGGCGACGAGCACAATGCCGAGCTGGAGGCCCGGTACGCCGGCCGCATCCGCCGTGGGGCGTGAGCGCGAGGAGTGAGCCGGGTCTGCGAGCCCCGCAGTCGCGAACGAAGGGCAGCACAGTGAACCGGTTTCACGCTCGCGTGGGCGGGGCACAGGCTGTGCTGCCGGTGGGAGGCCCCCACCGGCAGTACCGTCTTCCCTGGAGGTAGCGCGTGTCCAAGGAAACCGAGAAGCAGCGCTGGCAGCGCAACTTCGCCGACCTGCTCCAGGAGCTGCGGGTGGCGCAGACCGGGGTGCAGATCCTCTTCGCCTTCCTGCTCACCCTGCCGTTCAGCAACGGTTTCACCCGGACCACCGGCTTCCAGAAGGACGTCTACATCGTCGCGCTGCTCTCCGCCGCGGCCGCCACCGCGATGATCATCTCGCCGGTCGCCTTCCACCGGGCGCTGTTCCGCCAGGGCCGCAAGCCGGAGCTGGTCCGCTTCGCGCACCGGATGGCCACCGGCGGCCTCGGCTTCATGCTGATCTCGATGGTCAGCGCGGTCCTGCTGATCACCGACTTCGTGCTGAGCCGCCCGATCGCCTTCCTGCTCAGCGCGGTCACCGGGGTCTGGTTCCTGGTCTTCTGGGTGATCCTGCCGTTCGCCCGCCGCAACTGGGGCGACGACGACATCGACGATGAGGACGACGATCCACGGGCGCCGGCCGGCGACTGACCGCTCGGGTCCCGCCAAATCGGACGTGCGCGCGAGGCTACCCCTGGGTAACACCCGGGGGTAGCGTCGTTTTCGTCGCACGTCGACGCAGCCGGACCGAGGTCTCCAGGAGGCAGCCGTGACCACGACACAGAACAGCCGACCCGACCCCGCCGGCCACGGCGGCCCGACCGGGCGGGTGGCGCCGATCGACGACCCCAAGCCGCCGGCCGGCACGCCCGCCGCGGTCGACACGGCCGGCGGCGCCGGGCCGCTGCCCAGCGAGGCCGGCCAGGTCTCCGAGAAGGAGGCCCGGCAGGTCGCCGAGGCGGCCCGCGAGTCGGCCTGGGACCGGCCCAGCTTCGGCAAGGAACTCTTCCTCGGCCGCTTCCAGCTCGACCTGATCAACCCCTGGCCGCGCACCGACCCGGCGGAGGTGGCCCGGGCCGAGGAGTTCCTGGGCGCGTTCGGGGCGTACCTGGACTCCGAGGTGGACGGTGCGGCCATCGAGCGCGACGCGCGCATCCCCGACGAGGTGTTCCAGGGGCTGGCCCGGCTCGGCGCCTTCGGCATGAAGATCGACCGGAAGTACGGCGGCCTTGGGCTGAGCAACCTGCACTACTGCCGGGCGCTGATGCGGGCCGGCTCGGTGAACCCGTCGATCGGCGCGCTGCTCTCCGCGCACCAGTCGATCGGCGTGCCGCAGCCGCTCAAGATGTTCGGCACGCCCGAGCAGAAGCAGCTCTTCCTGCCCCGGCTGGCGGCCGGCGAGGTCTCGGCCTTCCTGCTCACCGAGCCGGACGTCGGTTCCGACCCGGCCCGGCTGGCCACCACCGCCGAGCCGACCGAGGACGGCACCGGCTACCGCCTCAACGGGGTGAAGCTCTGGGCCACCAACGGCACGGTCGCCACCCTGCTGGTGGTGATGGCCCGGGTGCCGGCCGCGGAGGGGCGGCGCGGCGGCATCACCGCCTTCGTGGTGGAGGGCGACAGCGAGGGCATCACCGTCGAGCGACGCAACGCCTTCATCGGGCTGCGCGGCCTGGAGAACAGCGTCACCCGGTTCCACGACGTCTTCGTGCCGAAGGAGAACGTGATCGGCGGCGAGGGCAAGGGCTTGAAGATCGCACTGACCACGTTGAACACCGGTCGCCTCTCGCTGCCGGCCATGTGCGTGGGCGCCGGCAAGTGGGCGTTGAACGTGGCCCGGGAGTGGGCCGCCGACCGGGTCCAGTGGGGCCGGCCGGTCGGCGAGCACGAGGCGGTCGCCAAGAAGCTGGCCTTCATCGCCGCCACCACGTACGGCATGGAGTCGATGCTCGACCTCTGCTGCCTGCTCGCCGACGACGACCGCAACGACATCCGGATCGAGGCCGCGCTGGTGAAGCTCTACGCCAGCGAGATGGCCTGGAAGATCGCCGACGAGCTGATCCAGATCCGGGGCGGACGCGGCTACGAGACGGCCGATTCCCTGGCCGCCCGGGGCGAGCGCCCGGCCGCGGTCGAGCAGCTCCTGCGCGACCTGCGGATCAACCGGATCTTCGAGGGCTCCACCGAGATCATGCACCTGCTGATCGCCCGCGAGGCGGTCGACGCGCACCTCTCCGTGGCCGGCGACATCATCGACCCGGACGCCGGGCTGGGCCGCAAGGCGAAGGCCGGCGCGCGGGCCGGCGTCTTCTACGCCAAGTGGCTGCCCACCCTCGCCGTCGGCAGGGGTCAGGCGCCGGGGGCCTACCACGAGTTCGGCCCGCTCGCCGGCCACCTGCGGCACGTCGAGCGGACCTCCCGCAAGCTGGCCCGGTCCACCTTCTACGCGATGTCCCGCTGGCAGGGGAAGATGGAGCGCAAGCAGGCGTTCCTCGGCCGGGTCGTGGACATCGGCGCGGAGCTGTTCGCGATGTCGGCGGTCTGTGTCCGGGCGGTCGCCGAGCGCGCCGAGCACCCGGAGAACCTGGAGCTGGCCGACCTGTTCTGCCGGCAGGCCCGGCTGCGCGTCGACGAGCTGTTCACCGGGCTGTGGTCCAACACCGACGCGTTGGACGTGGCCGCCGCCAAGCGGATCATCGCCGGCCGGTACGCGTCCGTGGAGGAGGGGGTGGTCACCCCGCCCGCCGACCAACCCTGGGTGGCTCGCTGGCAGCCGGGTCCGTCCACGGCGCAGGACGTCCGCCGCCGCATCCCGCCCGCCGAGTGACGGTTCGGGGCCCCCGCCGAACGGGCGGGGGCCCGCCGGTCAGCGGGCGACCGCCCAGGCGATCACCCCGGCCAGGATGAGCCCGTTCAGCCCGGCCAGCACCAGGTACGCGGCCGGCGGGATCCGGCGGCCCTTGCGGACGTAGCTCACCAGCACGCCCGCGTAGATCAGCAGCAGGACCGCGACGACGATCAGGAAGTACAGCACCGGCACACCCTACCGGCCGGTGCGCAGCCCGAGTCCGCGCAGCTCCAGTGCGGCGAGCGCGTCGACCGTCGCGTCGTCGCCGCGGCGCCACGCCTCGGCGACGTCCGGTGCGATCCGGTTCAACTTCGCGAGGGGCTGCCCGGCGAGCGCGCGCAGCGCCAGCAGGTCCCGCCCGGCCGGGGCGCTCGCGAGGGCCTTCGCGGCGCCGGCCCGGCGCATCCAGCGCACCCGCAGCGGCAGCCAGCCGAACAGCACCAGCCCGAGGGGGAAGACCAGCACCGCGATGGTCAGCGCCAGGGCCAGTTGGCCGACCAGTTCCTGCTGGTCGCGGCCGGCCTCGGCGACCGCGCGAGCGGCCTCGGCGGCCTTGGTGAAGGGGGCGGTCAGCTCGTCGCCGACGATCGGCACCCGGCCGACCTTGCCGCCGGCGTCGGCCAGGTTGTCGGCGAGCCCGCCGCCGGCCCCCTCCAGCTTCCGTCCGGGTACGGCGAGCTTCTCGACGAGGTCGTGCAGCCAGAGCGCGAAGCGGATCGCCGTGTACACCCAGACGACCACGAGCAGATCGGTGAGGAGCTGGCGGAGGGCGGTCGGAAAACGGTCGGCGTAGATCTTCACGCCGGACAGCGTGCCACGGCCCGGCCGTCCGGGCACGGGTCGGTTTTCTCAGCCGGCGCAGGCCGGGCAGGTGCCGAAGATCTCCAGGGTGTGGCTGACCTCGGCGTAACCGTGTTCGGCGGCGACCCGCTCGGCCCAGCTCTCCACCGCCGGGCCGGCCACCTCCACGGTCCGGCCGCAGGCCCGGCAGACCAGGTGGTGGTGGTGGCCCTCGCTGCACCGCCGGTAGAGGTGCTCGCCGCCGGGCGGGCGCATCACGTCGATCTCGCCCGCGTCGGCGAGGTTCTGGAGGGTCCGGTAGACGGTGGTGAGGCCGACCCGCTCGCCGCGCTGGCGCAGCATGGCGTGCAGCTCCTGGGCGCTGTGGAAGCCCTCGACCTGGGCCAGCAGGGCGCTCACCGCGCTCCGCTGCCGGGTGTTGCGCAGTGCCCCCTCGGTCACGACGGTCCCTCCCCGGCGTGGCTGACCGCGTCCGCCACGATGTGCGCGACGTGCTCGTCCACCAGGGCGTACGCGATCTCCCGGCCGCGCCGCGAGCCGCGCACCACGCCGGCGCCGCGCAGCACCCGCAGGTGCTGAGAGACCAGCGGCTGTGGGGCGCCGAGCTTCTCCACCAGCTCGTGCACGCAGCGCTCACCCCGGGCCAGCTCGCTCACGATCGCCAGCCGGATCGGCGCCGACAGCGCGCGCAGCAGGTCACCCGCGCCCTCGAAGGCGTCGTACCCGTTCGTGACCGTCACCCCGTAACGGTAACCAATGCCAGCAGCGCCGGCCGGGACGGCCTCACCGCAGGACCACCTCGTGCTCCGTCGGCTCGGCCACCGGCACGGCGGCCGGGCGGGTCCGCCGGCGCAGCGCCCGGCGGCCGGCCGCCAGCAGCGCCACCACCAGGAACGAGCCGATCGCCAGCAGCACCACCGAGGCGCCGGGCGCGGTGTCGGCGGTGGCGGCCACCCAGACCCCGGCGCCGGCCGCGAACAGCCCCAGCGCCATGGCCGCCGCCATGGTGCTCCGGAAGCCCCGGGTCACCTGCTGGGCGGTGGCCACCGGCACCACCATCAGCGCGCTGATCAGCAGCACCCCGACCGCCCGCATGGCGATGGTCACGGTGACCGCGGTGCCGACCGCGAGCAGCATGTTGAGCGCCCGCACCGGCAGGCCGGAGACCCGGGCGTACTCCTCGTCGTGACAGACCGCGAAGAGCGCCGGGCGCAGCACCAGCATGGTCACCAGGATCGCCACGCCGAGCACCCCGATGGTGACCAGGTCGGCCGGCGACGTCGTGGTCAGCGACCCGAAGAGGTACGCGTTGAGCGACCCGCTGCTGGCGTCGGAGAGCCCGACCAGCATCACGCCGCCGGCGATGCCGCCGTAGAACAGCAGCGCCAGGGCGAGGTCCCCGGAGGTGCGCCCCCGCGAGCGGACCAGTTCGATGACGATCGCGCCCAGCGTGGCCGCGACCACCGCGACCAGCACGGGGGAGCGGTTGAGCAGCAGCCCGGCGCCGACGCCGGTGAGCGCCACGTGGCCGATGCCGTCGCCGATCAGGGCCAGCCGGCGCTGCACCAGGTAGATGCCGAGCGCCGGGGCGGCCAGCCCGATGACCAGCGCGCCGACCAGGGCGCGCAGCATGAAGTCGTACTGGAAGAGGTCCATCACATGCTCCACAGCCCGGCGGGCTCTTCGTCGCAGTGCGGGTGCACGTGGTCGTGGCCCGGCTCGGCGTGGTGCCCGGCCGGTTCCGGGACCGCGCCGTCGTGGCAGATGCCGCCCTGGTGGACGACGACGGCCCGGCGGATGAGCGGGCGCAGCGGCCCCAGCTCGTGGGCGACCAGCAGCACGGTGCCGCCGCCGTCCCGGAAGTCGCGCAGCGCCGTGGCGAACGCCTCCTGGCTGGCCGCGTCCACCCCGGCGGTCGGCTCGTCGAGCACCAGCAGCTCCGGCCGGCCGGCCAGCGCCCGGGCGATCAGGGTGCGCTGCTGCTGACCGCCGGAGAGGGTGGCGACCGGGTCGCCGGCCCGGTCGGCGAGCCCGACCGCGCGCAGCGCCGCGGCGACCGCCTCCCGGTCGGCCCGCCCGGGCAGACGCAGCACGCCCCGGCGGGCCAGCCGCCCGGACGCCACCACCTCGCCCACGGTGGCGGGTACGCCGCTGCCCGCGCCGAGCCGCTGCGGGACGTACCCGATGCGGTGCCACTGCCGGAAGCGGCGCTGCGGCGTGCCGAAGAGGGTGACCGACCCGGCGCCCAGCGGCACCAGGCCGAGCACGGCGCGGATCAGCGTCGACTTGCCGGAGCCGTTGGCGCCGAGCACGGCGACCACCTCTCCGGCGGTGACGGTCAGCGAGACGTCCCGCAGCACCGCCCGGCCGTCGTAGCCGACGGCGGCGTGCGCGACCTGGATCACGGGTTCGGTCATGAGCAGTCCAAGGCGGTCCGCAGGGTCTGGAGGTTGGCGCGCATCGCCGACAGGTAGTCGCCGTCGGCGGGTGGGCCCTCGATCGGGTCGAGCATCGCGGTCCGCGCCCCGACCTCCCGGGCCACGGTCTCGGCGACCTTCGGGCTGACCAGCGTCTCGAAGAAGATGGTGGTGGCCCCGTGCTCCCGGGCCTCCTTCGCCACCGCGGCGAGGCGCTGCGGGGAGGGCTCGGCGTCCGGGCTCAGGCCGGTGATGCCGACCTGTTCGAGCCGGTAGTGCTCGGCCAGGTAGCCGAAGGCGGTGTGGCTGGTCACGATCTCCCGGCGCTGGCAGGTGGCCAGGCCCCGGGTGTAGTCGGCGTCCAGCCCGGTCAGCTCGGCGCGCAGCGCCGCCGCCCGGGCGGTGAAGTCGGCGGCCCGGCCCGGGTCGACCTTGCCGAGCCGCTCGGCGAGCCGGTCGCCGACGGTGGCCAGCCGGGTCGGGTCCAGCCAGAGGTGCGGGTCCTTGCCGCCGGTCTCCTCCTCGTGGCCGGCCTCACCCTCGTGCTCGTGGCCGCCGGCGGTGGCGTCGAGCAGCGGCTGCACGCCGGCGACGTCGAACGCCCGGTCGCCGCCGTTCTGCTCGACCGCCTCATCCACGGCCGGCTGGAAGCCGGCGAGGTAGACGATCAGCTCGGCGTCGGCCACCTGGCCCACCTGCCGGGGGTTGAGCTCCAGGTCGTGCGGCTCGGCGCCGGGCTTGGCCAGGTTGGTGACGGCGACCGCGTCGCCGCCGATCTTCTCGGCGAGGAACTGGAGGGGGTAGAAGGCGGCCACCACGTCGACCTGGTCCGGGTCGCTCCCGCCGCCCCCACCGTCCGAGCAGGCGGCGACGCCGCCCAGGGTGAGCAGGGCGGCGGTGGCGACGGCGAGGGCACGCGGAGCTGAGCGGACGGTCATGTCTCCAACTGTCCGCGATAACGAAATTGATTGTCAAAAACGCATGATTGCATGTCTGCGCAGGTCAACGGTCAGAGCAGCTTCGCCAGCGCGACCGCGATCAGCAGGGTCAGCAGCAGCAGCCGCAGCACCCGGGTCGCCGGCGCCTGCACCGGCCAGGTGACCGTCATCAGCCACACCGGCCCCGCGGCCAGCGCCAGCAGCACGACGCCGCCCACCGCGCCGGGCGCGAAGAGCCCGACCAGCACCAGGACCAGCGCGGCCAGGAACACCGTCGTCGGGTTGAGCCGGACCAACCGGGCCAGCACGGGACTCTGCGTACGCTGCATGCCACAGACTCTACGAGGAGGAACCCGGTGCTGGTCACCAACCGGTTCGTGGTGGACGCCGACACGGCGGACGAGTTCACCCGGGAGGCGCACGCCGCCCTCGCCGCGCTCGCCGCCCGCCCGGGCTACCTGCGGGGCGACCTGCTCCGCGCGCTCGACGACCCCGCCCACTGGTGCCTGCTCACCGAGTGGGAGTCGGTCGGGGCGTACCGCCGGGCGCTCGGCGGCTTCGACGTCAAGGTCACCGCGGTGCCGCTGCTCGCCCGGTCGGTGGACGAGCCCTCGGCGTACGAGACACTGGCCAGTGCCGCGCCGGACGGCGAGATCGTCGTGGTGGCCAGTGATCGGGCCGCAGGCCCTTACCGCTGAGGCCGGGGGCACTACCCTGGCGCGTATGACCGCTCCCGGGCCGGCCGCCCCACCACCCCCGCCCGTGCCGTCCGGCGTGCCGTCGGTGCCGGGACCGCCGTCCGAGCCGGGCATCCCCGCGTCGCCGCCCGGCGTGCCGCCGGTGTCGCCGGGCGAGCCGGGCGTCCCCGCCCCGCCGCCCGGTCCCGGGGTCGCCCCGCCGTTCGCCGCCCCGCCCACCGAGGGCGGCCGGGCCCGGCTCTGGCTCGGCCTCGGCGTCGGCGGGCTCGCCCTGCTGCTCTGCTGCGGCGGGGGGGGCGCGGCCGTGGTCGGGCTGGCGGTGAGCAACGTGCAGGCCGTCGAGGAGCAGGGCCGGGCGGTCACCGACGACTACTACCAGGCGCTCGTCGCCAAGGACTGGTCCAAGGCGTACGACCAGCTCTGCGACGACCTCCGGCGGCGCGAGTCCCGGTCCGAGTTCGAGCAGCGGGTGGCCACCGAGCCGCGGGTCTCCGGCTACCGCGTGGGCGAGGTCGACACCGCCACGCTGACCGTGCCGGTGGACGTGACCCTGGCCGGCGGTAAGCGGGAGGCGCAGACCGTCACGCTCGCGCCGGACCAGCAGACCGGCGGCATGGAGGTGTGCGGGGTGAGCTGACCGGGCCCCGGTATTCTACTGGGCTCGGGACCGCGGTGGTCGTACCGTTGTCCCGAACCGTCCGGTTCCACTCACATCGCCCCCGCCGACCGCCAGCCGGCGTAGGAGGAAAAACATGCCAGCCGACCGTATCGACGCCGTCGTCAGCCTCGCCAAGCGCCGAGGCTTCGTCTTCCCCTCCAGCGAGATCTACGGGGGCACCCGGTCGGCCTGGGACTACGGTCCGCTCGGCGTCGAGCTCAAGGAGAACGTCCGCCGGCAGTGGTGGAAGACCATGGTCCAGCAGCGCGACGACGTCGTCGGCCTGGACTCCGCGGTCATCCTGGCCCGCAAGGTCTGGGAGGCCAGCGGCCACATCGCCGAGTTCGTCGACCCGCTCACCGAGTGCCAGTTCTGCCACAAGCGGTTCCGCGCCGACCACTTGGAGGAGGCGTACGCCGAGAAGCACGGCAAGCCGCTGACCTCCCTGCAGGAGCTGAACTGCCCGAACTGCGGCAACAAGGGCACCTTCACCGAGCCGAAGATGTTCAACGGCCTGATGAAGACCTACCTGGGCCCGGTGGAGAGCGACGAGGGCCTGCACTACCTGCGGCCGGAGACCGCCCAGGGCATCTTCGTCAACTACAAGAACGTGGAGACGGTCGCCCGCAAGAAGCCGCCGTTCGGCATCGCGCAGACCGGCAAGTCGTTCCGCAATGAGATCACCCCGGGCAACTTCATCTTCCGCACCCGCGAGTTCGAGCAGATGGAGATGGAGTTCTTCGTCGAGCCGGGCACCGACGAGAAGTGGCACGAGTACTGGCTCTCCGAGCGCTGGAACTGGTACCTCGACCTGGGCCTCTCCGAGGACAACCTGCGCTTCTACGAGCACCCCAAGGAGAAGCTCTCCCACTACTCGAAGCGCACCGTCGACATCGAGTACCGGTTCCAGTTCGGCGGCACCGAGTTCGCCGAGCTGGAGGGCATCGCCAACCGGACCGACTTCGACCTGTCCACGCACAGCAAGCACTCCGGCGTCGACCTGTCGTACTTCGACCAGACCAAGGGCGAGCGCTGGATGCCGTACGTGATCGAGCCGGCCGCCGGCCTCACCCGCGCGGTGCTGGCCTTCCTGCTCGAGGCGTACGACGAGGACGAGGCCCCGAACACCAAGGGCGGCGTGGACAAGCGCACCGTCATGCGCTTCGACCCGCGGCTGGCCCCGGTCAAGGTGGCGGTGCTCCCGCTGTCCCGCAACGAGGCGCTCTCGCCCAAGGCCAAGCAGCTCGCCGCCGACCTGCGTAAGCGCTGGGTGGTCGAGTTCGACGACTCGCAGGCCATCGGCCGCCGCTACCGGCGGCAGGACGAGATCGGCACCCCGTTCTGCGTCACCGTCGACTTCGACACCCTCGACGACAACGCGGTGACCGTGCGGAACCGGGACACCATGACCCAGGAGCGCATCTCGCTGGACCAGGTGGAGCGCTACCTGATCGAGCGCCTGCCCGGCTGCTGACGCTGGTCACGGGGCCCCGACCGGTCGGTCGGGGCCCCGTACACTTGTCCGGTGACCGCCCCGACCCTGCCCGCGCTGCGCCCGCTGACCCTCGGCCCGCACGAGGTGTGGCCGCCGGTGGTGCTCGCGCCGATGGCCGGGATCACCAACGTCGGCTTCCGCCGGCTCTGCCGCGAGCAGGGCGGCGGCATCTACGTCTGCGAGATGATCACCACCCGGGCGCTGGTCGAGCGGAACCCGAAGACGCTGCGCATGATCGCCTTTGGCGCGGACGAGCAGCCGCGCAGCCTCCAGCTCTACGGCACCGACCCGGAGATCACCGCCGCCGCCGTGCGGATCGTGGTCGAGAAGAACCTCGCCGACCACATCGACCTCAACTTCGGCTGCCCGGTCCCCAAGGTCACCCGGCGCGGCGGCGGGTCGGCCCTGCCGTGGCGGCGCCGGCTCTTCGCCCGGCTGGTCCGGGCCGCGGTGGACGCCGCGTCCCCCGCCGGGGTGCCGGTCACCGTCAAGATGCGCAAGGGCATCGACGACGACCACCTGACGTACGTCGAGGCCGGTCTCGCCGCCCAGGACGCCGGCGTCGCCGCGGTCGCCCTGCACGGGCGTACGGCCGCGCAGCGCTATTCGGGCACCGCCGACTGGGACGCCATCGCCACCCTCAAGCAGGCGCTCGACGTGCCGGTGCTCGGCAACGGCGACATCTGGGAGGCCGACGACGCGCTGCGGATGGTC
Source organism: Micromonospora sp. NPDC023966 (assembly GCF_040639095.1). NCBI lineage: Bacteria > Bacillati > Actinomycetota > Actinomycetes > Micromonosporales > Micromonosporaceae > Micromonospora > Micromonospora sp. NPDC023966. The sequence goes on along the minus strand of NZ_JBEZZJ010000018.1, from coordinate 648 downwards.
GCCCACACCGGCGTCGACGGCGTGGTGGTCGGCCGGGGCTGCCTGGGCCGACCGTGGCTCTTCGCCGACCTGGAGGCCGCCTTCAACGGCCGTGACGAGCGGCGGCTGCCCAACCTCGGCGAGGTGGCGGCGACCATGCGGCGGCACGCAGAGCTGCTGGTCGACCAGTTCGTGGCCGGCGCCCGCAACCCGGCCCGGGGCGAGCGCGACGGCTGCACCGACTTCCGCAAGCACGTCGCCTGGTACCTCAAGGGCTTCCCGATCGGCAGCGAACTGCGCCGCTCGCTCGCGATGATCGACAGCCTGGCCCAGCTCGACGACCTGCTCGGCAAGCTCGACCCGGCCGTGCCGTTCCCGGTGGAGACCCTGGGCCAGCCGCGCGGCCGGACCAACTCCCTGGGCAAGGTCTTCCTGCCCGACGGCTGGCTGGCCAGCCGGGACGACGACACCCCACCGGACGGCGCCGAGCTGGACGACTCCGGCGGCTGACGCGCGAAAAGGGCCCGACCCCTCATGGGGTCGGGCCCTTCTGCATGGTGCTGCCGGTCGGTTCGTCAGGAGGTGCTGTAGCCGCGGGTGGCGATCCAGTCGGCGAGGTTGTCCACGCTCATCCGGTAGGAGGCCATGTTCGGGTCGGCGGAGTCGGCG